>DATAZN010000171.1:0-47390 GCA_036272035.1 Mycobacterium sp. | reverse complement strand
CTGCACAGCCACCCCTACAACGACATGCTCGGCGACGGCCTGCCTGAAGACGAACGCACCTGGGCGTTCGATTTCCGGGTGATGACGCCGACCGCGTGGTGGCGGGTCCCGATGCAATCGCTGGTGGGCGGACTGGCCACCCACGCAACGGCGCAGTACCGGCTACACAAAGCCATGCTGCAACAACTGCAATACGCTCGACCACGAAAATACTGGGTCCTCAAAGGCTTTCACGGCTTCCGCCTCAAAGAGATGTTCGCGACATATCCCGACTCGACGTTGGTCTGGCTGCACCGGGACCCGGTGCAGGTGGCCGCGTCGCGCACGATGATGATGGCCGACATCATGGACGGCATCGTCGGGCCCGTCGATCTGCTCGCCGAGGCCAAGAAGCATCTCGAGATGACCCGTGCCAGCATCGCCAACACGATGAGCAACCCGATGGTCGACGATCCGCGGATCCTGCACGTCCGCTACACCGACTTCATCGCCGATCAGGTCGCGACGGTACGGCGGTACTACGCATTCGGCGGTCGCGAGCTGACAGCGCCGGCCGAATCGGCGATGCGGTCCTACCTGGCCGACAACCGCGGCGACCGGCACGGCAAGTTCCGCTACTCCACCCAGCTGCTCATCGACATCGGCGAGGACCTCGACGCATTACATGACGAATTCCGGCCGTTCCGTGAGCGATTCGGCGTCGAGATCGAGAACCGAGGATAGCGGTGACCCACCAGCGCCTGTCGGTGCACAACGTCACGTTCTACGGCGCCCCGCTGACCGACCTGCAGAAGTACTGGACCGACCTCGCGGTGACCCGGTTGAGCATCCTGGACAGCCAGCTGCTCGACCCGCAATTCCCAAACCTGCTGCAGCACAACAACTACAGCGTCGAAGCCGTGTACCACCTGTTCGCCGGCGGCATGTTGGCCAGCGACCACCAGGACGCCCGCACCGCGCTTAACCGAGTGATCGACGCCGCCGCCGCAGTCGGCGCAGGCACCGTCTACCTGCTCACCGGCGGGCGGGGTCCACTCAGTTGGGCTCAGGCTGCCGAACGGTTCTGCGAGATGGTCGGGCAGTGCGCGGCGCATGCCAACCGGTCGGGTGTGGCGCTGGCGATCGAGAACGCGTCGAGCCTGTACGCCGACATTCATCTCGCGCACACGCTGCGCGACACCGTCACGCTGGCGGAGATGAGCGGGCTGGACATCTGCATCGACGTGTTCCACTGCTGGGCCGAAGGCGATGTCGACGGGCTCGTGCGGCGCGCGCTGCCGCGCACCCGGCTAATCCAGCTCAGCGACTACGTGCTCGGCGACCGGTCGCTGCCGGGGCGCGCCGTTCCAGGCGACGGCACCATCCCGATCGAAGGGTTCATCGCCCAGGCACTGGCCGGCGGCTACGCCCACGGCTTCGACCTCGAGCTGATCGGCCCGCGGATCGAGAAGGAAGGCCGGCTCGAATCGGCGCGGCGCGCATGTGATGTCGTAGGGGCGATGCTCACCAAGTTGGGGGCCTGACGATGGCCTACGGCGACGGGCCCGACGACGACGCGCTGCGGGCGGCGTGGACGGCGTTCTGCTTGCAACTCCGCAGCGCGGGCGAGCGGGCATTCAAGGACGCCAACGCCCACTCGGGTGCGCAGCGCGTCGACGCATTCCGGTTCCTCACCCAAAACCTCGGCCAGGCTTTTGATTTGGCGTTGGAGACTCGCGACACCGGCTACCCGGCGCTGCACACATTCTGCGGTCCGACCCGCAAGCTCGGTGGTGACTGCGGCGACTTCACCTACCAACAGGCGTGGATCGACGGGCATTCGACATATCGCGTGACCGGCAGCCGCGGCACCGCGCGATTTTTCAACATCACCGTGCAGGGCCTCCGCACCCCCGGCCCCGGCGTACTGCACGAGCCATTCGGTGACACACCGGAAGCCAACATCGTCGGCGATCAGCTCACGATCGGCGACGACGGGACTTTCGAGCTGTACATCGGCGGTCCGCACCGTGGCCCCAACTGGCTGCCTACCACGACGGAGTCGCGAAAACTCTTCATCCGACAGGGTTTTGACCGCTGGGATGAGCTGCCCGCGCAGATCCGGATCGAGCGGATCGACATGTCGACGCCCAAGCCGCTGCCCTCGGTCGAGGTGATGGTCGAGGCGATGAACTGGGCCGGCGACTTCGTCACCGGGCTGATGTCGGATTGGCCGGAGTTCCCATTCAGCTACGGCGGCGTCGACGCCGATCGGCCGAACACCTTTCCTCACGTCGAGGCCACCGGTGCCGACGCCAAGCGCGGCCGGGCCGCGGCCAATATGTATTGGGAGCTCGGTGCTGACGAGGCGCTCATTGTCGAGTTCGACGCTCACGACGGGCTGTGGATGCTGACCAACATGGGCGTGTTCTTCAACAGCATGGACTACCTGTACCGACCGGTGAGCTACACGCCGAGCCGCACCGCAGTCGACACCGACGGCCGCATCCGGCTGGTTATGGCGCACCGTGATCCCGGCGTGCACAACTGGTTGGACAGCCAGGGATTCGAACGCGGCAACCTGACCTACCGCCACATGCTCGAGGGCCAACCAGCCGTGCTCACCACCCGTGTGGTCCGCCACGACGAACTGCTCAGCACCCTGCCCGCGGACACCGCGATGGTCACCGAGTCCGAACGAGCCGCAGCGATGTGGGGTCGATTCCGCGGCATCCGTCGTCGCTACGTCCTCTAGGGTCAGGAGTTGTGAGCGACATCTCCGACGACGACCTGCTGGGTCTGTCCGAGTTCGCGCTGCTCCCCGAGAACGCCGAGCAGGCCGGCGCCACCGGTTCACTGCCCCCGGTGCATCGCGTCGACGCGGGCGACATCAGCGCACTGAAGTGGGGTGAGGCAACTCCGCGGGTGGTGTTCCTGCACGGCGGCGGACAGAACGCGCACACCTGGGACACCGTGATCGTGGGTCTGGGTGTGTCCGCGCTGGCGGTCGACCTGCCCGGCCATGGGCACTCCGCGTGGCGCGAAGACGGCGACTACTCACCACAGAACAACGCCGCCGCGATCAGGGCGGTTATCGAGGACCTCGCCCCGGCTGCCGAGCTGATCGTCGGCATGTCGCTGGGCGGGCTGACCGCGATCGGTCTCGGCGCCATCGCGCCGCAGCTGGTGCGCGAACTCCTGCTGGTCGACGTCACGCCGTCGGCGTTGCGCCGCTACGCGGAGATGACCACCGACCAGCAAGGCACCGTCGCGCTGGTGGCCGGTGAGCGCAACTTCCCCAGCTTCGACGCGATCCTGGAGGTCACCACGGCCGCAGCGCCGCACCGCGACCGGAAATCATTGCGGCGCGGCGTCTTTCACAACTCCCGCCGGCTGGACGACGGAACCTGGACCTGGCGTTACGACAGCATCCGAAAGATTCCCGATTTCGACAGCCTCTGGGACGACTTCGCCGGCCTGTCGGTGCCGGTCAGGCTGGTACGCGGCGGGACATCGCCGTTCGTCACCGACGAGGACGCCGACGAACTGGCAAAGCGTGCGCAGCAATTCCAGGGCATTCAGATCGTGGAGAACTCGGGTCACTCCGTGCAAAGCGACCAGCCTCGGGTGTTGACCGACATCCTCCGTGGCGTGCTGGCGGGCTAGCTGCGCCGCGGCCCTTACTCAGGCCAGGTGTTGCCCAGAATGTTGTCGACGAAGTTGTCGCGGGCGAACGCGGGATCGAAACGCTCCAGGACATCGGCGTTGCATGTCCCGAAAGTGCTTTGGGGACGGTGCTTCATGCCCTCGTTGAACGCGGCCAGGATCTGCTGCTTGAAATCCGGTCGAGGGTGCGCGGCGACAACCGCCTCGAGGTCGTCCGGAGCCAGATCGTCGCGGCCGATGCCGAGCACATCGGTCTCGACACCCGCAGTCACCAAAGCTGTTTCAGGTGACCGGAATTCGGGCACGCCGGGCGTGGTGTGCAGAGCGATGCCCAGCCAGACTTTGTCGGCGTCGGCGTTGTCGACGCCGTGTTCCAGCAGAAAGTCACGCGCCGCGTTGGCCCCGTCGACCTCGAAGCGCAGCGTCGAGTTGCGGTAACGCTCGGTGAGCCCGATGTCGTGAAACATCGCCCCGGCGTAGAGAAGCTCCAGGTCCGGCCGCAGTCCGCGGCGGCGACCCTGCAGCACCCCGAAGAGGTATACGCGGCGGGAATGATTGAACAGCAGGTCGTCTTCGGCAGCTCGGATGTGCGCGGTAATCGCCGTCACCAGCTCAGTGTCGGGAACGTCGACGCCGGCGATACTGTCGGCAGCGGTGCTGGACATGCGCAGCTCCTACCAGAAGGAGGTTCGTCGTCGAGCTTATCTCGCATGTTCCCCGCGCCTACGGTGTAAGGCATGACTTCTTCCGGCCGCCCGATCCGCATCGGGGTCCAGCTGCAGCCTCAGCATTCGCCGAACTACCGCAACCTGCGCGACGCTGTGCGCCGATGTGAAGACATCGGCGTCGACGTCGCTTTCAACTGGGACCACTTCTTCCCGCTGTACGGCGATCCCGACGGCGCGCATTTCGAGTGCTGGACCATGCTCGGCGCCTGGGCCGAGCAGACCTCACGAATCCAGATCGGCGCCCTGGTGACCTGCAACTCCTATCGCAACCCGGAACTGCTGGCCGACATGGCCCGCACCGTCGACCACATCTCGGACGGTCGGCTGATCCTCGGCATCGGATCCGGATGGAAGGAAAAGGACTACGACGAGTACAGCTACGAATTCGGCACCGTCGGCAGCCGCCTCGACGACCTGGCGGGCGCGCTGCCGCGGATCAAGTCCCGGCTGGCCAAGCTCAACCCGGCGCCCACCCGCGACATCCCGCTGCTGATCGGCGGGAAGGGCCCGAAGAAAACCCTGCGGCTGGTCGCCGAGCACGGCGACGTCTGGCACGGGTTCACCAGCGTCAACAGCTACCCGCAGGCCGCTGCGGTGCTAGCCGAGCACTGCGCCGCGGTCGGCCGCGATCCCAACGCCATCGAGCACTCAGCCGGCGTCAACAAGGACAACGGCGGGTTGATCGCCGACGCGGAAGCGTTGGTGGCACTGGGCGTGACGCTGCTGACCGTCGGGGTGAACGGCCCGGACTACGACCTGAGCGACGCCCAGGAGCTGTGCCGGTGGCGTGATCGGTCATGAGGTTGCACGCGTCGAGGCTTGTTGCGCTGCTCGCCACGATTCTGCTGACCTATTGTCTAGCTCCGATGGCGCCGGCGGCGGCCGACAACCTGTGCAAGCCGTCGGGCAAAGAGGGCGCGATGGCCCTGCCGGAGAAGCTGGTCACCTCCAGCCCGCCGGAGGAACGCGACTACACGACTGCCGACGTCGAGCTGTTGAGTTCGGTGAACATCGACGCGCTGGGCTTGCGCACGCCGCGGACCCTGACCATCGGGACTCAGCCGGGAGGTCCTCCGACCAGCTGCCTGAACACCACGGGGCGCTACACCGGTTATGACAACGAGCTGCTGCGCGCGATCGCCGCGAAGCTGGGACTGAACGTCGTCTTCGCCGGCACCGAATTCGCCGGCCTGCTCGCCCAAGTGGCGACCGGACGCTTCGACGTCGCCTCGTCGTCGATCGTCGCCACCGAAGCACGCCGCCGCACCGTCGGATTTACCAACGGCTACGACTTCGGTTACCTGTCGTTGATCGTGCCGACCGGCTCGCCGCTCCACGGCTTCGACAAACTGGGTGCGGGGCAGCGGATAGGCGTCATTCAGGGCACCGTCGAAGAGGCCTATGTCGTCGACACCGTGCACGTGGAGCCAGTGAAATTCCCCGACTTCACCACCCTGTACACCTGCCTGAAGAACCACCAGATCGACGCGTGGGTGGCGCCGGCGATGGAGGCGGCCAAAGTGATGCGGCACGGCGATACCGCCACCGTCGCCGCCTACACGTTTAGTCCGGGCAGTTTCGTAGCGTTCCCGGTGGCCAAAGACAACCAGCCGCTGATCGATGCGCTGAACGCCGGCTTGGACGCCGTCATCGCCGACGGCACCTGGTCGCAGTTGTATACCGACTGGGTTCCGCGGTCCTTGCCGCAGGGCTGGAAGCCGGGATCGAAATCGGCACCCACGCCGCACCTGCCGGACTTCGCGGCGATAGCCAAACACAACCACCGCCAGGAAGCGGTCGAGGCCGCGCAGCCGAAATCCACGCTGGCCCAGCTGCGGGATCAGTTCTTCGACTGGGATCTCTATAGGCAGGCCGTCCCGGCGATGGTGACGACGGGCCTACCCAACACGCTGATCTTGACCGTCAGCTCCAGTGTGATCGGCCTGGTGGTCGGTATGGCGCTCGCGGTGGCCGGCGTTTCGCGGACCCGCTGGCTGCGCTGGCCGGCGCGGGTCTACACCGACATCTTCCGCGGCTTGCCCGAGGTGGTGATCATTCTGCTGATCGGGCTCGGCATCGGGCCGATCGTGGGCGGACTGACGAACAACAACCCGTATCCGCTGGGCATCGCCGCCCTGGGGCTGACGGCCGCCGCGTATGTGGGTGAGATCTTCCGATCCGGCATCCAGAGCGTCGAATCCGGTCAGCTGGACGCCTCCCGCGCACTCGGGCTGAGCTACCACACCGCGATGCGCATGGTCGTGATCCCGCAGGGCGTCCGCCGGGTACTGCCCGCCCTCGTCAACCAGTTCATCGCGCTGCTGAAAGCCTCCGCGCTGGTGTACTTCCTGGGGCTGATCGCCGGCCAGCGCGAACTGTTCCAGGTCGGCCGTGACCTCAACGCGCAGACCGGCAGCCTCTCTCCACTGGTCGCGGCCGGGGTGTTCTACCTGATATTGACCATCCCGCTGACCCACCTGGTCAACTTCGTCGACAACCGGCTTCGGCACGGGCGGACCGTCACCGAACCGGAGGATCCGTTGGCCTTGACAACCAGTCAGGAGATGACGTGACCGAGTCGGTGTCGTTGGTGGGCAATGGGATTCACCTGTCCTTCGGTCGCAATAAAGTGCTGCGCGGTGTAGACATCAACGTGCCGGCCGGCAACACGGTGGCGGTGATCGGCCCGTCGGGCTCTGGAAAGTCGACGCTGCTGCGGGCCCTGAATCGATTGCACGAACCCGACGGCGGCGACATCTTGCTCGACGGTCAGTCGGTTTTGCAGGACGATCCCGATACGGTTCGGCAGCGGATTGGCATGGTGTTTCAACATTTTAACCTTTTCCCGCATCTGAGCGTCCTGGACAACGTCATGCTGGCGCCGCGCAAACTCAAACGACTCTCCGGTGATGCGGCTCGCGAATTGGGGCTGGCGCAGCTGGACCGGGTCGGCATGAAGCACAAGGCCGATTGCCGCCCCGATGCCGTGTCGGGCGGCCAACAGCAAAGGGTGGCCATCGCCCGCGCGCTGGCCATGGCACCTCAGGTGATGCTGTTCGACGAGGTGACCTCGGCGCTGGATCCCGAACTGGTCAAAGGAATCCTGGCGCTGATCGCCGACCTGGGCTCCGAGGGCATGACAATGCTGGTAGTCACGCACGAAATGGCTTTTGCCAAGTCCACATCCGACGCCGTTGTCTTCATGGATCACGGCCAGGTGGTGGAAACCGGCCCGCCCGCGCAGATTTTCGAGGCGGCGGCCACCGAGCGCCTGCAGCGCTTCTTGTCGCAGGTCCTGTGACGAGCAGAAACGAAATATAGGCCGCTTAACTGCAGACAGGTTAGACTGTCGAACTATGGCGGAAACCGAAGCCACCGTGCCCGAGCTCACAGAGCTGGCGGAGGGGCTTCACCGCACGCTTTCCAAGTTGTTCTCCATCCTGCGCCGCGGCGATCCGAGCGCCGGCGCCGCGGCAGCCAGCGACCTCACTCTGGCCCAACTTTCGATTCTGGTCACGCTGCTCGACCGTGGCCCGATCCGGATGACCGACCTGGCCGCCCACGAGCGCGTTCGCACACCGACCACAACAGTGGCGATCCGCCGGCTGGAGAAGATCGGCCTGGTGAAGCGCTCGCGCGACCCATCAGACCTGCGCGCCGTGCTTGTCGACATCACCCCGCGCGGACTGGCCGTTCACCGTGAGTCGCTGACCAACCGGATTCACGCGCTGGCCACGCTGCTGAGCCAGCTCAGCGAGCCCGACCGGGAAACCCTCTGCAAAGCGCTTGCACCGCTGGAGCGGTTGGCCGGCAGCGAGCCGGTGGGTAGCACGGCGGCGGCCCAGACCAACGGCGACCAGACGTCGTAATTCCTTGCTGCGCATAGCTGCCAGGGCGACCCGCCCCTAAGCTGGCGAGCATGCGAACCGCGCTCATCACCGGCGCCAGTCGCGGGATCGGCGCCGCTATCGCCGATGCCCTGGCGCCCACCCACACCCTGCTCTTAGCGGGACGACCATCACCCGCGCTGCGGGCCACCGCGGATCGGTTAGGCGCCACCACGGTGGCGCTGGATATGACCGACACCGACGCGATTCCGGCAGCGACCGCCGCCATCAACGAGCTCGATGTGCTGGTGCACAATGCCGGGGTGTCGTTGCCCGGGCGGGTCGCTGAGTCCACCGTCGATCAGTGGCGCACCACTTTTAACGTCAATGTCGTTGGGGCCGTGGCGGTTACACTGGCCCTGCTGCCAGCCCTGCGGCGTGCGGAGGGTCAGGTGGTGTTCATCAACTCCGGGTCGGGCCGCAAGGCGTCGGAGAACATGGCGTCGTATTCGGCGAGCAAGTTCGCGCTGCGCGCGTTCGCCGATTCACTGCGCTTGAGCGAGCCGGCGCTACGGGTCACCACCGTGTATCCCGGCCGCACCGACACCGACATGCAACGCGAGCTGGTGTCCTTCGAGGACGGCGAGTACGACGCGGACCGGCTCCTGCGCGCGGACACCGTCGCCGCGGCGGTCGCCCACGCGATCGCGACCCCGGCCGACGGGCATGTGCACGAGATCGTGCTCAGACCACGCGGCTAGACGACGAGGTTGACCATTTTCCCGGTGACCACGATCACCTTCTTCGGTGTCGCGCCGGCCAGGAATGCCTGCACCTTCTCATCCGCCAGCGCTGTGGCCTCCACCGCATCGGCGTCGGCACTGGCCGACACGGTGATCCGCCCGCGCACTTTGCCGTTGACCTGGACGGGATATTCCACGCTGTCGTCGACCAGATAGTGGGGATCGGCCACCGGGAACGGGCCGTGCGCCAGCGATGCCGGATGGCCCAGCCGCTCCCATAACTCCTCGGCCAGGTGCGGCGCCAGCGGCCCCAGCATCAGCACCAGCGGCTCGGCCGCGGCCCGCGGAACCGAGTCGCGGTGCTGCTTGGTCAGGTGGTTCGTGTACTCGATCAGCTTGGCCACCGCAGTGTTGTTACGCAGTGCCGCATAGTCTTCGGAGACTCCGGCGATGGTGCGGTGCAGCAGCCGCAGTGTCTCGGTGTCGAGATCCGCGTCCTCGGTCACCCGAGTCTCGCCGGACTGCTCGTCGACCACCAGTCGCCACACCCGCTGGAGAAACCGGTGCGCTCCGACGACGTCCTTGGTGGCCCACGGGCGTGACGCCTCCAGCGGGCCCATCGACATCTCGTACACCCGCAAGGTGTCGGCGCCGTAGTCGTCGCACATCTCGTCCGGCGACACCGAATTCTTCAGGCTCTTACCGATTTTGCCGAACTCCTGGAAGACTGCGATCTCCCCGTCCACACCCTGGTAGTAGAACTTGCCGTCACGCTCAACGACGTCGGCAGCCGTCACGTAGGACCCGCGGGCGTCGGTGTACGCGAACGCCTGGATGTAGCCCTGGTTGATCAACCTGCGGTAGGGCTCGCGCGAGCTGACGTGGCCGAGGTCGTAAAGCACCTTGTGCCAGAACCGGCAATACAGCAGGTGCAGCACGGCGTGCTCGGCGCCACCGACGTAGAGGTCGACGCCACCGGGATCACCGGGCCCGTGCTCGGCGGGCCGGGGGCCCATCCAGTAGGCCTCATTCTCCTTGCCGCAGAAGCGTTCTGCGTTGTGCGGGTCGGTGTAACGCAGCTCGTACCACGAGCTGGCCGCCCACTGCGGCATGACGTTGGTGTCACGGGTGTAGGGCTTCAGGCCGTCGCCGAGGTCCAGATCGACGTGCACCCATTCGGTGGCCTTGGCCAGTGGCGGCGACGGCTCGCTATCGGCGTCGTCGGGGTCGAACAGCACCGGCGAATAATCCGGCACGTCCGGCAATTCGACCGGCAGCGCGGCGTCATCCAGCGGGTGGGCGCGTTCGTCGCTGTCGTAGACGATCGGAAACGGCTCACCCCAATACCGTTGCCGCGCGAAAAGCCAGTCACGCAGCTTGTATTCGATGCGCGCCTTACCGCGGCCTTCGGATTCCAGCCGTGCGGTGATGGCCTCCTTGGCGGCCGCGACGTTGAACCCGTTGAGGTAATCCGAGTTCACCAGCGTGCCCTCGCCGGTGTACGACGCCTGCGAAATGTCGCCGCCGGCAATGACTTCGATGACTGGCAGGCCGAACTCGTGGGCGAACTCCCAGTCGCGCTGGTCGTGGCCGGGGACGGCCATGATCGCTCCGGTGCCGTATCCGGCCAGCACGTAGTCGGCGATGAAGACCGGCACCTGCTCACCGTTGGCCGGGTTGGTCGCATAAGCGCCGAGGAACACGCCGGTCTTGGCCTTGTTCTCCTGACGTTCCAGATCGGACTTCGCGGCGATGGCCTGCCGGTAGGCCGCGACGGCCTGTGCGGGGTTGTCCGCATCGTAGGTCCAGTGCGGATCCACACCCGCCGGCCATTGCGCCGCCACCAGACGGTCGACCAGCTCATGCTCGGGAGCCAGCACCAGATACGTTGCGCCGAAAAGGGTGTCCGGCCGGGTGGTGAAGACCTCCAGGTCCGCCGTTTCGCCATCGGTGGTAGGCGCTGAGAACAGTGCTGCGGCGCCGGTGGATCGGCCGATCCAGTTGCGCTGCATGGTCTTGACCTTGTCCGGCCAGTCCAGCACGTCGAGGTCGTCGAGCAGCCGGTCGGAGTAGGCGGTGATCCGCATCATCCACTGCCGCAGCCGTTTGCGGAAGACGGGGAAGTTCCCCCGGTCGCTGCGGCCGTCAGCGGTGACCTCTTCGTTGGCCAGCACGGTCCCCAGGCCCGGACACCAGTTGACCATCGAGTCGGAGCGATAGACCAGCCGGTGCGCGTCGACCACGTCGGCGCGCTCCCCCGCCGACAGCATTGGCCACTCCCGGCCGTCATCCAATTGGCGCGCACCGGACTCGAATTCGGCGATCAGATCGGCGATCGGACGGGCCTTGTCAGCGTCGGCGTCGAACCACGCGTTGTAGATCTGCAAGAAGATCCACTGCGTCCACCTGTAGAACTCAACGTCGGTGGTGGAAAAGCTTCGCCGGTTGTCGTGGCCGAAGCCCAGTCGGCCCAGCTGACGCCGGAAGTTGACGATGTTGGCCTCGGTGCGGGTGCGCGGGTGAGTGCCGGTCTGCACCGCGTACTGCTCGGCGGGCAGACCGAATGCGTCGAAACCCAACGCGTGCAACACATTGCGACCCAGCATCCGGAAGTAGCGGGCGTAGACATCAGTGGCGATGTAGCCGAGCGGATGGCCGACGTGCAGACCCTCGCCCGAGGGATACGGGAACATGTCCTGCACAAACATCTTGTCGTCGGGCACCGGTGAGCCGTCCGCCGGCGCCAGCGAACCGACCGGGTTGGGCACGTTGAAAGTTCCCAGCCGGGTCCAGTTGTCCTGCCAGGAGCGTTCGATGCGGCCGGCCAGATCCGCGGTATAGCGAAACCGCGGCGCGTCGGGATCGGCCTGCTCGGCAGGGGCGGTTGGGGAGTCGGTCACGCACACAGGTTATAAGGGCGGCGTCGAGCGACCCGCCGACCATCAACGGTCTCGGTTGGATTGCAGACCGGTCAGGGGTTTGTCCCAGGTGTATTGCAGGTCGGTCCCAGCGCTGGAAGCCGGCGCTTCCCCCTGGTTACAGTCGCTTTCTGCGACTTCGACAAAACGACCCGAGCGATCTCGGAAGGACCGGCCCCCATGAAGCAGACTGCCCGTAGCTGGCGAGTAACGGTCGCGGGTCTGGCCGTCGGCGCTGCCGGTGTCTTGGGCCTTGCCAGCCCCACCGCGTCTGCCGACCCGGTGTTCCCGCCCCGCCCCAACCCGGCTCCCGCCGCCCCGATGCCGCAAGCCGTCGCCGTCGTCCCCGGCGCCGCCGGCAACCCGACGCCAGGCACGGCCGCAGCGGCGCCCGTGCCGATCTCTCCCGCACTGGCCCCGGCCGCGCCGGGACTGCCGCCGGCTCCGCCGGTCGCCGCACCGCCAGAACTCACCCCGGCCAGCACTGGCACGCTGCGCGAATTCTTCGCGAGCAAGAACGTCAAGCTGGAGCCGCAACAGGCGAAGGACTTCAAGGCCCTCGACCTCACCCTGCCAATGCCGCAGGGCTGGACGCAGGTGCCCGACCCCAATGTCCCCGACGCGTTCGTCGTGACCGCCAACCGGCACAGCAGCAGCCTCTACACCCCGAACGCCCAGCTCGTGGTCTACCGACTGGTCGGCGACTTCGATCCGAAAGAAGCCATCACGCACGGCTACATCGACAGCCAGCAACTGCCCGCCTGGCGCAGCACCAACGCCTCACTGGCCGACCTCAACGGCTCGCCGTCGTCGATCATCGAGGGCACCTACCGGCAGAACGAGATGACGCTCAATACCTCACATCGCAATGTCATCGTCACCTCCGGGCCCGACAAGTACCTGGTGTCGCTGGCGGTGACCACCGAAGCCGGCGGAACCGTCGCCGAGGCGCCGGCCACCGACGGCATCATCAACGGGTTCCGGGCCGGCGCGCCCGGGTCCAGCGCACCCGCCGCCCCGCCGCCGGCGCCGCCGGCACCCGCCGCGCCCGTACCACCGGCGGCGCCGGCAGCTCCACCTGCGGTGGTCGCTCCGCCTCAGGCACTGTCGCACTAGGGCGTCGCACAGGGGCCGGAGTGGCCTCGTATTGTGGCCCCATGCTGATCGCGGGAGTGCTGTGCCTGAGCGCGGCGATGGTAATGGCCATACTCGGACTGCGGTCGTTGGTCCGTCCAGTCGGCACCGGCACCGTCGGGCTGATCATGCGCTCGGTCGCACCGCCGCAGCTGGCCGGCGCGATCATGCTGGCCGCCGGAGGCGCGGTGGCACTGGCCGCACCCGCGGCCACCGCACTGCCGGTGATCTGCGTGTGCATCGTCGGGGCCCTCGGTACCGTCGCCGCCGGCTCCTATCAGACCGCGCGCTACGCACTTCGGCGCGAAGAAGGCGCGACCACCTGCAGCGGGTCCTGCGCAGCCTGCACGCTGGCCTGCCACTGACCGGTACACCCTTGTGCTGAAAAAGCTCTCGGCGCTGCCGATTGATACTTTCCTGCTGGCCATGGCCGCCACGGTCGCGCTGGCGGCACTGTTTCCGGCCCGCGGCGCCTTTTCCGACGTTATGTCGGTGGCCGCCAAAGTGGTTATCGCGCTGCTGTTTTGGCTGTACGGCGCCCGGCTGTCTCCGCAGCAGGCCTGGCAGGGCGTCAAACGGTGGCAGCTGCATCTGCTGGTTTTGGCCACCACCTTCGTGGTCTTCCCGGTGCTCGGGCTGGCCGCCCGCGGCCTGGTTCCCTGGCTACTGAACCTCGACCTGTACAACGGGCTGCTGTTCCTGTGTCTGGTCCCGTCGACCGTGCAGTCCTCGATCGCCTTCACGTCGATTGCGCGGGGCAATGTCTCGGCCGCGCTGGTCAGCGCATCGCTGTCGAACATCGTCGGGATCGCGTTGACCCCGTTGCTCGTCGTGCTGCTGATGAACACCAGCGGCGGAGCCCGGATGGACGCCACCGCGGTTCGCGACGTGATGGTGCAACTGCTGCTGCCGTTCGTGGCGGGTCAACTGATGCGGCCGTGGATCGCCGACTGGGTTGCCCGGCACACGGTGTTGACCAAAACCGTCGACCGAGGCTCGATCCTGTTGGTCGTCTACACCGCGTTCTCGATGGGCATGGTCGAGCACATCTGGCGCAGCGTCAACGCCTGGCAACTGGTGATCGTCGCGGTGGTCAACGCCGTGCTGTTGGCGGTGGTGCTGGCCTTCACCTGGCTGGTCGGTCGGGTAGCCGGACTGGATCGCGGCGACAGCATCGTGCTGCTGTTCTGCGGCTCGAAAAAGAGCCTGGCGTCCGGCCTTCCGATGGCGCTGGTGTTCTTCCCGGCCGCCACCGTCGGCGTGATCATGTTGCCGCTGATGATCTTTCACCAGATCCAGCTGGTGGTGTGCTCGGTGATCGCGAGCAGACTGTCCCGCGACCCCCTCGACGACGAGCCCGCCGTGGCTGCCTAGTTGCGGCTGACGTCGATCGGGTGGGTGGCCAGCATCGACAGCGGCTGCGGCTGACGGCGCAGCACCCGGCCCCACAGGTCCACCCGCGGCTGGACGAGAACGTCAGAGGGCAACGCCGACAACACAATCCAGTCGTCGCGCTCGATCTCGCCCTCGAGCTGGCCGATTGTCCAGCCGGAGTATCCGGCGAAGATCCGCACACCCTCGACCAGCGGGCCGATCGACTCGGGGTCGGCGTCGAGATCGACCATCGCCATCCGGCCGGCCACATGCCGCAGACCCGGCACGTCGTCGGGAACGGCACCCACCCGCAGCACTGCCAGGCACAGCGCCGCATCGCGCTTGACTGGTCCGCCGATGAACATCGTCTTCGGTTTCGAAGCGATCTGCGCCCACTGTGGCAACACGTTGTAGACCGCGGTCTCGCTGGGACGGTTAAGCACGACGCCCAGCGTGCCCCCGTCGTTGTGCTCGACGATGTAAATCACGCTGCGACGGAACGTCGGCTCGAGCAGATCCGTGTTCGCCAGAAGCAAAGTGCCCGCCCGCACTCGGTATGCCGCGGGGGCAACATGGTCTTCAGGATCTTCGGACTGCGCCACCATCCCATCATGGCATCCAGGCCCGACGACCGTGGCGAACAAGCAGGGCGCCGCGAGGAATTTGTACTGTTGTTAACGGGCGCCTGATGCTCGGTTCGCGACTGCCGGGCCCCAATGCCTTTCGGAAGTAGGTGCAGTGACTCATCCGCACGCGGCGGTCGCTGTCTGGCGTTCGGTGCGCAGCCTGCCCAACTTCTGGCGGTTGCTGGAGTTGCGGACGGCAAGCCAGTTCGGCGACGGCCTGTTTCAGGCGGGCCTGGCCGGCGCGTTGCTGTTCAACCCCGAGCGCGCCACCCGACCGCTGGCGATCGCCGGCGCGTTCGCCGTGTTGTTTCTGCCGTATTCGCTGCTCGGTCCGTTCGCCGGTGCGCTGATGGACCGCTGGGACCGACGCTTGGTGCTGATCGCCGCCAACGTGGGCCGAGTGGTGTCGGTGGTGATCGTGGGAATCTGCCTGGCGGTCGGTGCCGGCAATGTGCCCGTTCTGTGCGGCGCGCTGGTGGTCAATGGCCTCGCCCGGTTCGTCGGATCGGGGCTTTCGGCCGCCCTGCCTGATGTGGTGCCCCGCGAGCAGGTCGTCACGATGAACTCGATCGCGTCGGCGGTCGGCGCGGTCGCGGCTTTCCTCGGCGCCAACTTCATGCTGGTGCCGCGTGCGATCTTCGGCTCGGGAGACAGTGGCGCCGCGTCGATCATCTTCCTGGTCATCGTTCCGTTGCTGATCGCGCTGCTGCTGTCGCTGCGCTTCCCGGCGCATGTGCTGGGTCCCGACGACACCTCGCGGGCGATCCACGGGTCGGTCGTCTACGCCGTCATCACCGGTTGGCTGCACGGCTTGCGCACCGTGCGGCAGCGTCCCACCGTCGCCGCCACCCTTTCCGGGTTGGCCGCGCACCGGATGGTGTTCGGCATCAGCTCCTTGGTGGTGCTGTTGCTGGTGCGCAGCCGCGATACGGCCGCGGTCTCCGCGCTGGGCAGCGCGATGTTGTTCGTCGCGGCGGCGGGCGCCGGGTCGTTTCTGGCGAACCTGGTCACCCCGGCCGCGGTGCGCCGCTGGGGCCGCTACGCCACGGCCAACGGGGCCCTGGCGATCGCGGCGGCCTTCGAGATCGCCGGCATCGGTATGCGCCTGTGGGTGTTGGTGGCATGCGGCTTCCTGCTGGGCGGAGTCGGCCAGGTGGTCAAGCTGTGCGCCGACACCGCCATTCAGATCGATGTGGACGACGCCCTGCGCGGGCACGTGTTCGCGGTGCAGGATTCGCTGTTCTGGGTGGCGTTCATCGCCGCGATCACTGCGGCGGCGATCGTCATCCCGAGCAACGGCCACTCTCCCGCGCTGATCGTGGCCGGCGCCGCGGTGTACCTGTGCGGGCTGGCCGTGCACAGTGTCGTCGGCCGCGCTGCAAATCGTTAGGGTACGCAGGTGACATCTCTGATGGCTGAAGCCAGCAGCTTCATGACCCTCACTCAGCCTCGGATTCTTCTCTGCGGTGCGTCTCCCGACCCTGCACGAAGGACCAGTCCGACCCCGGAAGGAGCACCAACACTGGGCAACGACAACATCCGCCGCCGGACGGCGGATGTCCCGATTCCCCCGGCGGCTGAAGTCGCCGGTCCCCTCGGGACGCACTGATGGCCGACCTGAAAGAGATTGTCGACGACCTGCGCGCCGAAAGCGACGAGCTCGACGCGTTGGTCGCGCCGCTCGCCGATGAGCGCTGGACCACGCCTACGCCCGCCGCGGGCTGGACGATCGCCCACCAGATCGGGCACCTGCTCTGGACCGACCGCGGCGCCCTGGTGGCGGTCACCGACGTGGACGCCTTCGCCGACGTGGTGAAGACGGCGTTGGACGACCCGATCGGGTTCGTCAACACCGCGGCCGATGAGCTGGCGGCCGTTCCGCCCGCCGAGTTGCTCGCCGACTGGCGGCTCACCCGCGCCCGCTTGCACGATGCGCTGCTGACCGTCGCCGACGGGCGCAAGCTGCCATGGTTCGGCCCGCCGATGAGCGGCCCGTCGATGGCGACGGCACGGCTGATGGAGACTTGGGCGCACGGCCTTGACGTTGCCGACGCCCTCGGCGTGACCCGACCTGCTACCGCCCGGCTGCGATCGATCGCGCACATCGGGGTGCGGACCCGGGATTTCGCGTTCGGCATCAACGGCCAGCAGCCGCCGAGCGATCCGTTCCGGGTGGAGTTGCGGGCGCCCGACGGCAGCACCTGGTCGTGGGGGCCGGCCGATGCCGCGCAGCGGGTCACCGGGTCCGCCGAGGACTTCTGCTTTCTGGTCACCCAGCGCCGCCCGCTGCGCGAGCTGGATGTCACGGCCACCGGCGACGAGGCCTCGCGCTGGCTGTCGATCGCGCAGGCCTTCGCCGGGCCGCCGGGCGGCGGGCGATGAGCACGCCGCGCGATGCGCCTTCGATCCTGCCGCGGGAGCTGACCGAGGGGCTCAGCGACGACGTCCGCGACGCTCCCCCGCCGCCCACGCCGGTGCTGGCCGAGCCCTACGCGCTGCGCTTGGCCGATCCAGACGCCGACGCGGAGATGATCTCGCGATGGATGAACATGCCGCACCTCGTCGAGGCATGGGAGTCGGCCTGGCCGGTAACGCGGTGGCGCGACTACCTACGCGCGCAGCGGGTGGGCAACTACTCCCGCCCATTTATCGGCAGCATCCACGGTGAGGACGGCGGATACGTCGAGGTTTACCGCGCCGCAAGGGATTCCATCGCGACGCGGTACGACGCCGATCCCTACGACGTAGGCCTGCACGCGGCCATCGCCGAGCTGTCGGTCGTCAACAAGGGTCTCGGCCCTTTCCTGCTGCCGCGCATCGTCGCGAGCGTCTTCGACGTCGAACCCCGTTGTCGCCGAATCATGTTCGACCCCGACCACCGCAACACCTCGGCACGACGGCTGTGTGAATACGCCGGCTGCGCTTTCCTCGGCGAGCACGAGATGAGCAACCGGCGGATGGCACTTTATACGTTGCCCCGCACGCCCGCCGACATCCCCGAGGCCCGCTAGCCGCCGTGCAGGTCGTGGTAGCCGTCGTAGTCGGGTTTCATTGCCGCGGCGACCAACTCCCACAGCACCTCGTCAGTGCCACCGCCGACCCGAGCCAGCTTCATGTCCCGCCACCAGCGGCCGAGCGGTGTCTCGTCGGCCAGATAGCCGGAGCCGCCGAAGATGTGCATGCACTCCGACAGCACCTCTTCGCCAAGCCTTGCGGCGGTGACCTTCACCGCCGCCGCGGCCCGCAGATCAAGTCGGCCCTCGGCCGCGATTCCGTTGAGTCCGTGCCGAAGTAGGTCGACGCGGGCCTGCAGATCAGCGAGACGAAGCCGCAGCGCCTGGTGCTCGAACAGCGTCGAGCCGAACTGCCGACGCTCGAGCATCCTGGCGTGGGTGATGCCGAGCACTCGTTGGCAACCCCCGGCGACCTGCCCCGCGATCGACATCCGCTCATGGGCCAACCCCCAGGAAATCGCCGCCAAACCGGTTCCCGGACGGGCGATCAGCGCATCGGCGGGCACCCAGGTGTCGATGTACACCGCGGCGGTGTCCAGCGGCCCGGCACCGACTTTGCGGTACGGCACCTGCACGTCGGTCTGAGCCGTCGGCACCGCGATCACCAACACGTTGCCGTGCCGGCTGGTCTGGTCATGGTCCACGCCGCGGGCGACCACCATGATGTGGTCGGCCACCGGGGACAGCGACACAAATTTCTTGACGCCGCGGACCTCGAATCCGTCTCGGACAGAACGCACTTCGGTCTCCACAATCTGCAGGTCCGAACCGCCCGACTCCTCGGACGCGCCGATGCACAGCACCGCCTCACCGCGGATGGCCTGCTCGCAGATCTCCTTGAGGTAATCCGACCGGGCGAAACGACGCAGGATGGCGATCGCCGAATCGTGCAGGCTGACGCCGACACCGATACCCGCCGAGCCGAGCCGCCCCAGGGCGAACGCCAACGCGACGAGCTTGGGCACGTCGGGATGCTGACCGTCGCGCCACTTGTGCGCGAACACGCCACGCTCACCCAGATGCTCGATCAGCTTGCGCGGAAACCGTTCGCTGGCTTCGGCTTCCGCGGTCCACTTGACGACATCGTCATTGAATACCCCTTCGAGCAGCGCCCGGTATTCGTCAATGCTCAGCTCTGCGTTCATGTGGTCACCGCGGTCAGGCTGCGTTTGACTTCCAGCCGCCGCAGCTTGCCCGACGAGGTACGCGGCAGCGAGCCCGGCCGGACGAACACCACGTTGGCGGGCACGATGCCGCACTCGGACGCCACCTTGGCGACCAGCTCGCTGCGGGCGCCGGCTTCGTCGGCGCCGCGGAATTCGGCAGTGATGACCAATCCCGGCCGGGTGGTGTCGTCGTCGGTGCCGACGGCCACCACGGCACCCTCACGCACGCCGCGTATTTCGGCGGCGACCCGTTCGATCTCGGCGGGAAAGACGTTGCGGCCCGCGATGGTAATGATCTCCTTGGCCCGCCCGCAGACCACCAGACCGTCGTCGGTGAGGTAGCCCAGATCTCCGGTCGGGAACCAGGCACCGGACTGCAGCGGGGTATCGCCCAAATACCCCGACATCATCGAGGTTCCACGGATCTCGATCTCGCCGACGTCGCGACCGCGCAGCTCGGCGGAGCGCTGTGGCGTCGGGCTGATCCGGATTTCCATCCCGGGGATCGGGTCGCCCAGAACCGCATGCCGCCGTGGTTCGGAATCGTCTGCGGCGGAACGGACTTCGTCGTACAGCAGACCAGTGCCGGCCTCGGGAATGGTGACCGCACAGGTGGATTCGGCCAGCCCATAGGACGGCGTCAACGCGCCGGCGTCAAAGCCGAACCCGCTCAACGCATTCGCGAACCGATCCATGCCGGCGCAGTCGACGGGCTCGCCGCCGTTGATCGTCACCCGCACCCGGCCCAGGTCCACATCGGACACCAGCCGGGCGTACTTGCCGATCATGCTGTAGGCCATGTTCGGCGCCGCGGTCAGCGAAGCGCCGCTTTCGCTGAGCCACCGCAACCAGCGGAACGGTGACGCGGTGAACGCCGACGTCGGCGCCAGCCACATCGGTGCCCCACTCAGCGCGCCGCTGAGCAGAAACGTCAGACCCATGTCGTGATAGAGCGGCAGCCAGGTACACCCGACATCGACCGCCGGGTTGACATCGAAGCGGCTGAGCAAGCCGTTCACGTTGTTCAGTACCGCCCCGGCGGACAACTGTGCGGTGCGCGGAGTTCCGGTGGAGCCCGCAGTGCCCTGCAATATCGCCGGCGTTTCGAGTGCGGCCTCGACCGGCTTGAAGCCGGTGGACGATTCGTACACGACGGTTTGCAGGTCGAGCACGGTCAGCGGCCCGTCCGCACCGCTGAGCAGGCCGAGTTCGGTGCCGTGGCTGAAGACCGTGCGCACACCGAGGCCGGCGAACCGGGTCAGGGTGGCGTGGGCCCACTGCTGCGGGTCTGCGCCGCGGACCGGTCCGGGCAGGATCGACGCGCTCTGGCCGGCCAGCCAGGTCGCGTGAACGGCGGCGACGAAGTCCGCGGTCGGCTCGCCGACCAGGCCGACCGCGGTCGGGTGCGGCTGGTCGAGGATGCGGGTCGCGATACCCTCGGCGCGGGCGTGGACCTGCGACCACGGGTGCCGCGTCCAGGCGTCAGCGTCCTTGTCGAAGACCACCAGGTCGTGAGCTGAGGCGCGCATCGCCCTGGACAGGGCGGTGGCCAGCACGCTCACTGGCCGACCGGGACCTTTGCCCGGATGACGTTCTCGAGGTCGCCGACGGTGTCGCAGCCGAGCAGCTCCTGTTCGGACACTGCCGCCCCGAGCTTGTCTTCGATTGCGACCATGCCCACCGCGAAAGCCACCGAATCCAGGCCGACGTCGTCCACCAGCCGGGACTCCCGCGTCACACGGCTGACGTCGATGTTGAGGTCCTCGCGCAGGATCTCGATCAGGGCAGCGCTCACCGAGTCAGAAGACGACTGGTCGGAGTTCATGGGCCGTCACAGTACCGGGCCGCTGCCGCCAAAGGGGACCTACGGTTTAGGCGCTAACGCGCTGGCCGCGTCGGCGGCGCCGTCGCCGTCGGCGTCGGTCAGCTTGACGTCCCACCGCCCGTCTCCGTTGGTGTCGACGTACCCGGTGACGCCGTTCTCACCGGACGTGATCGCCCGGTCGGCCAGGCCGTTGCCGTCGCTGTCGAGCAGCCGGACCTGGGCACGGCCCTCGGCACCGAAGTCGGACAACGGCTTACCGGTGTGCTCGGCGCCGTCCAGCCCGAACCAGCGCGGTCCGGGGGCCGGCCGCGCCGGACGGCTGGGTGGGTCTGTGGCCACTGACCAAGTGCCCGAGCCGTCGTCGGTGAAATAGCGTTCCGTGGTGCCGTCGACGTCGAGAACGGCATGGTCGGCGATCCCGTCCCCGTCCAGATCGGCCAGGGCGTCGTCGGCCAGACCGTCGCCGTCGAAGTCCAGGCCGACCGCGTCGAGCCGGCCGTCGCCGTTGAGGTCGAGATCCGGTCCGCGGTCCCACATCGTTGCTGCGCCGTCACCGGCGCTCAGGCAATACTCCATGCCAGTCCGACGCAACCGGGCAGCTACTGGTTCCCGCGGGCCTTCCACCAGGACAACAGCTCAGCGGTGGCCTCCTCGTGGGTCAGCGGCCCGCGGTCCAACCGCAACTCCTTGAGGTGCCGCCACGCCTCGCCCACCTGCGGGCCGGCCGGAATGCCGAGCAGGTCCATGATCGCGTTGCCGTCCAGGTCGGGTCGCACCCGCTGCAGGTCTTCCTTGGCGGCCAGCTCCGCGATCCGCGCCTCGAGGCCGTCGTAGTTGGCCTGCAGCCGGGCCGCGCGGCGCTTGTTGCGGGTGGTGCAGTCGGCGCGCAC
This sequence comes from Mycobacterium sp., assembly GCA_036272035.1. GTDB lineage: Bacteria > Actinomycetota > Actinomycetes > Mycobacteriales > Mycobacteriaceae > Mycobacterium. The sequence continues at coordinate 25,500 of DATAZN010000171.1, read as the reverse complement.
CAACTTGTGCAGCTGACCCAACAGCGGTCCCGCGTCGGTGACATAACGCCGTACCGCCGAGTCCGTCCATTTGCCATCGCCGTAACCGTGGAACCGCAGGTGCAAATACACCAGCTGCGAGACGTCGTCGACGATCTGTTTCGAATACTTCAAGGCACGCAACCGTTTTCGGACCATTTTGGCGCCCACCACCTCGTGGTGGTGGAAGCTGACTCCCCCGTCGGCTTCGTGCTTGCGGGTGGCGGGCTTACCGATGTCGTGCAGCAGCGCGGCCCAGCGCAGCACCAGGTCAGGACCCTCGTCCTCCAGGGCGATCGCCTGCCGCAGCACGGTCAGAGAATGCTGGTAGACGTCCTTGTGCTGGTGATGCTCGTCGATCGCCATCTGCATGCCACCGACGTCGGGCAGCACCACGTCGCCCAGCCCGGTCTGCACCATCAACTCGATACCGGCGACCGGATCGGCACCCAGCAGCAACTTGTCCAGCTCGGCGGCGACTCGCTCGGCGGCGATCCTGCCCAGCTCGGTGGCCATGTCCTCGATCGCTGAGCGCACCCGCGGGGCTACCGTGAAGCCGAGTTGCGAGACGAACCGCGCGGCGCGCAGCATCCGCAGCGGGTCATCGCCGAACGAAACCTGCGGCGCCGCAGGCGTATCCAGGATGCCGGCCCGCGTCGCGGCCAAACCCTTTAGGGGATCGACGAATTCGGCGGCGCCGGCCGCCGTCACGTGCACCGCCATCGCGTTCACGGTGAAGTCGCGGCGCACGAGGTCGTCGTCGAGGGAGTCGCCGAAACGCACCCGTGGGTTGCGGGATACGCCGTCGTAGCGGTCGGCCCGGAACGTGGTGATCTCCAGGCGCTGGTGGTTCTTCTCCGCGCCGATCGTGCCGAACTCGATGCCGGTATCCCACAACGCGTCCGCCCACGGCCGCAGCAATTTCTGCAGTTGCTCGGGGCGGGCGTCGGTGGCGAAGTCCAGGTCGGTGATCGGCCGCTGCAGCACCGCGTCACGCACCGAACCGCCGACCAGATACAGCTCGTGGCCGGCGGCAGCGAACAGCCCGCCGAGCCCGCGCAGGACGTCGGCATGCCTGTTCAGCGCGACCTGGGCAGCGGCCAGCAGCTCGGCGTCGCGGTCGTCATCTGGCACGGGACAGAGCGTAGTCGGACGACAATGCGGCGCCCTGCGGCCGCTGAGGAGTCCGACAATCTGGGCGTAGTCGGACGACAATGCGGCGCCCGGTGGCCGAACCGTAGCCCGATCGTGCAGCTCACTACCGGCGAGTGCGCCCAGAGCGTCTGACCACGCCAGCTACTATCGCTTGGGTGTCCGACGGCGAAAAATCGCAACCGCGTCGGCGCCGGGGGAGGCGCCGCGGTCGGCGCTCGGCAGGGTCGGGCCAGGCCCAATCCCCCACCGAAGCCGTGGCCGGCGCCGCACCGGCCGCTCCAGCGAAGCCCGCCCAACGCCGCTCAGCACGCCGCGGACCCGAACGGCTGCGGACCGTGCACGAGACGTCGGCCGGTGGACTGGTCATCGACAACATTGATCGCCCCCGTGAAGAGCAGGTCGCGGCATTGATCGGTCGCGTCGACCGACGCGGCCGGATGCTGTGGTCGCTTCCCAAAGGCCACATCGAGCTCGGCGAGACCGCGGAACAGACCGCGATCCGGGAAGTCGCCGAAGAGACCGGGATACAAGGCAGCGTGCTGGCGGCGCTGGGCCGCATCGATTACTGGTTCGTCACGGATGGTCGCCGAGTACATAAAACCGTGCATCACTATCTGCTGCGCTTTTTGGGCGGCGAACTGTCCGACGAGGACGTGGAGGTCGCCGAGGTGGCATGGGTGCCGATCCCCGAGCTGCCGTCCCGGCTGGCGTACGCCGACGAACGCCGGCTGGCCGAGGTGGCCGACGAGCTGATCGACAAGCTGCAGAGCGACGGCCCCGCCGCGCTGCCGCCGCTGCCGCCCACCTCACCGCGGCGGCGTCCGCAAACCCATTCCCGCACCCGGATCCGTCGGCCCGACGAGTCCACCCGAGGCCGCAAGAACGGTCGCGGTCCCGGGCCGTAGCCGCCGACGACGATGCAGAGCAAATCGAGGTTGGGGCACCACTGGCTCGCGGGGATTGACAGCGGTTCGACGGCGCCGCGACTCCGGCAGGCGGCCCTGCTGCGCCTGCTGGCGGTCGTCGGCATCCTGGGCGCCGGTGCCGTGCTGCCCACCGCCGCCGCGGGCGAACCCGGCGCGATCCCCTTCGTTCAGGTCCGGATCGATCAGGTCACCCCGCAGGTCGCCACCACGACCAGCGAGCCGATCGTGACCGTCACCGGGACTGTGGCCAACATCGGCGACCGGCCGGTCCGCGACGTGATGATTCGCCTCGAACACGCCCCGGCCGTGTCCAACTCGGCGGGATTGCGCACCAGTCTCGACGGCGGCACCGACCAGTACCAGGCCGCCGAGGATTTCGTGACCGTGTCCCCCGAGCTGCGGCGCGGCCAGAAGACGAGATTCACGTTATCGGCCCCGATACGCTCGGCGACCAAACATTCGCTGGATATCACCGCGCCCGGCGTCTACCCGCTGCTGGTCAACGTCAACGGCACGCCCGACTACGGCGAACCGGCCCGGCTGGACAACGCCCGATTCTTGCTGCCGGTGGTGGGCGTCCCGGCCGATCCACTCGACACGTCCGGCGACACGCTGAGCGCCGTCGTCGCACCCGATACCTCCAAACCCGTACCGGTCACCATGCTGTGGCCGCTGGCCGACCGACCCCGGCTGGCGCCCGGCGTGCCGGGCGGCACCATCCCGGTCCGGCTAATGGACGATGACCTGGCTACGTCGCTGGCCAGCAGCGGCCGGTTGGATGTCCTACTAACCGCCGCCGAGTTCGCCACCAGTCACGAAGTCGACCCCGACGGCGCCGTCAGCCGCTCGGTGTGCCTCGCCGTCGACCCGGACCTGCTGGTCACCGTCAATGCGATGACCGCCGGCTACGTCGTCTCCAACTCCCCCGACGGGCCCGCCCAGCAACCCGGCACACCGACACATCCCGGCGCCGGCCAGGCCGCGGCGGCGGCCTGGCTCAACCGGGTGCGCGCACTGGTCCACCGGATGTGCGTCGCACCTCTGCCCTACGCGCAGGCCGACCTCGACGCCGTGCAGCGCATCGGCGACCCCGCCCTCAGCGCGACCGCCACCACCGGCGTCGGTGACGTCGTGGACCAGATTCTGGGCGTCGCCGCGGTCCGCGGCGCCACCCTGATCCCCGACGGCTCGCTGACCCGCAACAGCGTGGACCTGTTGAGCGCCATCGGTAACACGGTGGTGATCGCCGCCGCGGACTCCTTCGCGGGCGACTCGAATGCGCCGGTACCGCAGACCGCGGACACCGCACCGCGGCGGGTGTCGCCGCAGGTGGTGATGGCGCCGTTTGACCCCGCCGTCGGCGCGGCGCTCGCGGCGACCGGCGCCGACCCGTTCGCACCCAGCTATGTGGACTCCACCCTGACGATCCGGCTCCAGCACGACTCCGACATCGCGCGCCGTCAGGACGCGCTGGGTTCGATGCTCTGGCGTGACCTGCAGCCCCGGGTCAACCCGCGCCCCCAGATTCTGATGCCGCCGACCAACTGGAAGCTGCGCTCCGACGACGCCGGCGCCATCATGACCGCGCTGGCGACCGCGATCCGGTCCGGCCTGGCGGTGCCACGACCCCTGCCCGCGCTGATCGCCGACGCGTCTGCCATCCCACTGGTCAACGGAACGCCGCAGCCCGACGCCGACGCCGACGGCCGAGGCCGGTTCAGCGATGCCGTCATCGGCAAGATCTCCGGCGAGGTGGGCCGACTGGCCGGCCTGACCACGGCTCTGACCACCGATGCCCGCACTGGGCTGACCGGCGTCAGCTATACCGCGCCGCTGCGCGAGGACATGCTGCGCGCGATCAGCCAGGCCGACCGGCCCGATACCCGCAACGGGCTTGCCCGGCAGCGGTTGGACGTCGTCCACAGCGCGATCGCCGACTTGTTCGGCGCGGTCACGATCGTCACCCCGACCGGGTCCTACACCCTGGCCACTGAGCACAGCCCGCTGCCGGTGGCCCTGCACAACGGGCTGGCCGTCCCGATCCGGGCGCGACTGCACCTCGACGTGCCGCCCGGGATGCAGGTGACCGATCTCGGCGAGATCGAGCTGCCGCCGGGCTACCTGCCGCTACGGGTGCCGATCGAAGTCAACTTCACCCAGCGGGTCGCGATCGACGTCGCCCTGCATACCCCCGCCGGTGTGCCGCTCGGCGTGCCGGTGCGAATGTCGGTGCACTCCAACGCCTATGGCAAGGTGCTCTTCCTGATCACGCTGAGCGCGGCCGCGGTGCTGGTGGCGCTGGCGGGACGGCGGCTGTGGCATCGTTTCCGCGGCCAGCCGGACCGCGCCGACCTCGACCGGCCGGACCCGGCCGACGCCGACTATCACGTCGACGAAGAGCACAGCGCATGAGCCCGGCCGGGCGGCCCGTACCGCCACCGGCACAACCACCGCCGCGGCCGCCGGCCCCGCTACGTCAGCGCAGTCCGGGACCGCCCACCGGGCCGCTGCCGCCGACCGGCCACGTGCCGTCGCAGAGCACGTCGCCGCAGCCCCGCCCTGAGCTCTCCGACGCCGCGCTGGTGTCTCGGTCGTGGGGGATGGCGCTGGCCACCCTGGTCAGCCGGGTCACCGGCTTCGCCCGGATCGTGCTGTTGGCCGCGATCCTGGGTGCGGCGCTGTCCAGCGCGTTCTCGGTGGCCAACCAGCTGCCGAACCTGGTCGCCGCCCTGGTGCTGGAGGCGACGTTCACCGCGATCTTCGTGCCGGTGCTGGCGCGCGCCGAGAAGGACGACGCCGATGGCGGCACTGCGTTCGTGCGGCGCTTGGTCACCCTGGCCACCACCGTGCTGTTGGGCACCACGCTGCTGTCGGTCGCCGCGGCGCCCCTGCTGGTGCGGCTGATGCTGGGCCGCAGCCCACAGGTGAACGAGCCGCTGACCATCGCGTTCGCCTACCTGCTGTTGCCGCAGGTGATCTTCTACGGCCTGTCCTCGGTGTTCATGGCAATCCTCAACACCCGCAACGTGTTCGGGCCGCCGGCCTGGGCGCCGGTGGTCAACAACGTCGTCGCGATCGGCACGCTGGGCGCCTACCTGGCCGCACCGGGCCAGCTGTCGGTCGACCCGGTGCAGATGGGCAACGCCAAGCTGCTGGTGCTGGGCATCGGCACCACGCTGGGGGTGTTCGCGCAGACCGCGGTGCTCCTGGTCGCCATCCGGCGTCGGCGGATCAGCCTTCGCCCGTTGTGGGGAATCGACGACCGGCTCAAGAGTTTCGGCGCGATGGCCGTCGCGATGGTGTTCTACGTGCTGATCAGCCAGATCGGTCTGATCGTCACCAACCAAATCGCCAGCACCGCAGCCGCTTCCGGCCCGGCCATCTACAACTACACCTGGCTGGTGCTGATGCTGCCCTACGGCATGATCGGCGTCACGGTACTGACGGTGGTCATGCCGCGGCTGAGCCGCAATGCCGCCGCCGCCGACACCGACGCGGTGCTCGCCGACCTGTCGCTGGCCACCCGGCTGACGATGATCACGCTGATCCCGACGGTGGCGTTCATGACCGTCGGCGGGTCGGCGATGGGCAGCGCGCTGTTCGCCTACGGACATTTCGGCGACGTCGACGCCGGACACCTGGGTTCGGCGATCGCGATGTCGGCGTTCACCCTGCTGCCCTACGCCGTCGTGCTGCTGCAGCTGCGGGTCTTCTACGCCCGCCAGCAGCCGTGGATACCGATCGCGATCATCGTGGTCATCACCGTCGTCAAGATCGCCGGTTCGCTGGTCGCGCCGCACCTCACTGACAACCCCGACCTCGTCGCCGGCTATCTGGGGTTGGCCAACGGCCTGGGATTCGTGGCCGGCTCGATCGCCGGCTACTACTTGCTCCGCAACGCGCTGCAGCCCCGCGGCGGCCACCTGCTAGGCGTCGCGGAGGTGCGGACCATCCTGGTCACGGCCACCGCATCGCTGCTGGCAGGTCTGATCGCATACCTGGTGGACGTGCTGCTGGGCATGCAGCGGCTCACCGCCTACGGCGGCGGCGCCGGCTCATTGCTGCGGCTGTTCGTGCTCGCGGTGATCATGGCGCCGATCGTGGCGGTGGTCATGCTGCGCGCGCAGGTGCCCGAGGCCGTCGCGGCGCTGGCGGTGTTCCGCGGTTGGATCGGCTCGACACCGGCCCGCGGGAAAGCCGCACCGCCAGCACCCGCCCGAGTGCGTCCCGTCGGCGCCCCGGCACCCCCTTCGAGCAGGTCAGCCCGCGTCGTCGCCCCCCAATCCGAAGGCGGCGATCAACTGTCGCGCTCCGGCATCGTCACGTACCCTGAGCACAGGAATTCGTCTGCGGGGGCAGGACATCAGGTACGGGAGTCCCTCCGGCGCGGATATCCAACGCAACCAACCGGGGAGGGGATGGGGAGAGGACCGGGAATGACTGACGGACCATCGGACAGCGCTTCAGCCCAAGCTGTCACGGGCTCCGCCTCGTCATCCGCCGCCGACGATTTCCAGCCCGACGTCCCCACCGATCTTCACGTCGGCACCGTCGCGGCGCCGGAAGCCTCGACGCCGTCCAACGGCGAATCGTCCGACCCCGATCTCGAGACCACCGCGTTCAGCACTGGCGACCCGATCGAGTTCGATACGCCGAGCTCGCCTGGATCCGACTCTGCTGCACCGTCAGACGAACAGCAGCTGGTCCCCGGTGCCAGCATCGCCCGCGGTCGCTACCGGTTGCTGGTCTTCCATGGCGGGGCGCCGCACACCCAGTTCTGGCAGGCACTGGACACCGCGCTGAACCGGCAGGTGGCACTGACTTTCGTCGATCCGGACGCAACACTTCCCGACGAGCAACTCCGCGAGATCCTGGCTCGCACCATGCGGCTGAGCCGCATCGACAAAATCGGCATCGCCCGAATCCTCGACGTCGTTCACACCGGCGCAGGCGGCCTGGTGGTCACCGAATGGGTGCGGGGCGGTTCACTGCAGGAGGTGGCCGACACCTCACCGTCGGCCGCGGGCGCATCGCGCGCGATGCAAAGCCTGGCCGCCGCGGCCGAGGCCGCCCACCACGCCGGCGTCGCTCTGTCGATCGACCATCCCAGCCGGGTGCGGGTCAGCATCGAAGGTGATGTCGTGCTGGCCTTCCCGGCGACGATGCCAAACATCAGCCCCGACGACGACATCCGCGGCATCGGCGCCGCGCTGTATGCGTTGCTGGTCAACCGGTGGCCGCTGCCCGAGTCCGGAGCACCCAGCGGGATGGCGCAGGCACCGCGAGATTCCGCCGGCCAACCGCTCGAGCCCAGCGCCGTCGACGGAGGCATCCCGTTCCAGATTTCCGCGGCGGCCGCCCACTCGCTGCAGGGCGATGGTGGGATACGCAGTGCAGCAACGCTTTTGAATCTGCTTCAGCAGGCGACAGTAGTGGCCGACCGTACCGAGCTGCTCGCCCCCATCGGCGACGACGCTCCTCCGCCGACGCCGCCGCGTCCGGGGCGAGCCCGCACACCCGACATTGACGAGGCCCACGCGCGCGCCCGCCGGCGCCGCGCCATCACGATCTGGGTCGGCGCCGGCGCGGCGGTGCTCCTGGTCGCGCTGCTGGTCTTGGCCTCGGTAATCACCCGGATGTTCGGGGACGTCGGCGGTCTCGACAAAGACCAGCTCGGCCTCAACGGCCCCTCGACCAGTTCCAGCTCCGGCGCGGCGGCGGGCAGCATCGTCAAGCCGGTGAAGGCCGCGGTGTACTCCCCGGGCGGCGAGCCCGACAACCCCGGGCAGGCCGGGCAGGCGATCGACGGCAACCCGGCCACGTCGTGGGACACCGACACCTACCACGACGCGGTCCCGTTCCCCGGTTTCAAGAGCGGCATCGGCCTGCTGCTGCAGCTACCGCAACCCACCGTGGTAGGTGCGGTCAACGTCGACGTCCCCAGCACCGGGACGAAGATCCAGATCCGCTCGTCGGCGACGGCGACACCCGGCAGGCTCGAGGACACCACCGCGCTGACGCAGCCGGTCTCGGTGCACCCGGGCCACAACAGCATTCCGGTCAACGCGTCGTCGCCCACGTCGTATGTGCTGCTGTGGATTCCGACGATGGGCACCACGAACGGCGCAAGCCGCACCGGGCTCTCCGAGGTCACGGTTCAGGCCAAGTCCTGACAGGTCTCATCGAGTGAAGTGCCAGGCATCGGGTCATTGGTTACTGTCCGGCCGTGGGCTCCACGCAGATTCGGCAACAACGTCGCGAACAACGTAGCGACGCCGAACTGTTGGCGGCTCACGTCGCGGGCGATCGCTATGCCTTCGAGGAGCTGTTCCTCCGCCACCACCGGCAACTGCACCGGGTCGCCCGGCTGACCAGCCGCAGCGCCGAGGACGCCGAGGACGCGCTGCAGGAGGCCATGGTCTCGGCGCACCGCGGCGCCGGATCTTTTCGGCACCATGCCGCGGTCAGCAGTTGGCTGCACCGCATCGTCGTCAATGCTTGCCTGGATCGGTTGCGGCGCAACAAGGCTCACCCGACCACTGTCCTCGACGACCGCTATCCGGTGCCGGATCGGACCGGGCAGGTCGACACCGCGATCGCGGTGCAGCGGGCACTGATGCGACTGCCCGCCGAGCAGCGCGCCGCGGTGGTTGCCGTTGACATGCACGGTTATTCGATCGCCGACACCGCTCGGCTGCTCGGGGTCGCCGAAGGCACCGTCAAGAGTCGCTGCGCGCGGGCCCGGGCCCGGTTGGCCGGCATCCTCGGGTACCTGCACAGCGACACCCAACGACCGGCCAGCTAGCAGCCATTCACGTCCGAACCGGCTGAGCGGCGCGCCGGGAGGGCTACCTGCGGTGCGCTGGCGCAGAAGCGATTTCGCTGTAGTGGCATGTCGTCCCACCAGTCGTCTTGGCCTGATACATCGCGGCGTCGGCGGCGCGCAGGATTTCCGCGGCACAGCGCTGCTCGTCGGAGTCCACGGCGACGACGCCGATGCTGGCACCGATGTGGGCGCGCGTCGTCGGTGTGCAATCACTCACGGCAGGGATGCGGATCGGCCTGCGCAGCGCCGTATGCAGCCGCCTGACCAGGGCGTTGACTTTGACGCGCTGTATCGGTGCCGCCAGCAACGCCACGAACTCATCGCCGCCGACTCGGCCGACGACATCATCCGGGCCCAGAGCCGCCCGGAGTCGCTGCGACGCGACTTCCAGGACCGTGTCGCCCGCATGGTGACCCAACTCGTCGTTGATGACTTTGAACTTGTCGAGATCTATGAAAAGAACAGCGCCCCAACGGTATTCGGCAGACCCGATCGCATCGTTGATCAATGCCACCAGGTGGGCGCGGTTGGGCAGCCCGGTCAAGACATCGTGGGTGGCTTGGTAAGCGAGCTGCCGGTGCGCATTGTGCTGATCGGTGATGTCCACGATCGACATCAACACCGACGACCGGTCCGGATCGCTAGGGTCCAGCAGCGACCAGTTGATCGCTACCCATATCCGCTCGCCATCGCTGAACCGGTCGAAACCGTAGATGCAGCCTCGGCGCGGGCTGCGCTTGAGGGTCTCCATGACCGGGCGCTGGTCCCAGGTAAGCAACCGACCGTTTGCGTCGTACACCGGCACCTCGGTCACTTTCGCGAACTCGACCGGGCCACCGTCCGTCATAGACCCGCCGAAAATACGTAAAGTCGCGGGGTTGGCCGACTCCACCGTGCCGTCTGCGCCGATGAGGACGACCCCCTCTTGCAGAGACGCGACCACGATCTGGCAGGTCTGCTCGGTTCGCCGCAGAGCCGTGTGGTTTGCGCACAAGACAACGTATCCGTCGTCCATCCGGGACACCGCCATGCGCACCGCCAGCTCCGAACCGTCTGCGGCCCGGTGGGTGGTGTGCACGACACCCCCGCCAGCGACAATGGTGGCCAGGTCGAGGTCGGCGCCGACAACCCCGTCGATCGGCAGGCCCAACGCGTCCACCGCTGACCGCTGATAGATCGCCTCGGCGGCCGGATTCCAACTGGTCACAAATCCGGACGTGGTCGTGGAGATGAACGCATCGCTGACATGCGCGACCATCGCGGCCTGGAAGCGCAGATTCGCTTCGGTGGCTTTTTGCGCGCTGACGTCCCGGAACACCACCTTGTGGGCGTTCCTGCCCTCCCACTGTGTCTGGATTGCGAGCGCTTCTACCTCACGCGTGACACCGTCAAGGGTCACGATCACCATTTCCAGCGGCGGGCTCGTATCCCCCTCATGCTGCCGCGCAGCGATATGAGCGCGCACCGCGGCGCGCGAATTGGGGTGGATGAAATCGGTGATCTTGCGACCGAGCAGCTGGCAAGCCGACTGTGCTCCCATCTTGCGCACCAACGTTCGGTTGACGTAGACGTAGCGGCCGTCGGCATGAACACAGATGGCGACCGGGCTGTGATCGAGCAGCCAGCGGTATTGCTGATCGGCCTCAATGTCCTGGGACTGCTCAGCAACGGCGAGCGGTTGTACCCGCTCCATACTTCTCAGGGCGATTCCTGCCACCGCGTTCTCCCGACGTGGTTCATCAGAGTTTTCACGCATCGGCACGGCGCATCCGGGTGTCCACGCCGCTCAGTTCGCCCCTAAAAACTGAACATTCCTCAGCTTTTTCTGAGCTTAGACTCAACTTTCGTTTTATGTCACCCGAGTGGACCAAATCGTATGTGGTATTCGGGTTAACGATGACGGAGACTGGCGGGGATGGCTGACGAGGAGCGTGACGATCCGCCGCTGACTGTCGATTCCCTCGCCGACCTGCAGGCCGGGCTGCACGACGACAACGCTGCCGCTCGGCTGCGCAACAAGGTCCGCACCGATCCGGATGCCCAGCAGACCATGGACGCGCTGAACCGGGTCCGCGGTGACGTCGCCGCGCTGAGCAGCGACGGGTCGTCGGCACCCGAGGTCAACCCCGCGGTCGTCAACCGGATTGAGGCCGCGCTACGTGCGCAGCACGCCGTCCGGAGAGGCGGCCTGCCCCGGTCGGCGCGGCTCGCGGTCGCGCTGACCGGGTTGACCGCGATCGCCGTCGCCGCCTGGCTGGGAACCCGGGCGCTGGTCACGGCGCCCGGGTCGACGACGAGCAGGCCGACCACCATCGATCACATCACCGTCTCGCGCCCGCCGCAGACCATTCCGCTGTCGGATCAGCAGATCCTCGCCCTGCTCGACCACGAAGCGGATTTCGGCCCGCTGACCGATCCGCGCCGCCGCGCGTCATGTCTGTCCGGTTTGGGCTACCCGGCCAATGCCCAGGTGCTGGGCGCCCGGCCAATCGACATCGCCGGGCATCCGGCCGTTCTTCTGGTGTTGCCCGGCGACGCGCCAGGCAACGTCAAAGCGCTCGCGGTGGCGCCGACCTGCAGTGCAGCCAACACCGGCCTGTCGGCTGACAGGATGGTCACCCGGCCGTAGTGTTCGCGGGAACAGCACCGCATACCCTGGCGTTCCAGTGCTTTGAAGCGGTTCTAAGTACCCGAAAGGTTGGTATGAGCTCCTCAACCAGCACCGTCCACGACGTGATCGTCATCGGCTCCGGACCCGCCGGCTACACCGCGGCGCTCTACGCGGCGCGCGCGCAATTGGCACCGGTGGTCTTCGAAGGCGTCTCGTTCGGTGGAGCCCTGATGACCACGACCGAAGTCGAGAACTATCCCGGCTTCCGGGAGGGCATCCAAGGCCCCGAGCTGATGGACCAGATGCGCGAGCAGGCACTGCGATTCGGCGCCGACCTGCGCATGGAGGACGTCGAATCGGTGAGGCTGGACGGCCCGGTCAAATCCGTCACCACCTCCGAAGGCGAGACCCTGCGGGCCCGCGCCGTCATCTTGGCGATGGGTGCCGCCGCACGTTACCTGCACGTGCCCGGTGAGCAGGAGTTGCTCGGTCGCGGCGTGAGCTCGTGTGCCACCTGCGATGGCTTCTTCTTCCGTGACCAGGATATCGCCGTGATCGGCGGCGGCGACTCCGCGATGGAGGAGGCTACCTTCTTGACGAAGTTCGCCCGCAGCGTCACCCTGGTGCACCGCCGCGACGAATTCCGGGCCTCCAGGATCATGCTCGACCGGGCCCGCGCCAACGACAAGATCAAGTTCGTCACCAACAGCGCCGTGGTTTCCGTCGAGGGCGAGTCCACGGTGACCGGCTTGCGACTGCGCGACACCGTGACCGGCAAGGAATCCACCCTGCCGGTGACCGGGGTGTTCGTCGCGATCGGCCACGACCCGCGCTCCGCGCTGGTGCGCGGGGCGATCGACCTCGACCCGGACGGCTACGTGCTGGTTAAGGGCAGCTCGACCTACACCTCGGTCGACGGCGTGTTTGCCGCGGGCGACGTGGTCGATCACACCTACCGGCAGGCGGTCACCGCCGCCGGCACCGGTTGTTCCGCGGCCATCGACGCCGAGCGCTGGCTGGCCGAGCAGGCCGAGCCCGGCAAGCGCACCCAGACCAAATCCGCCGGAACACCGGCGACAGCGTCCCTTTGATTGGAGTACATACGATGACGCACACCGAACCCGCCGGCGCACCTGTGGATGTTTCTGACGCCTCTTTCCAAACCGACGTGTTAGCGAGCAATACGCCTGTGCTGGTTGACTTTTGGGCAACATGGTGCGGACCGTGCAAGATGGTCGCACCGGTGCTGGCGGAAATCGCCGCCGAAACCGCGGGCCAGTTGACCGTCGCCAAACTCGACGTCGACGCAAACCCCGAGACCGCGCGCAACTTTGACGTGGTTTCGATCCCGACCCTGATCCTGTTCAAGGACGGCGAACCGGTTAAGCGGATCGTCGGCGCCAAGGGTAAAGCGGCGTTGCTTCGCGAGCTTTCCGACGCCGTTCCCAACGTCGGCTAGCTGGCCAAAGATCGACGCGGTTTGCCTGGCGTTTTTCCGAAAACCCTAAGGATCTGAGACAATACCGCCAAGCCTGTCAAACAATCGGCAGGGCTTCTAGCACCGGCTCACCGGAGGCCCTTGGAATGTCGAGACCGCATCGCGGCGTCGGCGAAGCGCTGCGCCGGGGTGACCGTAACGCCGCGGTCACCGACATCCGGGTTTCGCTGACCGCGTTGGGCCATCTGGATGGCGCGGATGCCGATCTGAGCACCGGAAAGCACGTCGCGTCCGACGTATTCGACGACGAGCTCGACCACGCGGTACGGGCGTTTCAGCAGCACCGCGGGTTGCTCGTCGACGGCATCGTCGGCGAAGCCACCAACCGGGCGCTGCGGGAAGCGTCCTATCGGTTGGGTGCGCGCACCCTGCATCATCAGTTTGGTGCGCCGATGTACGGTGATGATGTCGCCACACTGCAGGCCAGGCTGCAGGATCTCGGTTTCTACACCGGCTTGGTCGACGGATACTTCGGCTTGCAGACTCACAACGGGCTGATGTCCTACCAACGCGAGTCCGGCCTCTACGCCGACGGCATCTGTGGCCCGGAAACGTTGCGCTCCTTGTACTTTCTCAGTTCGCGGGTGACCGGCGGCTCGCTGCACGCCATTCGTGAAGAGGAACTCGTGCGCAGATCGGGCCCGAAGCTGTCGGGCAAGCGGATCATCATCGATCCGGGTCGGGGCGGCAACGACCACGGTCTGATCGCACACGGCTCCACAGGACTGATCAGCGAGTCAGACATCTTGTGGGACTTGGCGAGTCGCCTCGAAGGCCGGATGACCGCGATCGGCATGGAGACATTCCTGTCCCGGCCGACCAACCACAGCCCGTCGGACCACGAGCGCGCGGCGACCGCCAACGCCGTGGGCGCCGACCTGATGATCAGCCTGCGCTGCGAGACCCAGGCCAGCCCGTCGGCCAGCGGCGTCGCATCGTTCCACTTCGGGAACTCGCATGGTTCGGTGTCAACCATCGGCCGCAATCTGGCCGACTTCATTCAGCGAGAAGTCGTGGCGCGCACCGGTTTACGGGATTGCCGCACCCATGGCCGGACCTGGGATCTGCTCCGGCTGACCCGGATGCCCACGGTCCAGGTCGACGTCGGCTACGTCACCAACCCGCATGACCGCGAGCTGCTGGTCACCACCCAGACCCGCGACGCGATCGCCGAGGGCATCCTGGCGGCGGTCAAGCGGCTCTATCTGCTCGGCAAGAACGACCGGCCCACCGGCACGTTCACCTTCGCCGAGTTGCTTGCTCACGAGTTGGCGGTGGAGCAGGCCGGTCGGGTCACCGGCACCTAGCTAGCCGACGACGCCGCCGGCGATCCCACTGCGACCGGCAGTTGCAACGCCGCGCTCTCCAGCAGCCGCTCCAGGGCCGCCTCGACTTCGGCCTTCCAGCCCAGACCCTCCTCCAGCTCGAGCCGCAGCCGCGGGAAGTATGGATGCGGCGCCACCACAACGAATCCCACATCGCGCAGGAACTCGGCGTCGATCACGCAGTGCTCGGCCGAGCAGTCACCCAACACCTCGAGCACTGGTTGTAGCTCGGGGTCGGTGCTCGGCAGGTTGACCAACTCCGCGACGAGCTCGGTACGGCCGAATGCCTCCAGCGCCCGCACACCGCGACGAACCAACTCGTCGACCACCCGGGCGACGAGACTGTGCAGGAGTTCGTCGGCCGCCGGTCCGGGTTCCACCCGCATCGACGTCAACAGCACAGCGTCCGCGGAGACCGGCGCGGTGGGAAACCGGTGTGCCCGTGGCACCGTGCGCGGCGGGGCGTAGAAGGCGTAGCCCAGGCAGGCCGACTCGCCCTGGCCGCCGTCGGCCGGCGCGGTCATGGCCACTTGGCCACACGATCCCCACTCCAGCATGACCATCGAAAGCCACGCTTCCTTCTCGAATTCCGGATCGGCGAGCTGATCTTGTTGGCCGAGCGTCGCGGGATCGACTTCCCAGAAGACGCAGCGGCGGGCGTGTTTCGGAAGCTGGTCGAAGGCTTCGAGTCGAAGCGGTGTGATTCGAGCAGACACTAGACTCCTGGGCCGGTGTGGGGCGGTGCCATTGTGCGCTGCTCCTCCTCGGGCCAACCCGGGCCGCCTCGTCGCGGCGCGGTCAGTGATGGCCCGGCTTCCCCGCGAGCGGGTAGTACCCCCACCCCGCAGCCGAGCGTACCCCGCGGATGGGGGCGGCCGCGATACCCGAGCGGGCCCGCTTCCGGGCCTCGCCAAGCCGGCCGGCGAGCGGTTTCGGGCCCACCGACCGCCGGTGGCATGCCTGGCCCGGCACCAGAATCGAAATGGTCTGGTGCACAGCCGGATTCGGAAAATCGTGGCACGTCAGAGCGGCTCGATCTGGCGGATTGTCACAGTGACGTAACGAGTCGGTGTGTACGGTCAGCCCTTTGGCGCGTTCATCAATTCGACAATGCGTTGCAAATCGTCCACCGAGCCGAACTCGACCACGATCTTGCCTTTGCGCTTGCCCAGGCTCACCGTGACGCGGGTGTCGAATGCACTGGAGAGCTGCTCGGCCACATCCTGGAGGCCGGGCATGTGGATCGGCTTGCGTCGGGGCGCCACCGGCTGACTCGGCTCGCTCCGATTGGCGAGTGTGACCGCCTCTTCGGTGGCCCGCACCGACAATCCCTCGGCGACGATCCGCGCGGCAAGCGCCTCCTGCGCTTCCGCTCCGGACTCCAACGACAGCAGCGCCCGGGCGTGCCCGGCCGACAGCACGCCGGCCGCGACCCGGCGCTGGACAGCGATCGGCAAGCGCAGCAACCGGATCATGTTGGTGATCAGCGGGCGCGACCGACCGATCCGGGCGGCGAGTTCTTCATGGGTGACATCGAACTCGTCGAGCAGTTGCTGGTAGGCCGCCGCCTCTTCCAACGGGTTCAACTGCGCTCGGTGGATGTTTTCCAGGAGGGCATCGCGCAGCAGGTTGTCGTCGGCCGTTTCCCGCACGATCGCGGGGATGGCGGTCAGGCCTGCCGTCTGGGCCGCGCGCCAGCGGCGCTCCCCCATGACGAGTTGGTAGCGCGCACCGCCAGGCGCATCGAGCGCGCGGACCACGATCGGCTGCATGAGGCCGAACTCGCGGATCGAGTGCACGAGTTCGGAGAGCGCCTCTTCGTCGAACACCTGCCGCGGCTGACGGGGGTTCGGCTCGATCAGAGCGGGATCGATTTCGCGGTACACCGCGCCGATGTCGGTCGGGGCGCCGGCGGGTGTGGGTCCGCCGAACATCACGTCAGCGGCCGCGGCACCGAGTCGCGGCCCCCGCGGCGTTGGGTCCTCGCCACCCTCGGCCGGCCCGGTGGGGATCAGCGAAGCCAGGCCTCGCCCGAGTCCACCTTTTCTACGCGACGGTTGGCTCATCGACGGTCCCCTTCATCGGCTGCTGGTCGATCACGCTCGGCGAGTTCGCGGCTGGCGTCGAGGTAGCTCCTCGCACCGCGGGACCCCGGATCGTAATCGATGATGGTCATGCTGTAGCCCGGCGCTTCAGAGACTTTCACGCTGCGCGGGATCACGGTGCGTAACACTTTGGTTCCAAAGTAGCGACGGACTTCGTCGGCCACCTGGTCGGCCAGCTTGGTCCGTCCGTCGTACATCGTGAGGATCACGGTGCTGACGTCCAGTCCCGGATTCAGGTGTGCCTTCACCATCTCGATGTTGCTCATCAATTGCGACACTCCTTCCAGCGCGTAGTACTCGCACTGGATGGGGATCAGCACCTCGGGCGCGGCGACCAATGCGTTGATCGTCAGCAGTCCCAGCGATGGTGGGCAGTCGATGAAGACGTAGTCGAAGTCGACGGTGTCGAGCTCCGCCAGCGCGGTCTTCAACCGGTTTTCGCGGGCGACCATGCTCACCAATTCGATCTCGGCACCGGCCAAGTCGATGGTCGACGGCACGCAGAAAAGGCGGTCGTTGTGGGGACTCTGGCGCATCGCCTCCTTCACCTTGATCTCGCCGAGAAGTACCTCGTACGACGACGGGGTCCCCGAATGCCGATCGGTGATGCCCAGCGCGGTGCTGGCGTTGCCCTGCGGGTCGAGATCGATCACGAGCGTCCGGAGTCCCTGGACGGCCAGCGCCGCCGCCAGGTTCACCGCCGTCGTGGTTTTACCGACGCCGCCCTTCTGGTTGGCGATGGTGAACAGACGGCGATTGCTGGGTCGGCTCAGCGGCTCGTAAGACTTGGAGAGCACCTGCATCGCGCGCTCGGCGGCCGCTCCGATTGGAGTGTCCAACTCCGATGTTTCACGTGAAACATGCGCGACGCCGCCCGGGCCGAACGGGTCATGTGGGGCATTCATGGGGTCTCCCTCTTCGGCCGTCGGCGCGATGGATGCCCGGCCGATTCCGGCTTCCCTCGCCACGCAACCACCACCGTCGCCGGTGGAGATAGATAGCTCGCGCCACATTCCACCACCCTTGCATCCATCGCACCCAACCTGGTCATCACGCGCCGGTGCTCGAGGAGTTCGTCGGGGGCGCGCTCGCCTTTGATCGCAACCATGCGGCCGCCCGGTCGGAGCAGCGGCAGGCTCCAACGGGTCAGCTTGTCCAGCGACGCCACCGCCCGCGATACCACCGCATCGCATCCGCCGGCGTCGTCCCGGACCGCTGGGTCCTCCGCGCGTCCGCGTACCACCTCGACATCGAGCCCGAGATCGGCGACGGCCATGCGGAGGAATTCGGCGCGGCGTGACAGCGATTCCACCAGCACCACCCGGACTCCGGGTTTCGCGATCGCGAGCGGCAGCCCCGGAAGGCCGGCGCCGCTACCGATATCCGCCACCCGCTCCCCCGGCTCGAAGAGCTCGGCGACCGCGGCGCAGTTCAAGAGATGGCGATCCCACAGCCGCTCGACCTCGCGGGGTCCGATGAGTCCCCACTCGACTCCCATGTCGGCCAACAGCCCCGCGTAGCGCTCGGCGATGCCGATCCGCTCGCCGAAGATTTTGGCCGCGGCATCGGGCGGTGGTGGTGCCTGGACTACAGCGCGGTCACGGGAATCGACATGTTTCACGTGAAACATCCCTCCCGTTCCGTGCCCGCTGTCAGCGCGCGCCCGAACTACATAGGTGTAACTCGCCGCTCGCTTAATCGACCAAGACGACGACTCGGCGCCCTGGCTCGACGCCTTCGCTCTCGCTGTGAACCCCGCTGATCGCTGCGACGGCGTCATGGACGATCTTGCGCTCAAACGGCGTCATCGGTGCGAGTTCCTCGCGTTCGCCACTTTCCAGCACCCGCTTGGCAATCTTGTCGCCCAGCGCGGCCAACTCCTCGCGGCGGCGGCGGCGCCAGCCGGCGATGTCGAGCATCAGCCGGCTGCGCACTCCGGTCTTCTGGTGGACCGCGAGGCGGGTCAGCTCCTGCAGCGCATCGAGCACCTCGCCCTTGCGGCCCACCAGCTTGGTCAAGTCATCGCTGCCGTCGATGCTGACAATCGCGCGGCTACCTTCTACGTCAAGGTCGATGTCGCCATCGAAGTCGAGCACGTCGAGCAGTTCCTCTAGGTAGTCGCCGGCGATTTCTCCCTCGGCGACCAACCGCTCTTCCGTATCCCCCTCGCCGTCGCCCTCAGCCGGAGCGGAGCCGTTGACGGCGTCCTCCAGATTCTCCTGGGTCGTCGCCTCGTGCGTGTCTGGTCCGTTGGTTTCGACATCGGTCATATCTGCTTCTTTCCCTTCCCGTACCCGGGGCCTCGCCCGGTTAAATCTGTCGTCCGATCGCACCGCAGAACCGTCGTGTCGATTCGGCGGGCCCGTAGGTTAGCGCCTGCGCTTCTTCGGCTTGGCTCCCGGCCGCGGCGCGCGGCTGACCGGATCGCCGACCTCCGACGAATCCGCGGCCGCGTCGTTCCCCTCGGCACTGTCGCTCGTCGAGGAACCGTTACCGCCGGGCGACGCATTCCGGGTCGACCGCTTCGGTTTGGCACCGGGCGCCGGCGCGTTCGCGGACCGGCGCTCGATCGCCTCGCGCTGCTTTTCCTCGTCTTCGCGCTCGATCATCCGGAACACATAATGCTGCTGCCCGAACGTCCAGATGTTGTTCGCGAACCAGTAGAAGATGATCGCCAGTGGCAGGAACGGCCCGCCGACCACCACTCCGAGCGGGAACACGTACAGCGCCAGCTTGTTCATCATCGCGGTCTGCGGGTTAGCCGCGGCCTCGACGCTCTGCCGGGCCACCGACGCACGGCTGTTGAAGTAGGTCGCGATGCCGGCCAGGATCATTACCGGCACCCCGACAGCGGCGACGGCCGGCCGGCTGAAGTCGAAGCCCTGGAACGCTTCCAGGCTCGCGCCGCGCTGCGTCATGCTGGCGCCGAGTGGGGCGCCGAACAGATTCGCATCCAGGAAGTGGCCGACGTCCGTCGCGCTGAAGACGTAGTTGCCCAACGAGCGGTTGCGTTCGGGCGACAGGCCCAGCTGTCCGATGCCGGTCGAGGTCCGGTTGAAGCAGCGCAGGACGTGATAGAGCCCGAGGAACACCGGCACCTGCACCAGCATCGGCAGGCAGCCGAGGATCGGGTTGAACCCGTGCTCCCGCTGCAGCTTCTGCATCTCCAGCGCCATCCGCTGTCGGTCCTTGCCGTACTTCTTCTGCAGAGCCTTGATCTGTGGTTGCAGCTCTTGCATCTGGCGGGTGGTGCGGATCTGGCGAACGAAGGGGTTGTACAAGATCGCGCGCAGCGTGAACACGAGGAACATCACCGACAGGGTCCACGTGAAGAAGCTCGCCGGGCCCAGACCAGGGACGGCAGAGAACGCCTTGTACCAGAGCCACATGATCGCCGAGACCGGGTAATAGAAATAGTCGAGGCTGAACGGATCAAAGGACAACAGAATCACTCTCCCCTAGCGTTGCTGGGGCGACCCAGTCTTGCACCCCGGCTCCTCGGCGCTCCGGTACCGGATCCCATCCTCCCCGATGCCACGGGCCGCACTTCGCCAGCCGGACGGCGGCCAGCCAGCTCCCGCGAACCAACCCGAACTGCGCCAGCGCGTCCACCGCGTACTGACTACAGGTTGGGGTGAAGCGGCATGTCGGCAATCGCAGCGGTGACACCATGTGCCGGTAAAGCTGGATAACGAAAATCAATCCTCGGATGACCCTCGACTCGGCGCGTCGTACGGATTGCGCACACCGCGACGTTGTGTCATTCACCGCCTGGACCCCGCCGCCTCGATACGTCGCAAGCCTGCCCGTAGCTCCTCGCCCAACCTGGCGGAGACGACATCTCGACTGCTGGGCAGCGCACGGACCACGATGTGCTCCGAGCGGTCGCATCCGTCCATCACGTCACGCGCCGCATGACGCAGCCGCCGGGACAGCCGATGGCGTTGCACGGCCGATCCGACCGATCGAGAAACGATCAGTCCAAGCTTCGGATCACCTGTCGCGCGCCGCATATAGATCACCAGATCCGGCTGCACAGCTCGCTTCCCGTGCTTGACCGTCGCGTCGAAATCGGTCGACCGCGTCATGCGGTTCCGCGCGGAGAGCACCGCTGTCCCACCGGGGCCGGATATCAAGCAGTCAGCGAGCGACGGCCCTTGCCACGCCGATTCGACACGATGGCCCGGCCAGCCCTGGTCCGCATCCGCAGACGGAAGCCGTGCACGCGGGCACGGCGCCGGTTATTCGGCTGGAAGGTCCGCTTGCCCTTTGCCACGACTCTCTCCTTGCTGCATCCGGCATCGTGTTCGACCCGGTTTCCCGTGCCGGTGGGTCACGCTTCCCCACACGACGCCTCGATAGGCTTTGTGTCTCGCTTGGTACCCGGCGCAGCCTCCGCGCTTGGTGCTCGGATCGCAGCCGTATCGCCGACTTTCGGGCGACTGTATGAGGGTACTGACCGGCGTTCGCCCGGTCAAACCTGGCCGGAACGACCGGTGGTCTGGACGCCGATCCTTCACTGACGTCACACCCGCCACCGGTCCGCCCAGCAATGTTCCGCAAAGCCTCCCGAATGTTGCAGAACGGTTGGCCGAGAGCGACGAAAACTGTTAGCTTCGGGCAGTGCTGTTTCAGACCGAAACGGCGCTAGACAACGAAGCGGGGATGGCAGATCGGCCTGCTAGCCAGCTGACTTCTGTTGGTTGTATCGAGCGCCGATCCCGCAAGCTGTCGGGGGTAGGCCGCGGCATGGCAATGGCTGTCCTGTCCACACTTGTGGATAACCATGTGGACAGTTCGTTGTCGCAGGTACCGGTTGTACTCCGACGTCAAATCAGGGGGACGCGTCGTTGACCGAAGACCCCGGATCAAGTTTCGCCACGGTCTGGAGCGCGGTCGTCTCCGAACTCAACGGCGAACTCGCCACCGACAGCGCCGCCCTCAACGGTGAACCATATGTTCCACCGCTGACACCGCAGCAGCGCGCGTGGCTGAACCTCGTACAGCCGCTCACGATCGTCGAAGGCTTTGCCCTTCTCGCCGTCCCGAGCAGTTTCGTGCAGAACGAGATCGAGCGTCACCTCCGCACCCAGATCACCGAAGCGCTCAGCCGTCGGCTCGGACAACAGATCGAGCTCGGCGTGCGGATCTCCCCGTTAGCCGGCGACGAATCCGAGGACGCCGTCGGCGCCGGAGTCGACGAGCCGATCTCCGACCTCGACGAGATCGACGAAGACGGTGAGGCTCTCGCCAGCGCACACCAAAGTTGGCCGTCATACTTTTCCGAGCGGCCGCACAGCCAGGCCGCCGACGCAGCCGCCGGGCTCAGCCTGAACCGGCGCTACACCTTCGACACATTCGTCATCGGTGCATCGAATCGGTTCGCCCACGCTGCGGCGCTGGCGATCGCCGAGGCGCCGGCCCGGGCCTACAACCCACTCTTCATCTGGGGCGAGTCTGGACTGGGTAAGACGCACCTGCTGCACGCCGCCGGTAACTACGCCCAGCGGCTGTTCCCGGGCATGCGGGTCAAGTACGTCTCGACCGAAGAGTTCACCAACGACTTCATCAACTCCCTGCGCGACGACCGCAAGGTGGCGTTCAAACGCAGCTACCGCGATGTCGACGTACTGCTGGTCGACGACATCCAGTTCATCGAAGGCAAAGAAGGTATCCAGGAAGAGTTCTTCCACACCTTCAATACCCTGCACAACGCCAACAAGCAGATTGTCATCTCCTCCGACCGGCCACCCAAACAGCTTGCGACACTTGAAGATCGGCTGAGAACCCGGTTCGAGTGGGGGCTTATCACCGACGTTCAGCCGCCGGAGCTGGAAACCCGCATTGCCATCTTGCGCAAGAAAGCACAGATGGAGCGGCTCAATGTTCCCGACGACGTACTCGAGCTGATCGCCAGCAGCATCGAACGCAACATCCGCGAGCTGGAAGGCGCGCTGATTCGTGTCACCGCCTTCGCCTCACTGAACAAGGCGCCGATCGACAAGGCTCTGGCCGAGATCGTGTTGCGCGACCTGATCGCCGATGCCAGCACCATGCAGATCAGCGCGGCGACGATCATGGCGGCCACCGCGGAGTACTTCGACACCACGGTCGAGGAACTACGTGGACCCGGCAAGACCCGGGCCCTGGCCCAGTCGCGGCAGATTGCCATGTATCTATGTCGCGAACTGACGGACCTGTCGCTGCCCAAGATCGGCCAGGCCTTCGGCCGCGACCACACCACGGTGATGTACGCGCAGAAGAAAATCCGCTCCGAGATGGCCGAGCGACGCGAGATCTTCGATCACGTCAAAGAGCTCACGACGCGGATTCGTCAGCGCTCCAAGCGCTGATATTCGGCCGAACTTCCAAAAAACTTCTATCTCGGCCACAACACCTGTCACACAATCAGCTGTGGATACGGCTGTGCGCAACACTGCTCACTCTCTCGCGCCAACCACCGGCTCAGTGCACAACCGCGAACGGTCCCCAACCGCTGCACACGAACCACACAACCCGGCCCCGTGTCATGCACAACCCGGTCGGCTCCCCCAGCAGCACAGACGTCATGTTGTCCCCAACGTGCACAGGCCTTATTACTGTTATTGAAATATCTACTAGTTTCTTCGTTAGAAAACGGCTCTGGGGACAGGCTGTTACACACCCAGGTCTGGACCCGGGAAAGCGCTGAGTGTCACTGGTTCCGATTAGCTTTCAAGATGGCCTCCGACGCTCTACGGTTGTGGTTCGACTGCCGTTTCGGTCGTCGGAACGGATTACCGGCACGGGCGTCCGTCGGCGGGGCATACCGCGCCTCACGTGGGGTGGAGCCGCTGAAGTTGGCCTTGCTGTTCGGGGTGATGAAGGGACGCAATGGACGTGGCGACGACCACAGTCGGCCTGACCGACTTGAAGTTCCGCCTGGTGCGGGACGACTTCGCTGACGCGGTGGCGTGGGTAGCGCGGACCCTGCCGACCAGGCCCACCGTGCCGGTGCTGGCCGGCGTGCTGTTGACCGGCTCGGACGACGGCCTGACAGTCTCCGGATTCGACTACGAGGTCTCGGCAGAAGTTCGGTTGGCCGCCGAAATAGCCTCTCCGGGAACAGCTTTAGTGTCAGGGCGACTGTTGTCCGACATCACCAAGGCACTGCCGAACAAGCCGGTCGACGTCCAGGTCGAGGGCACCAGGGTTTCGTTGGCCTGCGGAAGTGCCAAGTTCTCGTTGCCGACGATGGCCGTCGAGGACTACCCGACGCTGCCGACGCTGCCCGAGGAGACCGGCGCCCTGCCGTCAGACGTGTTCGCCGAGGCGATCGGTCAGGTTGCGGTCGCGGCCGGCCGTGATGACACGTTGCCGATGCTGACTGGGATTCGCGTCGAAATCTCCGGCCAGTCCGTGGTTTTGGCTGCCACTGATCGGTTCCGGCTTGCGGTTCGGGAGCTGACCTGGTCGGCGGCTGCACCCGATGTCGAGGCCGCGGTGCTGGTGCCGGCCAAGACGTTGTCAGAGGCGGCCAAGAGTGGTGCCGACGGTGTCGAGGTGCACTTGTCGTTGGGCGCTGGATCCGCGGTCGGCAAGGACGGATTGCTGGGCATCAGCGGAAACGGCAAGCGCAGCACCACCCGACTGCTGGATGCGGAGTTTCCGAAGTTCCGGCAACTGCTGCCGACCGAGCACACCGCGGTCGCCACCGTAGGTGTGGCTGAACTGAGTGAAGCGATCAAGCGCGTTGCGTTGGTGGCCGATCGCGGCGCCCAGGTCCGGATGGAATTCTCCGACGATGTGTTGCGACTGTCGGCGGGAGCCGACGACGTGGGTCGCGCCGAAGAGGATGTGCCGGTGGAATTCGCCGGCGAGCCGCTGACCATCGCGTTCAATCCGACGTATCTCACCGACGGGTTGGGGTCGCTACATTCCGAGCGGGTGTCGTTCGGGTTCACCACACCAAGTCGCCCGGCGGTGCTGCGTCCGGCCGGCGATGACGACGCGCACCCCAGCGGCAGCGGGCCGTTCCCTGCGGCTCAGACCGAATACGTGTACTTGCTCATGCCGGTTCGACTGCCTGGTTAGTGATTAGGTGTACGTCCGTCATCTGGGCTTGCGGGACTTCCGGTCCTGGGCGAATGTGGAGCTTGAACTGACGCCGGGTCGGACGGTGTTCGTCGGCTCGAACGGCTACGGCAAGACGAATCTTGTTGAGGCTCTGTGGTATTCGTCGACCTTGGGATCGCACCGTGTTGCGACCGACGCGCCTCTGGTGCGGCTAGGTGCCCAGCGGGCGGTCGTGTCGACAATCGTGGTCAACGAAGGCCGGGAATGTGCGGTGGACCTCGAGATCACGGCCGGGCGGGCCAACAAAGCGCGATTGAACCGGTCGCCGGTGCGCAGCCCCCGCGAGGTGATTGGGGTGTTGCGCGCGGTGTTGTTCGCACCCGAGGATTTGGCGCTGGTCCGTGGCGACCCAGGCGATCGACGGCGCTATCTCGACGACCTGGCCGCGGTCCGCCGGCCGCGGGTAGCAGCGATTCGGGCCGACTACGACAAAGTCCTGCGCCAGCGCACGGCGCTGTTGAAGTCCGCATCGGGCGCGCGATTCCGCGGCGACCGGGGCGCCTTGGACACCCTCGACGTGTGGGACGGTCACCTGGCCACCCACGGCGCTGAATTGATGGCGGCCCGGATGACCCTGGTGAACGAGCTGGCGCCGGAGGTACAGAAGAGTTATCAGCTGTTGGCGCCGGCATCGGGGCCGGCATCGATCAGCTACCACGCCGGCATCGATATCGAGCCGGATCGCCCGGACGTGGAACTGCTGCAGACCGCCCTGCTCGAGAAAATGGCCGCCCGCCGAGACGCCGAGCTCGAACGCGGCGTATGCCTGGTGGGCCCGCATCGCGATGATCTGGAGCTACGGCTCGGCGAGCAACCCGCGAAAGGCTTTGCCAGCCATGGGGAATCGTGGTCGATGGCGTTGGCGCTGCGATTGGCCGCCTACGAATTGTTGCGCGCCGAAGGAAGCGATCCGGTGCTGTT
>DATAZN010000170.1:0-2245 GCA_036272035.1 Mycobacterium sp. | reverse complement strand
TGGTCACCGCTGCCGTAGCGGGAGGTGTACGCGCGCTGCGCCGACTGGACGTCGGCCTCGGCCAGCGACTGGGCGTGGGCCGCCAGTGATGCGGCGTTGTTGGCATGGGTGATCGCCTCGCTGAGCTCACTCGCTTTTTTGTCTTGCGCCGCTTCGATCTGCCGGCTCGCTTCGGCAAGCCTGGTACGCGCCTCGGGTCCGATGCTGCCGCGGCGGTTGTCGATGTACTCGGACACGGCGTGCACCCGCGACTGAGCGGTGAACAACGCCTGCTCCAGAGTCCGGGTGAGCCGATCGGCGGCCGCCTGTTCTTCGGCGACGGTAGCCAGCAGCCCGTTCAAGTCGGCGTTGGCTTTGGCCAATCCAGTGAACGAGGCGAGCGGATCGGATGAACCGTTGGTCCGGGCCAGGTCGAGAGTCTGGGCAGCGGCTGTCCGGGCGCTGGCCAGATCGCGCAGGTGCGGTGCTTTGGCCTGCTGGGTGTTTTGCAGCGCGGTGTTTGCGTGCTCGATTCCGGACTGGATGTCGGCGATCAGAGCCGGCAGGGTCGCGACCGCGTGTCGAATGTCGTTGGCGGCGCTGTCGACGGCGTCGAGCAACGAGCGGGCTTGTCCCAGCGACGATTCCGCCGCATGTACCGCGTCGACGAGACCGCTCTGCTCGCCGCTGACCGGCCGCGCCGCCAGCTCGCGGGCCCGGCTGAGGTTCTGGTCGGCGAAGGCCAGCCGGTCCTTGGCCGTCGTCACGTTCGTGGCCACTGAAGCCAATGCCGCAGAATCGAACTCGTTGTGCAGCTCGGTCATTAGTTGCTCAGCCGGTGCGATGCGTGCGGTCAGGTCGACGACCTGTTGGGTCAGAGCGTCCAGTCGTGACGGCGCGTTGACCACCAGATCGCGCATTTCCTCGAAGGCCTCCCGCTGCGACTCCAGCTCGACATCGGCCCGCGCCGCGGCGACGATCACCTCGGTCAGCAGTTCGCGCCGCTGCGCCCGGGTTTCCGGTATCGCGTCGTCGAGTTGTTGCCGCACGGTGAACGCCTGAGACAGAGCCGCTTTGGCGATATCGACTGCACGGTTGAACGGCTGGGTTCGTTGTTCGCCGAACTCCTCGATGGTCAGCGCCAGCTCGTTGGCGCTGGTGCGGACCGCGTTGTCGACGTCGACGACCTTCCACCGGGACAGGTCGTCGAGGGCGCCCAACGACAATGCCGCCAACGCGTCTGGGTCGGTGGCGTCGACCCGTTTCGCCGCGGCCAACTCGGCGGCACGTCGCCGGCGCCGCCGGTATCGCGTGAACACGTACAGAGCCAGCGCCGCGACGAGGATCACGCCCAGCCCGATCAGCAGCGGCGCGGCGCTGGTCGGCTGCTTGCCTCGGTCGAGGCCGTTGGCCGCCGCGACCGCCGCGCCGCTCCAGTCGCCGCGGCGCAGCGCGGGTTCGATCTGGTTGCGTCGCAGATCGTCGACCTGACTGCCGCTGATCGTCTGCACCCGGTGCGGCACCAGGAACGCGTAAGCGTGGTCGACGGTAGCCACGGCGAGTATCGCGTCGAAATCGCCCAGATCGCTGGCGGCTCGGGTGTTCTCCGTCCAGCTCACTGCCGGTTGTCCGGAGAAATCGTCGACGAAGACCACCCACAGTTGGATGTGGCGATCGGAGTACAGCTTTCCGGTGGCTGTCTGAATCGCCGCGCGGCCGGAGCCATTCAGTGCGCCGGCGTTGTCGGTGATGTAGCCGCCCAGCCGGAACGGCGGCTGGGCGGTGGCCGAGGGCGCCGCGATGAGTCCCGTGAGGGCAGTTATCAGCATCGCCACGAACACGGCGACCGAGCGGCGAAGGGTGCTCATGCTCGACAATCTAGCCCGGCGGCGAGCCGCGCCCCAGGGCAATCCAGGCCCCAGGGCAATCCAGGTAGTGCGCTGCGCGGCACCGCTGCCTGCGGCTGGCAGACTAAGTGTCGATGACTCAGCACGATCCCTACGACGATTTCGACCGCGAGCGGGTGGTGGCCGAGGCGCCGAAGACCGCGGGCTTGCCGGGCACCGAGGGTCAGCGCCGCACCGACTTCGCCCGGGATCGCGCCAGGGTTCTGCATAGTGCCGCACTTCGTCGGCTCGCGGACAAGACACAGGTCGTCGGGCCACGGGAAGGAGACACACCCCGTACCCGACTGACGCATTCGCTGGAGGTCGCCCAGATCGGCCGGGGGATGGCGATCGAACTGGGCTGCGATCCCGACCTCGTC
>DATAZN010000169.1:0-17637 GCA_036272035.1 Mycobacterium sp. | reverse complement strand
GCCGTCGCGATGGCCCCGAGCATGATCTTCAAGACCACGATGTTGGAGGGGCAGATGGCACCCGCACACGGCTACTCGTCGCAGAAAGACAACTACGCCAAACGTTTGCGGCGGATCGAGGGCCAGGTGCGTGGCATCGCGAAGATGATCGAAGACGACAAGTACTGCATCGACGTCCTCACCCAGATCAGCGCCGCCAACAACGCTTTGCGGTCGGTCGCGCTGAACCTGCTCGACGAGCACCTCGGACACTGCGTCACCCGCGCCGTCTCGGAGGGCGGCGCCGAGGCCGACGAGAAGCTGGCCGAAGCCTCCGCGGCGATCGCACGCCTCGTCCGCTCCTGATCGTTAACGCCCCGCGTGCGATGCATGGTTGAGTAGTCGCCGTGGGGCTAGCTCGTGCCGCCGAAGGGCGAACCGCTACGAGCGGGCCCTGGACTCCCCGAATCGCCGTGCAGTTGGCTGTCCTGGCCGCGGCGGCTTTCACCTACGTCACCGCCGAGCTGCTGCCGGTCGGCGCGCTGCCCGCGATCGCTCGTGACTTGCACGTCAGTATCCCGATGGTCGGCACGTTGCTGGCCTGGTACGCGCTGGTAGCAGCGGTCACCACGCTTCCGCTGGTCCGCTGGACCGCGCAGTGGCCGCGACGCCGCGCGCTGCTGCTGTCGCTGTCCTGCCTGACCGTGTCCCAGCTCATCTCCGCGCTGGCGCCCAACTTTGTGGTGCTGGCCTGCGGCCGGGCACTGTCGGCCGTCACCCACGGCCTGATCCTGTCGGTCATCGCGCCGATCGCCACCCGGCTGGTTCCCGCCAGTCATTCCGGGCGCGCGACCACAAGTATTTATGTCGGCATCAGCCTGGCCGTGGTGGTGGGCAGCCCGGCCACCGCGGCGATCAGCCTGGAGTGGAACTGGCGGGTGGCCGTCGCGGCGGTGACCGCCGTGGCCGCGCTGGTGACCGTGGCGGCCTGGCTCGTGCTGCCGGTGATGGCCTTGACCGAGGGGCAGCTGGCAGTCGTCGGCCGGGGTGCACGCCATCATCGCAATCGGCGACTGGTCATCGTCAGCGTGCTCACCATGATCGCGGTCACCGGGCACTACATGTCGTACACCTTCTTCGCGGTGATCGTCCGCGACGTGGTGGGCGTGCGGGGACCGGATATCGCCTGGCTACTGGCTACCTACGGGATCGCGGGCCTGTTGGCGATCCCGCTGGTGGCGCGACCGATGGACCATCGGCCGAGGGCCGCGACCATCAGCTGCATGATCGCGCTGTGGATGACATTCGTGGTGCTGACTGCGTTGGCCTTGCACCGGCTGCCCCCGACAGCCACGGCTTTGATCGGGATCATCGCGATCGCGTTATGGGGTGGCACCGCCAACGCGGTGTCGCCGATGCTGCAATCCGCCGCGATGCGCGCCGGCGCCGACGACCCGGACGGCGCGTCCGGGCTGTACATGGCGGCGTTTCAAGTCGGCATCACGGCCGGATCGTTCGCCGGCGGGTTGTTCTACGAGCACGGCATGCTGATGATGTTGGCCGCCTCCGCGGCCTTGATCGGTCTCGGAGCCGCCGGAATGGTCGCCGAGCGCCAGCTCTTCGACGTCCCCTCCGCGGATCGACCGTAAAAGGTAAACCCGCAGTTCAACAGGCTGGTTGACACGCGTTTTCGCCGCGAGCGGCGACCGCTGAATTAATAACTGGGCCCTCCGCTACTGCATACTGGCTTGAGACCGTGACTTGGAGGGATACAAATGTCGCGATGGACCACGGGTCCTCTGGCCGCTGCGTTCAGCGCAGTCGGAGTGATCGCTGCGCTTGTGTTGGGCAGCGGTTTGGCGCTCGCCGACCCGGAGCCGCCGCCCCCGCCCGCGCCTGGGGTCGACGCCCCGGCTCCGCCGCCACCCGGTGACCCGCCCCCGCCGCCCGCCGACCCGCTGACGGTGCCGCCGGCGCCCAACCCGGCCGCACCTCCGCCGCCCCCGGGCGACCCATCGGCACCGGCGCCGGCTGTGTCGCCGGCCACCCCGGCCGCCGCGCCGACCGGACCGGTTGTGGGCCAGAACCCGGAGCCGTTCACCGGCGCGCCGCCGTTCGTGCCGCCGACCTTCAATCCGGTCAGCGGCTCAACGGTCGGCGTAGGCGAGCCGATCATCATCAACTTCGGCCGCCCGATCGCCGACCAGCACATGGCCGAACAGGCGATCCATGTTTCCTCGACCCCGCCGGTGTCCGGCAAGTTCTACTGGCTGACCTCCAGCCAGGTGCGCTGGCGTCCGCTCAGCTTCTGGCCCGCGCACACCGCGGTGCACGTCGACGCGGCCGGCACCCAGGAGAACTTCGTCACCGGTGACTCGCTGATCGCCACCGCCGACGATGCGACCCACCAGCTGATCGTCAGCCGCAACGGGACGGTCGAGCAGACCTTCCCGATGTCGATGGGCATGGCTGCGGGCGGTCACCAGACGCCTAACGGGACCTACTACGTGCTCGACAAGAAGGCCAAGGTCGTGATGGATTCGTCCACCTACGGTGTGCCGGTCAACTCGACATACGGCTACAAGGTGAACGTCGAGGACGCCGTGCAGTTCGACAACAGCGGTGACTACGTGCACAGCGCGCCGTGGTCGGTGGCCGACCAAGGCAAGCGCGACGTCAGCCACGGCTGCATCAACATCAGCCCGACGAACGCGAAGTGGTTCTTCACCAACTTCGGTGCCGGCGACCCCGTCGTCGTCAAGAACTCCGTCGGGACCTACAGCAAGAACGACGGATCCAACGACTGGCAGCTTTAGGCCCTAGTTCCAGATCCTGACCCTGCGTTGCGGATCCAGGAACAACACGTCGTCCGCGGTGACCTCGAAGGCGTTGTAGAAGACGTCGATGTTGCGGATGACGCCATTGCAGCGGAACTCCGGCGGCGAGTGCGGGTCAATGGCCAGCCGCCGAATCGCCTCGGCGTCACGGGATTTGGTGCGCCACACCTGAGCCCAGCCGAAGAACACCCGCTGCACACCGGTCAGCCCGTCGACGACGGGCGCCTCCTTGCCGCCGAGTGACAGCTGGTAGGCGAGCAGCGCGATGGACAGTCCGCCCAGGTCGCCGATGTTCTCCCCGACGGTGAACGCACCGTTGACGTGGTGGCCGTTCTCCAGCCCGCGGGGAGTGTAGATGTCATACTGCTCGATCAAAGCCTTTGTGCGAAGGCCGAATTCAGCGCGGTCGTCATCGGTCCACCAGTCGACCAGGTTGCCGTCGCCGTCGTACTTGGCACCCTGGTCGTCGAAACCGTGGCCGATCTCGTGGCCGATCACCGCCCCGATGCCGCCGTAGTTGGCCGCGTCGTCGGCCTCGGCGTCGAAGAACGGCGGCTGCAGGATCGCGGCCGGGAAGACGATCTCGTTCATGCCCGGGTTGTAGTACGCATTGACGGTCTGCGGCGTCATGAACCACTCGTCGCGGTCGACCGGGCCGCCGAGCTTGGCCAGGTCGCGGTCGTACTCCAGCGCGTAGCCGCGCTGGTAGTTGCCGTACAGGTCGTCACGGGCGATGACGAGCGTCGAGTAGTCGCGCCACTTCGCGGGGTAGCCGATCTTCGGCGTGAACTTGTCGAGCTTCTCCAGCGCCCGTTGCCGGGTCTCCGGCGTCATCCACTCCAGGTCGGTGATGCTGACGCGATAGGCCTCCCGCAGGTTGGCTACCAGCTCGTCCATCCGGGCCTTGGCGTCCGGCGGGAAGTGCCGCTCGACGTAGAGCCGGCCGACGGCATCGCCCATCAGGTTCTCGACCAGCGCGACACCGCGCTTCCAGCGGTCGCGCAACTCCTCGGTGCCCGACAGCGTGCGCCCGTAGAACGCGAAGTTCTCGCCGACGAGGTCATCGGTCAGCATTGACGCGCGCCCGCTGATCACGCGCCAGCGCAGCCAGTGCTTCCAGACCTCGAGGTCCTCGCTCTCCCACAGCGCGGCGAACGCGGTAAGCGCGTCGGGCTGGCTGACAACGACCTCTTGGGGACCGCTCCGGTCGTCAGATAGGTCAGCGCCCAACCCGTGCAGCCACACGGCCCAGTCGAAACCGGTTGCTTCCGAGACTAATTGGTCGAACGTACGCAAATTGTAGGTCAGGTCGGCGTCACGACGCTTCACCACGTCCCAGTGCGCGGCCGCGAT
This sequence comes from Mycobacterium sp., assembly GCA_036272035.1. Taxonomy (GTDB): domain Bacteria; phylum Actinomycetota; class Actinomycetes; order Mycobacteriales; family Mycobacteriaceae; genus Mycobacterium. The sequence goes on along the minus strand of DATAZN010000169.1, from coordinate 13,468 downwards.
CTTGGTCTCCAGGGCGACGATCTGCGCGGCGGTCGCATCCCAGTCGGTTTCCTGCTCGCCGTAGACGAGGGCAAACATCCGCGCGATGTGCTTCGGGTATTCGGCGAGGATCGCGGCGTGCTGCGGGTCGCGGTAGTACGACTCGTCGGGCAGCCCGAGGCCCGACTGCGACATGTGCAGCAGGTAGCGGGTCGAGTCCTTGGCGTCGGTGTCGATGTACACGCCGGTGCCACCACCGATGCCGGTGCGCTGCAGCTCGCCGAGCTCGGCCGCCAGCTGGGCCGGCGTCAGCGCGGCGTCGACGCCGGCGAGCTCATCGAGCAGCGGGCGGACGCCCAGGCCCGCGATGGTCTCGGTGTCCATGAAGCTGGCGTACAGATCGCCGATGCGCTGCGGATCGGTGCCCTCGGCGGCGTTCGCCGCGGCGGCCTCGGTGATGATGTCGTGCACCTGCTCCTCGGCGCGGTCGGCGAGCAACCGAAAGGCGCCGTCGGTGGCGCGGTCGGGGGGCATCCGATGATCCGCGAGCCAGCGGCCGTTGACGTGACCGAACAGGTCGTCTTGAGGGCGGGCACCAGCGTCGACATAGCTCAGGTCGATGCCTGAGCGGATAACTTCTACCGTCACGCCACCATTGTTACTTAACCTCCAGGCTGGGTCTGATCGGCGGGCGTCGCCCCCTCGCCGCTACGCGGCTGGGAGGTGCCCCCGTCTCATCGCCCTTCGGGCTCTGCATCGTCGCCCGGCTAGGCTCACGGCCATGCCCGACGAGGAGCAGGCCGAGCAGATCGACGACCACGCTGATGAGGCGACACCCGACGGGTCCGATGGCCGGGTCTTCTCGCCGTACGGCGCCGCCTCGGCGGTGCTAGGTGTGCTGTGCGTGGCCGCCATCGCGCTGGGCGTGGTGATTTGGAGCTCCCATCGCAGCGACGTCCAAGAGCGCAGTTACCAGAGCCGGGCCATGCAGGCCGCGGCCGACTGGACGGGCCTGCTGATCAACATGAACACCGACAACATCAAGGAAAGCCTGCAGCGACTGCACGACGGGACGGTCGGGCAACTGAACGCCGACTTCGACTCGTCGATTCAGCCCTACCAGCAAGTGGTGGAGCGGTTGCAGTCGCGCAGCCGCGGCGAGGTCGACGCGGTGGCGTTCGAGTCCGTGCACCACGACCTGGACACCCAGCCCGGCCGCCCTGCGCCGGCTGAGCAATTGCCGGCCACGATCGCCCGTCGCACCGACACGGTCATGGTGGTGGCCACCTCGGTCAGCGAAAACGCCGGTGGCAAGCCGCAAACCGTGCACTGGAACTTGCGGCTGGGGATCTCCGACGTGGACGGCAAGCTGATGATCTCGCGGCTGGAGTCGGTCCGATGAGGAACGCCTGGCGGGTATTGGCATTCGACGTCGCGGCACCGCTGGCCGCCATCGCTGCCCTGCTGGCGATCGGCGTGGTGCTGACATGGCCGGCGTGGTGGGTGTCGTTGTGTTCGGTGCTGGTGCTGCTGATCGTCGAAGGCATTGCGGTGAATGTCTTTCTGCTGCGCCGTGATTCGGTGACAGTGGGCACCGACGACGACGCACCCGCGTTGCGGCTCGCCGTCGTCGCTCTGTGCACGGCGGCATTGGTCGCGGCCGTGCTCACCGGGTACCGGCACTGGACGACGCCGGACCACGACCTGAAGGTCGATACGGCCGAGGTGGTACGCATCGCCACCAGCATGGCCGACGCGACGGCGACGTTCTCGCCGCAAGAGCCGATGGCCGCCATCGACCGGGCGGTGGCCATGATGGTCCCCGAGCAGGGCAAGGCATTCAGGGACCAATTCGGGAAGGCCACAGCGGATCTGGCGCACCGCAACGTCACCGCGACCGCGTCGACGATGGAGGCCGGCCTCGAGGCACTCGGACCCGGTGCCGCCAGCGTGGCGGTGATCATGCGGGCCATCCAGAATGAGCCGGGCCAACCGGCCGACAACGCGGTGCTGGCGTTGCGCGTGACGCTCACCAAGCAGCAGGGTCACTGGCTGGTGCTCGGCGTATCGCCGCTCAACCCTCGCTGATAAGCCTCAGCGCAGCCGGGTGTGCTCGACCATCAGGCAACGATCCATCACGACCTGCATGCCGGCCGCGTCGGCGTCACGCCCGACTTCCTCATGCCAGAGACCCTCTTGCAGCCACAGGGTTTTCGGCCGTTGCTCGAGGGCGAGTGTCTCGGCCAGAACCGATGGCAAATCGTCGAATCGCCGGAACACGTCGACCATATCGGGCACCACCGGCAAGTCGGCGAGACGCGAATACACTTGCGCACCTTTGATTTCGGTGATCGTCGGGTTCACCGGATAGACCTGGAACTGGCCGGTCGACAGCAGATACGAGTAGATCTCGTTGCTGGGACGGGTCGGTTTGTCCGATGCACCGACTACCGCTATGGAGCGGGTCTCAGCCAGAATCCGCCGCAGAGTCAGATCGTCGGGGCGGCCGATCATCAGTAGCCGCGCGGCGGCCGCGGGCGGGCGCGCTGGGGCGGCTGCTGCTGTTGCGGCTCGTGCGACCGGGCCTTGGCGAAGCGGTCGGACAGCCGACGCATCCGGATCATCAGCGACGCCGACGGGCTGGTCGTGGCATCGAGGTAGGCGCCCAACTCGTCGGCGGGCACGCCGATCCGGGACGCGAACTCGGGCAACTTCAGCCCCGACCGCTCGATCAGGACACCGACGTGGCGGGCCACCTCGTTGCGCTCATTGCCTTCCAGGTGTGCGCGGGCGCGGTCGAGCACTTCCGCGAGGGCCTTGGAGATGCCGTAGGGCCGTGACGTCTCCAGCACTTCTTCGACCTGTCGGGCGGTGCGCCCAAACGGGTCGCGTTTGATCGCGACCGCGATCTGCTTCCAGGTGGCGATGTCGCCGCCTTCGAGCGCTGAGCGGATTGCCGAGGTCGGCCAGAACTCGACCGGGCGATCGCCGTTTTGCGGGCGCGCTGGAGGACGGTGCGGCGCCTGTCCATGGCGTCGATCCGCTGCCAACGTCACCTCGCCTCCTCCAACATCGCCACCGCTACCGAGAGGCAGCGCTGTTTGACGCCTTCCCAGTCTGCCTTCGTATCGGACTCCGGCCAACCGTCGTTATCAAGATCCGACGGATGCGGGTCAGCAAGGCGACGGAGCAACTGGCTGGCGATCCATTGTCGCCGGGGTGATTGACCAGAGTAATACCTGTCCATACCGGCCAGCACTACTGCGGCGGTCTCGGCGTCCATCGTGTCGACCAGCTCAGCAAATTCGGCGTAATCCCGGCTGCTGTTGCGGCTCATGATCAGGTACCCCTTGAGCCGCACCGTCTCGGCGCCGGTCGGGACCTGCAGCCGGTCGCCGGTGGGCAGCTGCACGTGGGTGGTCTCCAGCGGGCTGCTCCGCTCGAAGCGCGGCTGATCGGGCTCGGTGTCGGCTTGCAACGCATCGAGGGCAACCGAGAGCCGGCCACGCCACAGGGTCACCGGGTGAATGGGGCGCACGGTACGCGGCGCTGCGCGGCCGGTGCCGTTGCGATGCGCCAGGCCTCCGACGAACTTTCGCGCGGCCGATTGGCCGCTGATGGCACTGTTCCCCGGCGGCGTCCCGATCACGGCCAACTGGCGGGTGGCGGAGCTGGCGACGTAATTACTGTCCTTGACCCGTGCGTGGACGTCGCTGCTACGTCCGCATCCGATGAAGGCCAGCGGATCGGCGACGGTGATCGCGTCCGGCACCAGGTTCTTCAGCCGTGCAGCGGACTTCAGCACAATCCGCAGGTCGGCGCTCGGCACCGCGGGTGCCGAGATGTCGTCGGGGATCATCACGATGTCGCCGAGATCGACTGCGGGCAAAGGCTTTTCGAAGTCAACCGACGGCAGAATTCGCTCCAGCCAGGCGGGCAGCCACCAGTTCCACTCAGCGAACATCGCCATCAGGGCGGGCACCATCACCAGGCGCACCACCGTGGCGTCCACCGCGATCGCAACCGCGCACGCCACCCCGATCTCGGCCACCAGCGGCATACCGGCGAACGCGAAGCCGATGAACACCGCGATCATGATCAGCGCGGCGCTGGTGATGGTGCGCGCGCTGGTGCTCACGCCGTAGGACACCGCGTCGTGGGTATTGCCCGACTGCAAGAAGCGTTCCCGGATGCGGGTCAGCAGGAAGATCTCGTAGTCCATCGACAAGCCAAATGTCATGGCCAGCACCAGCGGCGGAACCGTGCTGTCGATGGAGGTGATCGGCGCAAAGCCGAGCTTTTCCAGCCACCCCCACTGGAAGACCATCACCAAGCTGCCGTAGGCCGCGGCCACCGACAGCATCGTCATCACCACGCCCTTGAGCGCCAGGAACACCGACTGAATGGAGAGCAGCAGCATCACGAAGGCGATCAGCGCGACGAAGACCAAAACCAGCCACTGGGTGCGGGACACCTGATCGTCGAAGTCTTTGATCAAGGCGGTCGGTCCACCGACACTCACCTGCGCCGAACCGGTGGCCGCTTCGGGAAGGTGGCTCCGCAGCCATGTGATGGTGTTGCGGGCGCCGAGATCCTCGGGGTCCACCGACAGCACGGCCGACAGCATGGCGCTGCTGTTGTTGTCGGCGAACACCGCCGGGGCCATCGAGGTGATGTTGGGGGACTGGCTTATCTGCTTGCTGATATCGGCGATCGTCTGAGCGTGCGCGGCCGAGGATGCGTCCCCGTCGGGGAAGGTCACCAGCACCTGCACCGGGCCGAGCGCGCCGGGACCCAGCGCCTCGGACGCCGCCGACACCCCCGCCCGGATCTCGTGTGAGGAGTTGAATTGGCGAAGCAGGCTGTTGCCCAACACCATTGACAGCGCTGGCACCGCCATCGCGAGCAGTACCGCCGATGCCGTCAGCGCCGACACCCACGGCCGGCGCATCACGCCGCCGATCCAGTGCGTCCAGAACCGTGACTGCGTGGTTTCGGGGCGCCGCGACAAGTGCAACGCCGCCGACCGCTTGGCGGCCGACCGGCCGAACGTCGCCAGCACCGCCGGCGTCATCGTCGTCGCCGTCAGCATCGCCACGGCCACCGCCAGAATCGCGCCGGTCGCCATGGACGCCAGCGCCGGGGTGTCGATCAGGTAGATACCGGTCAACGACGCGACGACGGTCATCCCGGACAGCGCGACGGCCAGGCCCGACGTCGCCATCGCCGCGTCGACCGCCTCCTGGGGCTGGCGTCCGGCACGCAGCTCCTCGCGGAAGCGCATCAGGATGAATAGCGAATAGTCGACGGCCAGCGCGATACCGAACATCGATACCGTCGAGGTGACGAAGACCGACATGGTCGTGTAGGCCGACAGAAGGTAGACCAGGCCCATCGTGATCGCGACGGTGCAGATACCCAGCGCCAGCGGAATCGCGGCGGCGGCCAGCGAGCCGAACACCGCCAGCAACACGATCAGGATGATCGGAAAGTTCCACTGCTCGGCTTTGGCGATGTCGTGTTTGGTGTTGGCCGCCGCGGCCGTGCTGAGCGCACCCTGGCCGATGACGTACAGCCGCACCCGGCCGTCTGCCATCTGCCCCGGCCGTTCGCCTTGGACGCCGATCTTGAGCCGAAGCTTCTTGGCGGCGTCGCTGGCGCTGGCGTTGTTGGTGGAATCGAGCCGCAGCGACACCACGTACGGCCGGTCGGGCTGCGGCGAAGGCTGCGCCGCATTGGGCACCACCGCCACATCGGTCATCTGCTTGGCGACCTGCTGTAAAAACCCGGCCGCGGCATTCATGTCTTCGTAGCTGGCGTCCGCGCGCGGCGCGGCCACCAGCGCCAACGGCGAGGTGCCCTGGTCGGGGTAGTGCGCCTCGAGTTGGTCGTGGACCCGCAGCGACTGGGAGCCGGGCACGTCGAAACCGCCACCGGTGAGGTGACCCGACTGGGTCATCACCAGGTAGATCGCGGGCAATAGCGCGAGAAACCAGCCCGTGAAGACCAGCCAGCGGAACCTGCGCAGGTTGCTGCTCAAGCGCATCATGAAGTGCTGGATTTCGGTCTCCCCGGCATTAGCGTTGCGTGTCCGCGAGCCTACCGCAGCAAGCTATGTGTCGATGCTGCTTCCGGCTCGCTGAGCTGCAACAACTCGGCAACGATGTCGAGTTGTGCACAGGTGTGGCGGGATTCCCGCCCGCTGAGTTGGCGACGGCGACGGACTCGATGGCAGGATGGCCAGCGAGTGTCGGCATTGCGCCGCAAGCTGTCTGCGAGGCGAACCTGTCCTCGCAAGCCACGAGGAGCCTTGATGACGTCCCTGACTGCGAACACCGTGACGCTGCGCCGTCGACTGCTCGGCGTACTGACCGTGACCGGGCTGAGCGGCGCCACGGCAGCGGTGTTGCTGTCCGCGCCCGCGGCCGTTGGAGCCTCAGACCCGTGTGCTGCCAGTGAGATGGCCAGGACGATCAGCAACGTTGCGCGGTCCGCGGGCGACTACCTTGACGGGCATCCGGAGACCAACCAGGCGATGACCTCGGTCATGCAGGAGCCGGCCGGTCCGCAGTCGGTTACCTCGCTAAAGGGCTACTTCGACGCCAACCCCAAGGCGGCCAGCGATCTGCAGATCATCGCGTCGCCGCTCGCGGGGCTGTCGAGCCGGTGCAAGATGCCGATCAGCCTGCCCCAGGTGCTCGGCTTCATGCAGTCGGCGCAGGGTGCTGTTCCGGGCGGGTTGCCCGGCGCCGCCGCAGCCATGCCCGGTATCAGCGCGTTCAAGTAAGTCGCTCGTCCTCGGCCGGCGGTAGCGGGCCTTGCAGGGCGTCGGGCGCTTCGATGACCTCGTGACACGGCGCTATCTCTGATTCGTCGTCGGGGTCGAGCGCGTTGTCGGTGCGGAACATGAAGAAGAACACCACCCAGCCGACCGCCGCGAGCAGTAACCAGCTGATCAGCCGATAGATCAGCATCGTCGAGATGGCGACCGGCAGCGACATGCCGCTGGACACCAGGCCCGGCACCAGCACCGCCTCCACCATCAGCAGCCCGCCGGGCATCAGCGGGATCGTCCCGACCGCGCGGGCGGCTGCGCAGGCGACCGTCAGACCACCCACCGAGGGATGCGCCCCCGCGGCGTACGCCGCGAAACCCAGGCACGCGACGTCGGCGAACCGGTTGACCAGCGACCAACTGAAGGCCGTCGCCAGGTCGCGCCGGCTCAGGCTGACCGACTCCAGCTGGCAGAGCATCTCCTGCCACTTCGCCAACCCGACATCGGCCGGCCTGCCGCGCAACGAGTTGAACCGCGCCAACACTCGGCAACCGATCCCTTCGATCAGTTCCGGTCGTGACGCCACCGCCTGGGCCAGCAGCAGCAGCGCGACGAATCCGCCCAGGGTGAACAGCAACGAGAACGGGTTGTTCTTGGCGCCGAGGAAGAACGCGCCGCCGAGCCCCAGTAGCGCCAGCCCAACAGCCTGCAGCACGCCCGACATCACCAGCTGCCAGGACGCGACCAACGTCGAAGCGCCCCAAATCCGTTGCTGCCGAAGCAGAAACGTCGCGGCGAGTACCGGGCCGCCGGGCAGCGTGGTACTCAGCGCGTTGGCCGCGTAGTAAGCGGCTTCGGACCGTAATTTGTTGACCCGCACCCCGGCCGCCACCAGCAGGGTCCGCTGAACCTCGGCGAAGCTGTGCATCAGCAGGACGGCCGCGAGTGCGGACGCAAGCAGCCACCACCACTTCGCCGAGTAGAGGCTGCCAGCGGCCTTGGCCAACTGGTCCCACACCAGTGCTACTTCGACCGCCAGCACGATCGCGACCACGGCCAGGGTGACCCACCGTAGCCACCAATACCTGCTGCGGGCATGCTCTTCGAGCTGTCCGTTGACGTTGTTGGCCGCTGCGCCATGCGACACGTATTCAGCGTAGCCGCGCAGATCGCGCCCGGATCGCGGCGCGGCGCAGGCGTCTGCACTGTTTTACCCGCATGTGACCTGCGCGCCGACGGTTAGGGTGGGCACTATGCCGTCGAGGGCCGCCGATTACACCGACTCGGTAGAACCGATCGTTCGCAAGACCGCAGCATGGGCCTGGCGGTTGCTGGTGATCTTGGTCGCGCTGATAACGCTGCTGTGGGTCATCAAGCGGCTGGAAATCATCGTTGTCCCGCTGCTGCTCGCCTTGATGTTGAGTGCGTTGCTGGTTCCGATCGTCGACTGGCTGGACCGCCGCGGCGCGCCTCGCGGCGGCGCGCTCGCGCTGGTGCTACTGGCCGGCTTCGCGATCCTGGGCGGCATCATGACGTTCGTCGTCAGCCAATTCATCGTCGGTGTACCGGATTTGGTCAACCAAGTGACCCGAAGCATCGACACCACTAAGAAGTGGTTGATCGAGGGACCGCTGCATCTGAGCCGCCAGCAGATCGACCATGCCGGTAACGCCGCGATCCAGGCGCTGCAGAACAATCAGGAGAAGTTGACCAGCGGCGCCCTGTCGACCGCGGCCACCATCACCGAAATCGTCACGGCCGCACTGCTGATGATGTTCACATTGATCTTCTTCCTCTACGGCGGTCGCAACATCTGGCATTACGTGACCAAGATGTCCCCCTCCGACCACCGGGAACGGGTACGCGCCGCGGGCGTCGCCGGATTCCGCGCGCTTACCGGCTACGTGCGGGCCACCTTCCTGGTGGCGCTGGTCGACGCGCTGGGCATCGGTACCGGGTTGGTAGTCATGAGCGTGCCGCTGGCGCTGCCACTGGCCTCACTGGTGTTCCTCGGCGCGTTCATCCCACTGGTCGGTGCCGTCCTCAGCGGCTTCCTGGCGGTGATAGTGGCGCTGCTCGCAAAGGGATTCGTCTACGCGCTCATCACCCTGGGCCTGCTCGTCGCGGTGAACCAGCTCGAAGCCCACATCCTGCAGCCGCTGGTGATGGGCCGCGCGGTGTCGATTCATCCGCTGGCGGTGGTGGTGGCGATCTCGACCGGCGGCGTGCTCGCCGGCGTCGTCGGGGCGCTGTTGTCAGTCCCGACCGTCGCGTTCTTCAACAATGCGTTCCAGGTGTTGCTGGCCAAGGATCCCGAGGCCGCTGCCGAGGAAACCGAGGACGACGAGGGCTCGATCATGCAAGTCGAGCCGGACGAGCTCGAGTCCAAAAGCTCGTAGCCTTAACCGAATTGGCCGCTACATGCGCCCTTCGCGGCGTAGCAGATCGGCCGCGCTGAGCCCGCCGCCGCGGCGACGCGGTGGGTTCTCGCCCCGAGCGGTGAGTTTCTCGGTGGTCGTGTCGGAGTCCTTATCGTCCCGCGGAGGTGTGGGGATCGCGGTGGTGGCGTCTGCGGGTTCGGCGGGCGGCTGGCCCGACGATTGGTCGCGCGGAATCTGCAGCGCCCGGGTCTCGTCAGCGGACGGCTGCGGCGGCGCCGTGGGGCCGGCGCCACGCGGGTCGCCGGTCTTCCCGCCGCGCAAGTCGCTGAGCCAGGACTCGATCTCGCGGTCTTCCCCGCGAGCGGGTTGCGGGGGCCCCTGTGGCGGAGCAGACGGCCGTGCGGTCGACGGGTTCGGCTGGGCCGAGAAGCGAGTCGTCGGAGCCTCTTTCGGCTCGGGCCGCCCTGGGGCCGGCATTCTCGCGGTGCCGGCGGCCGATGGTGCGTCCGGAGCCGGCGGCCGGAGGTCCGGCCGGGGCGGCGGCGCAGCCGGTCGGCTCGGCCGCGGCGCGCCCTCGGCGCTCGGATGCGTGGGGTCGTGCGGCGGACGGTGTGTCGACGTGACCGGCGGGCGGGTGGTTGCCGGCCCAGAAGACCGTGGCCGCGGCGACGGCAGCTTGCGCTCGTCGGGCAGGTGAATCTCGCCGAGCCCCAAGCGGTTCTGCAGGCGTTTCATCCACATCGGGGCCCACCAGCAGTCGTCGCCGAGCAACTTCATCACCGCGGGCACCAGGAACATCCGGACGACGGTGGCGTCCAACAGGAGTGCGGCCATCAGCCCGAAAGCCAGATACTTCATCATCACCAGATCGGAGAACACGAACGACCCGGCCACTACTGCCAGGACCAGCGCGGCCGCGGTGATCAGACGACCGGTGGTCGCCGTCCCGATCCGGATCGCCTCGGCGGTGGACATGCCGCGTGCTCTGGCCTCCACCATCCGCGACACCAGGAAGACCTCGTAATCGGTGGCCAAGCCGAAACCAACCGCGATGACCAACGCGATCAAGACGACCATCAACGGTGTCGGCGTGAAATTCAGCAGCTTGGAGAAATGGCCGTCGACGAAGATCCAGGTCAGGATCCCCAGCGTGGAGCCCAGGGTGAGCGCGCTCATCACGGCGGCCTTAATCGGCAGCACCACCGATCCGAACGCCAGGAACATCAACAGCATCGTCGTGGTGAGCAGCACCACCAGCATTAGCGGAGCTTTGTCGAACAGGCTGTGGATGCTGTCCTGCTCAAGCGCCGGAACGCCGCCGACCAAGACGGTCAGCCCCCTCGGTGGCGACATCGACCGCAGTTCGGTGAGCTTCTTGGCCGCGTCGCTCGCGTTCGCCAAACCGTTCTGGATGACCCGGACCGAGTCGTTCTTTGGGTGACTGCTATTCGGCCCCGAGACGCACGGATTGCCCTCGATCGTCGGGCAGGCCCGCTCCTGCCAGGTGGTGTCGGTGAACCCGCTGATCGAGGCGGCGTCGTTACGGATCTCCGCGACCTGTTGATCGGTGACCTTGCTGTGGTTGTTGCTCTCGATCACCAGCGTCAGCTGGTTCGTCCGGTAGCCGGGGAACTGCTTGTCGAAGTTCTCCTGCGCCAACCGGACCGAGTTGTCCGGCGGCAGATACTTCTCGCTCATCCCGCCGAAGGAGAGATTGTGCAGCGGGATGACCAGCGCGATCATCGCGATAATGATGGGGATGGCGAACAGCAGCGGCCGCTGCATGACGACGTTGACCAGCTTGCCCCAGAACCCGGCCTCCACCTCTTCGCGAGTCTTGGTCTTCTGCAACCGATCCGCCAGCCAGTTCAGGTAAGCGCGCGACGGCTTCCAGTTCGCCAGGAAGGGAATACGGAACAGCGTGCCCACGCCGAGCGCGTCGACGTGGCGGCCCAGGACGGCCAGGCAGGCCGGCAACAGCGTGATCGACAGGATCGCGGCCAGCGTCACCGAGATGATCACTGCGTAGGTCAGCGACTTCACGAAGCCCTGCGGCAACAAAAAGAGGCTAGCCGCAGACACCGCAATCAGGACCGCCGAGAACACCACCGTGCGACCGGCCGTCATCATCGTGCGGCGTACCGCGGCCTCGGTGTCGTATCCCTCGGCGATCTCCTCACGGAAACGACTGACCACGAACAGCCCGTAGTCGATGGCGATACCGAAACCCATCATGGACACGACTGGCTGGGCGAAGAAACTCAGGGGCCCGAACATCGTGATGAATCGCAGGATGCCCAACGAGCCGGCGATGCTCAGTCCACCGACCATCACCGGCAGGGCGGCCGCGATCACGCCACCGAACACCAGGAAGAGCACCACCGCCACCAGCGGCAGCGCGAGCACTTCCATTCGCTTCTGGTCAGTCGCAATGGTGCCGGTCAATGCGCTGGCGATCGGCTCCAGGCCGGCGAGTTGGACCTGGCCGCCGTTGAGCTTCTGCAGATTCGGCTCAATGTCCTTGTAGTTAGTCAGAATCGTGTCGTCGTCGTTGCCCTTGAGCGGGATGCTGACGAAGGTGTGCTTGCCGTCCTCGCTGGCCATCCCCTTGATGACGGGGTCGGTGCTGGTCGGCGCGGCCAGCCAGCCGGCCCAGCCGACGACCTGGTCCGGATGGTCTTTCTTGAAGGCGTTGAGCTCGTCGACGATCTTTTTCTGCCACGCTGGGTCGTTGACCGACTTGGGCGCGGTGAAGGTCGCGACGATGTGGCTGGTCCGGTCACGCCCGTAGGTGTTGTCGCCGAGTACCGATGCCTTGACCGACTGGCTGCCGTCGTCGTAGAACCCGCTCTGCGTCACGTGCTTGCCGAGGCTTATCCCGAAGAGGCCGCCGAGCAGGCTCAGCGCCACCATTACGCCGATCACGATGAACCGGTAGCGATATACAGTTCGACCCCACCAGGCGAACACGTAAGCTCCTTACTGGATCTGCGGCGACCCGCGCATTAGTTTTGAGTTGTCAGACACGCGAGGTCAGCAACGAGGACAGCGGCCGGAACGGTTGCAGCCACGCCCCCTTCTCAGGCAGCGAATCGAGGCCGATCCGCGGCAGTGGCTCCCGGAACACACCGGTGATGTCCTCCAGGTCGACAAACTCCAAGGTATCCGACGCTAGCGCCCAACTCGCGTGTTCGCGAAATCCAAGCACCTGGACGGGTACCCCGCTGCGCGAGATTTCCTCAAGCGGCAGCCGGAATGCCTGGCCATCGGCGGATGCCACCATCAGCGCCGCCAAACCCTCCCGCGAGCGCTGCGCGATGTGCGCGAGCATGTCGCTGTCGACGTCGCTGTCCTCGTCGAGCTTGGGCTTGGCGAAGACCGCGAATCCGACGTTGCGCAGTGCATCGACCCACGGCCGCACCACATCGGCGCTGCCCCCGGCGATGTTGGTGAACACGGTGGCCTCGGGTTCGGCCGACACGTCGTTCCGGTTGACTGCCACTTCGGCGGTGCGGGCCAGCAACCAGCGGCCGAGCGCGTCGAAGCGGGGCCGTTCCGTCGCGGTGGGCCGCCGGCCGAGGATGGATCCCAGCCCCATGTCCAGGTTTGGCGCATCCCAGACCAGAAGTACGCAACGAGCCGCCGCCGCTGCGCCGGCTGCCGGGTCGCCGGGCAGCCCCACCGGGGCGCTGGTTTTTTCTTCAGTGAGGCTCATGGGCGGGTTCTTTCCCAGAGGAATTCGGTGACGGCGCTGCCGGCAACGTGCGCCTTGCCCTCGTATTTGGTGACCGGACGGACGACGGAGATTGCCGTGTCGGCGTGGGCATCAAGCCTGGTCAGCCTGGGTTCAGCGTCGCCCACCTCGGCGATCTGCTCGGCGTAGCCGGCATGGTCGGTGGCGGCGTGCAGTACCCCGCCCGGCCGCAACCGGTCCGCGATCGTGGCTACCGTCTCTGGCTGCAGCAGCCGGCGCTTGTGGTGTCGGGCCTTGGGCCATGGGTCCGGGAAGAACACCCGGACCCCGCTCAGCGAGCCGGGGCCGATCAGTTGGTCCAGCACCTCGACGGCATCCCCGCGGATCAGCCGGATATTGGTGACGCCTTCGCGGTCGATGCCGGAGAGCAATTGGGCCAGCCCGCGCCGGTACACCTCGATGGCGATCACGTCGACGGCCGGCTCGGATTTCGCCATAGCTAGTGTGGAAGTGCCTGTGCCACAGCCGATTTCAAGAACAAGTGGAGCATCGCGGCCGAACCAGGCTTGGGTGTCCAGCGGTTCGGCCGGCGCTTGGGGGTCGTGTCCAGACGTGGCGACGTAGCCGAGCTCGGGCCAC
>DATAZN010000168.1:0-5744 GCA_036272035.1 Mycobacterium sp. | reverse complement strand
GTCGTCACCGGCTGAACCACGTCATAGCCGTGTTCGGCCAACCGCTCCAGCACGCCGCGGACCAGCACCTCAGGCACTGACGCGCCGGAGGTGACTCCGACGGTCGTGACGCCGTCCAGCCAGGCGGGATCGATGTCGTCGGCGTAGTCGACCAGATGCGCAGCCGCGGAACCGGCGCCCAGCGCGACCTCGACCAAGCGGACCGAGTTCGACGAGTTGCCCGACCCGACGACGATCACCAGCTCGCACTCCGGCGCCATCGCCTTGACCGCCACCTGCCGATTCTGGGTCGCGTAGCAGATGTCGTCGCTGGGCGGGTCCTGCAGTTTCGGGAAGCGGGCCCGCAGCCGCTGCACGGTCTCCATCGTCTCGTCGACGGACAGCGTGGTCTGCGACAACCAGATCACCTTGTTCTCGTCGCGAACCGTCACGCCGTCGACGGCGCTCGGACCGTCGACCAGCTGCACGTGGTCGGGGGCTTCGCCGGCAGTGCCGACGACCTCCTCGTGGCCCTCGTGGCCGATCAGCAGGATGTCGTAGTCGTCCCGGGCGAATCGCTTGGCCTCGTTGTGCACCTTGGTGACCAGCGGGCAGGTGGCGTCGATGACCTTCAGCTGTCGCTCGGCGGCCGTCGTGTGCACGGTCGGGGCCACGCCGTGCGCGGAGAACACCACGATGGCGCCTTCGGGCACCTCGTCGGTCTCCTCGACGAACACCGCACCGGCATTGGCCAGCGTTTCCACCACGTGGCGGTTGTGCACGATCTCATGCCGGACGTAGACGGGTGCGCCGTGCTTTTCCAGCGCACGTTCGACGGTCTCGACGGCACGATCGACGCCGGCGCAATACCCACGGGGCTCGGCAAGCAGGACGCGCTTACCGGTCACCGGCTCGGCCACCGATGCAGTTGCACCAGCCCTCATCCCTATGTGTGGGCCCATGTTCACGGTCGGCGGCATGTCCACCAGGTTACTGACTGCCGACTCGACTCTGCACATCTCGTTGGGCACATCTCGCGCTTCCAGCTTGGCGTTGACCGCCGGTTAAGGCAGTCTGTGACGCATGGGTTCTGCACCGTATGGGGTCCGGCTGCTGGTGGGGGCGGCGACAATGGCCGTCGAGGAGACGATCAAGCTGCCGAAAACCATCCTGATGTATCCGATGACGCTGGCCAGTCAGGCCGCGGCCGTCGTGATGCGGTTCCAGCAAAACGTGGCCGAGCTGGTGATCAAGGGCGATGCCACCTTGGAGTACGTCTTCCCGCCCAAGGACGAGCAGCCGGAGTGGGCGACGTTCGATGAGGACCTGCCCGACGACGACACCTCTGCGGCCGACGTCGACACGCTCGACGGAGAGCCGCGCGCAGAGGGACGGTTCGCGCTGTACTCGGCGCCTGACGCCGCCACGGGCGCGTCGGCCGACCCCCCGACACGGCCCGTCTCGCGAGGGAAGCGGGCAGTCCCTGCCCCAGCTGTAGCCGAGGAGTTGGACTACGAAGAGCTGACCCTGGCCCAGTTGCGGGCCCGGCTGCAAACACTCGATGTCGACGAGCTCGAAGCCCTGCTGGCCTACGAGGAGGCCACCAAAGGGCGCGCACCGTTCCAGACGCTGCTGGCAAACAGGATCACGCGCGCGACGGCGAAGTGACCGCCAACCCTGTCAGCAACGCCAATACGCCGACCGGCTCGGCGAATTCGGCCGAGAACCCGTTTCCGGTTCGCGCGGTCGCCATCCGAATCGCAAGCTGGATCGACAAATTGGGCACGGTCTGGGTTGAAGGCCAGCTGACTCAGATCAACATCCGGCCGGGCGCCAAGACGGTGTTCATGGTGCTGCGCGATCCGGCCGCTGACATGTCGCTGACCGTGACCGCACCGCGCAACCTGGTTGACAACGCGCCGGTCAAGCTCGTCGAAGGCGTGCAGGTGGTGGTGTGCGGTAAACCGAACTTCTTCACCGGCCGAGGCACACTCACGTTGCGGCTCAGCGAAATACGCGCAGTGGGCATCGGTGAACTGTTGGCCCGCATCGACCGACTGCGCCAGCTGTTGGCCGCCGAGGGCCTCTTCGATCCACGACTCAAGCGGCCAATCCCATTCCTGCCCAGCATGATCGGTCTAATCACCGGCCGGGCCAGTGCGGCCGAGCATGACGTGACGACGGTGGCCGCCGCACGCTGGCCCGCGGTGCGGTTCGCCGTCCGCAACACCGCGGTCCAGGGCCCGACCGCGGTTTCCCAGATCGTTACGGCGTTGCGGGAGTTGGACTCCGACCCCGACATCGACGTCATCGTGGTGGCCCGCGGCGGCGGCAGCGTGGAGGATTTGCTGCCGTTCTCCGACGAGACGTTGTGTCGGGCGATCGCCGCGTGCCGCACACCGGTGGTCAGCGCAGTCGGCCATGAGCCCGACAACCCGCTGTGCGATCTGGTCGCCGACCTGCGTGCCGCCACTCCGACCGATGCCGCCAAGAAGATCGTCCCGGATACCGCCGCCGAGCAGCACCTGCTCGATGACCTGCGCCGGCGCAGCGCCCAGGCGCTGCGCAACTGGGTGGGCCGCGAGGAGCGGGTGCTCGCACAGTTACGCAGCCGGCCGGTGTTGGCCGCACCGCTGGCCGCACTCGCGACGCGCGCCGACGAGATACACCGCGCCCGAACCGCGGTCCGCCGGGACATCACCAGATTGATCGACGTGCAGGCCGAGCGCGTCGGTCACCTGTCGGCCCGGCTGGCGGCGCTGGGCCCGGCGGCCACCCTGGCCCGCGGCTACGCCGTGGTGCAGACGGTTGGTGCCGCGGGTTCGGCTGCGGTGTTGCGATCCGTTGACGACGCCCCGGCGGGAACCACGCTGCGGGTCCGGGTCGGCGACGGCGCGATCGCGGCGACAAGTGAGGGGCCAGCCGATGGCGAGTGACGGGGCTACACCTATTAGTCAGCTCGGGTATGAAAAATGCCGCGACGAACTGATCGAGGTCGTGCGGCTCCTGGAGCAGGGCGGGCTCGACCTGGATGCATCGCTACAGCTGTGGGAAAGAGGCGAACAGCTGGCTAAACGATGTGAGGAGCACTTAGCTGGTGCGCGTAAGCGGGTGACCGACGCGTTGGCCGCCGGCGAGCCCGACGATTCTTGACATCGCAACCATTTCTCGGGCATTTATTCGAAACTGGAACACGTTTCAGTTATCCTCGGCCGCATGGCTGAATTCTCTGAGCTCTCTGGAACAGCGCCGACCGCCCCGCTGGGCCGAGTGCTCGTCACCGGCGGCTCCGGTTTCGTCGGCGCCAACCTGGTAACCACCCTGCTCGACCAGGGTTACCAGGTGCGGTCCTTCGACCGGGCGTCTTCACCACTGCCCGCCCAGCCTGGCTTGGAAGTGCTGCAGGGCGACATTTGCGACCACGACATCGTCGCGGGCGCCGTCTCCGGGATCGACACCGTCTTCCACACCGCGGCGCTCATCGAGCTGATGGGTGGCGCATCGGTCACCGAGGAGTACCGGCAGCGCAGTTTCGCCGTCAACGTCGAGGGAACCAAGAACCTGGTGCACGCCGCGCAGGCCGCCGGGGTGAAACGGTTCGTCTACACCTCGTCCAACAGCGTGGTGATGGGCGGCAAGCGCATCTCCGGTGGAGACGAGACGTTGCCCTACACCGACCGTTTCAACGACCTCTACACCGAGACCAAAGTGGTGGCCGAACGATTCGTGCTGTCCCAGAACGGAATTGACGGGCTTCTGACGTGTGCGATTCGGCCGAGTGGAATCTGGGGCCACGGCGATCAGACGATGTTCCGCAAGGTGTTCGAAAGCGTGCTGGCCGGCCACGTCAAGGTGCTGGTAGGCCGCAAGGCCGCCCGCCTGGATAACTCCTACGTGCACAACCTGATTCACGGCTTCATCCTGGCCGCACAACACCTGGTCCCCGGTGGCACCGCGCCCGGGCAGGCGTACTTCATCAACGACGCCGAACCGGTGAACATGTTCGAGTTCACCCGCCCGGTGATCGCGGCATGTGGAGAGCGTCTGCCGCGGCTGCGGATCTCCGGGGCCGCGGTGCGCGCGGCGATGCTCGGTTGGCAGCGCCTGCATTTCCGGTTCGGGTTCCCGCAGCCCCCGCTGGAGCCGTTGGCCGTCGAGCGGCTGTATCTGGACAACTACTTCTCGGTCGACAAGGCCACCCGCGATCTCGGCTACCGGCCGCTGTTCACCACCGAGCAGGCAATGACCGAGTGCCTGCCCTACTACACCGAGTTGTTCGACCAGATGAAAGCCGCCGCCAGTCCCGCACCGGTGGCCATTGTCGCGCCCGCTGTAGCCGAATAGACGGCATATTCCGCGTCCCCGTGTAGCGTATTGCGCCATGCACGCCGGCGACGATGCAGTGCGAAGCGATGCGAAGGAGCGGCGCCGATGACCGCCGAAACTGTGCTGGTTACAGGGGCGTTCGGACTGGTCGGCTCGGAAACCGTGCGACAGCTGATGGTCGACGGTCGTCACGTCGTCGCCACCGATGTTGATGTGCCGGCCAACCGCAAGGCGGCCGACCGGATGCCGTCCACCGAGGTGCGGTGGGCCGACCTCACCGATCCGGATGCAGTCGCCGGCCTGCTGCGCGAAGTGTCGCCGTCGGCGATCATTCACCTGGCGGCGATCATTCCGCCGGTCTGCTACGCCCGGCCGGCGCTGGCCCGTCGGGTCAATGTCGACGCGACGGGATATCTCGTCGCCGCCGCCGCCGCGCTGCCGGCACCGCCACGGTTCGTCCAGGCCTCCAGCGTCGCGGCCTACGGCGCCCGCAACCCGCATCGCATCAGCGACGTGCTCACCGCCGACACCCCGCTGCGGCCCTCCGACATCTACGGCGCCCACAAGGTGGAGGCCGAGAAGCTGGTGCGCGCATCGAGGCTGGACTGGGTGGTGCTGCGGTTGGGCGGCGTGCTCACCGCCGAACCGCGGTTCGATCTCGACCTGGACACCATCTACTTCGAAGCGTCGCTGCCCATCGACGGCCGGATCCAGACCGTCGACGTGCGCGATGTCGCGCACGCCTTCGTCGCCGCGACGACCGAGCCGGTGATCGGTGAGACGCTGTTGATCGGCGGCGACGAGTCGCACCGGTTGGTCCAGGGCGATATCGGCCCGTCGACCGCGGCCGCGATGGGTATGGTCGGCGGAATACCTGCCGGACGCAAGGGCAACCCGGACAGCGACGCCGACTGGTTCGGCACCGACTGGATGGACACCACAAGGTCGGCGGAAGCGCTGAATTTCCAACGTATTTCGTGGCCGCAGCTACTCGCCGAGACCGCCGAGCGAATGGGGTGGCGCCGCCACCCCGCGCGGCTGGCCGCTCCCCTGGCCAATGCTCTGCTCAAACGCCGCTCGCCGTATTACCGCTACCCGGGCCGCTTCGCCGACCCGTGGCGCGTGATCACCGACAAATGGAATGAACCACGACCCGACGGGGGCCACGAATGACTCAACGCACCGCTGTCGTCGTCGGCGGCGCCTCCGGTATCGGCGAGGCAGTCGCCAGGGCATTGGCCGCCGACAGCTGCCGGGTGATCGTCGCCGACCGCAACGCCGACGGAGCACGTTCCGTCGCAACCGAACTCGGCGATCCGCACAGCGCCGCAACGGTCGAGGTCACCGACGAGGATTCGGTGCGCGCGCTGTTCGACCAGGCCGGTGCGCTCGACGTCGTCGTCAACACCGCCGGCTACAGCACGCTCGGGCTGATCACC
>DATAZN010000167.1:0-1617 GCA_036272035.1 Mycobacterium sp. | reverse complement strand
ACGTCGACGAGATCGGCGTGGCTCGGGATCGGCTGATCGGTACTGGCCCAGTACCGGCGAAAGACTTCGACCAGGATCCGCAGGAACAACTCCAGCACGGCGTTGCCGGCGAGCTTCGCCAAACCCGCGTGGAACAGGAATTCTTCGACGCCGGCCTTGCGCGGATCGTCGCCGGCCTGCTCGATCATCAGACGCTGACTGTCGAGGAACGCCCGCACCTCGGGTGCGTCGTGGCGTGCGACGACCTTCGCGACATTGTCGATCTCGATGGCGTCGCGAATCATGGTCAGGTCTTCGCGACAGGGCTCGCGGTACTGAAGGTATAGCGCGATGGTGTCAATGCTGGCCTGCGCCTGGGGCTCTGCCACCACCAGCCCGCCGCCCGGCCCGCGCCGCGTGGTGGCGACGGCGTGGTGTTCCAACAGCCGCACGGCTTCTCGCAGGACGGCCCGGCTCACCCGATAGCGTTCCAGCAGCGCGACCTCGGATCCGAAGACCTCCCCCACCTGCCAACCGCTGCTGGCGATGTCGTCGCGGATCGCGGCGGCCAACACTTCGGCGAGCTTGCCCTGTGGCGCTTCGCGGCTGGATCCGCGCCGCGTGCGCGCATGGCTACCGGGGTGGTGGTGGTCCCGCAGCCATGCGGTCACCGACTCCGCATGGCGTTCGCTCAGTGTCATGGCACGCGCGGTGTCGCCGGCGGTGACCGCGGCGATGATGGCCGAGTGTTCGCGGCGCCGGTGCTCGATCGCCTCGAGTGCGTCGCTGGCGGAGTTCAGTCGCGAATCTTCGGCATACCGAATGGTCAACCGCATGAGGATATCGATAAATAATTGCAGGACAGGGTTTTTCGATTGCTCGGCCAGCGCGGCGTGGAACTCATCACTCGGCGCCGCCGGTGCGGGGTTGCGATCTTTCTCGGCGCGCAACACGGCGCGGAGCCGGTCGATGCCCGCTTCGTCGATCTGTTCCGCCGCACGCGATGCCGCCAACGGCTCCAACAGCAGCCGCGCATCCAGCAAGTCGCCGATCGTGGTGCCCAGGTATTCCAGGTAGATGATGATGGCGTGGGTGGCCGGGGCCGCGTCGGGCTCGCACACCAGCAGCCCGCCGTTAGGTCCGCGACGCATACGCGCGACCTGGTGATGCTCGACGAGTCGGACCGCTTCCCGCAGCACCGACCGGCTCACCCGGTAACGCTGTTGCAGCGCCTGCTCGGACCCCAGCGACTGCCCGAGCGGCCAGCCACGCCGGATGACGTCGGCCTCGATACGACGCGCAATCTGCGAAGCTCGCTTATCGGGCCGGCGCCCAGGAGCGGTACCGGCTCCGGCATGCAGAAGGGCTTCAGGACTCAATTGCACGCCTGCACAACGTAACTCAGCATGTCAGCAACATGCATCCGGCGATCGGCCCGCCGCCCACCGCAGCCACCGCGACCTCGGGCCGACTGGAGACCTGACGCTGTCCCGCCTCGCCCCGCAACTGCAGGCAGGCCTCGTGCAGCAGCCAATAGCCATGCATGCGGCCTGCCGAGAGTTGACCGCCGTAGGTGTTCAACGGCAGCGCGCCGTTCAGGGCGATCCGCTCGGCCCCCTCGACGAACGGGCCGGCCTC
>DATAZN010000166.1:0-3024 GCA_036272035.1 Mycobacterium sp. | reverse complement strand
TGGTAGCCGTTGAACGGCCTGCCGTGGTGCCGTTGTCGTTTGCGCAGAGCCGGTTGTGGTTTATCGACCAATTACAAGGTCCCTCACCGGTTTACAACTTGGCGGTGGCCTTGCGGCTGCGCGGGCACCTCGATGCCGATGTGTTGGCCGCCGCGCTTTCCGATGTGGTAGGCCGTCACGAGAGCCTGCGCACGCTATTCGTCGCCACCGACGGGATACCCCAGCAGTGCGTGATAGAGCGGGAGCGGGCCGACGTTGGCTGGCAGGTTGTCGACGCCAGCGCATGGCCGACCTGCCGTCTGGAGGAGGCCGTCGGAGAAACGGCACGGCACAATTTCGATCTCGCTACCGAGATCCCTTTGCGGGCACGGGTTTTCCGCGTCGCCGACGATGAGCATGTATTTGTGGCTGTGGCGCACCACATCGCCGCGGACGGCTGGTCGGTCGCTCCGCTGGTGAATGATCTGGGGTCGGCATATGCGAGCCGGTGTGCGGGCCAAGCCCCGGGCTGGACCCAATTGCCGGTGCAGTACGTCGATTACACGTTGTGGCAGCGTGCGCAGTTCGGTGATCTCGACGATGGCCTCAGTCGCATCGCCGCGCAGCTGGCCTACTGGGAGCAGGCCCTAGCGGGAATGCCCGAACGGCTGGCGCTCCCGACCGATCGGCCCTATCCACTGGTCGCCGACCAGCGCGGCGCCGCATTGGCGGTGGACTGGCCCGTCGAGCTGCAGCAGCAGGTTGCCCAGGTGGCTCGCGAGCACAACGCGACCAGCTTCATGGTGATCCAAGCCGCCTTGGCGGTGCTGCTGTCCAGGCTCAGCACGAGTTCTGATGTGGCAGTGGGGTTCCCGATCGCGGGGCGGCGTGATCCCGCGCTGGACGGCCTGGTGGGTTTCTTCGTCAATACGTTGGTGCTGCGGCTCGACCTGGCCGGTGACCCCACCGTCGACGAGTTGTTGGCGCAGGTGCGAGGGCGCAGCCTGGCCGCCTACGAGCACCAGGATGTGCCCTTCGAAGTGATCGTGGAGCGGCTCAACCCGACCCGATCCCTGACTCATCACCCATTGGTCCAGGTGATGCTGGCCTGGCAGAACCTTCCCGGGGACGCCAGCGCCCCCTCCGCCGGGTTGACGCTCGGTGACCTGGACGTCACCCCGATGCCGGTGGACGTCCGCGCCGCGCGGGTGGACCTGTCGTTTTCGTTGGCCGAACGTTGGAGCGAGTCCGGGGAGCCCGCCGGGATCGGCGGGGCGGTGGAGTTTCGCACTGACGTGTTCGACGCGGCCAGCATCGAGGCGCTGATCGAGCGGTTGCGGCGGGTGTTGGCGGCCATGACCGCTGACCCGGCGCGGCGGTTGTCGTCGGTGGACGTGCTGGACGAGGTCGAGCACGCGCGGTTGGCGAAGTGGGGTAATCGGGCGGCGCTGACCGCGCCGGTGAGCGCGCCGACGACGATTCCGACGCTGTTCGCTGCGCAGGCGGCTCGGACTCCAGAGGCGGTAGCGGTCAGCTCTGGCGATCGTTCGTGGACGTATCGCGAGCTTGATGACGCCGCTAACCGGTTGGCGCACTCGTTGAATGACCGAGGCGTCGGTCCCGGGCAGCGGGTGGCGCTGTTGTTACCTCGGTCGGCTGATGCGATCGTGGCGATCTTTGCGGTGCTGAAAACCGGCGCAGCCTACGTACCGATCGATCCGGCGGTACCGGCGGCGCGGATTGAGTTCGTGCTCGACGATGCCGCACCGATCGCGGCGATCACCACGGCCGAGTTGGCTGATCGGATCCATGGGCGTGACCTGTTGATCGTTGACGTTGACGATCCCGCCGTTGACAGCCAACCGACGACGCCATTGCCGGCGCCGGATCCTGACGACATCGCGTACCTCATCTACACCTCGGGCACTACCGGCACCCCGAAGGGGGTGGCCATCCCGCATCGCAACGTGACCCGGTTGCTGGAGGTCTTGGACGCCGGGCTGGGGCTGTCGGGGGCCCAGGTGTGGACGCAGTGCCACTCGTTGGCGTTCGACTTCTCGGTGTGGGAGATCTTCGGTGCGCTGTTGTGTGGCGGGCGGGTGGTCGTCGTGCCCGACGCGGTGGTCCGATCGCCGGAAGATCTGCATGCCTTGCTGGTCGCTGAACGGGTCACCGTTCTGAGCCAGACCCCGTCGGCGTTTTATGCGCTGCAAACCGCCGACGGGTTGTCGCCCGAGCTGGGTCGTCAACTCAAGCTCGAGGCGGTGGTATTCGGCGGTGAAGCGCTGGAGCCGCAGCGCCTTGGGGCGTGGCTGGACAGTCATCCGGATTCACCACGGCTGGTCAACATGTATGGCATTACCGAGGCGACGGTGCATGCCTCCGTCCGGGAGATCCTCGGCGGTGACGTCGACATCGCCGGCAGCCCGATCGGGATGCCGTTGGCCCATCTTGGCTTCTTCGTGCTGGATAACTCGTTGCAGCCAGTGCCGGCGGGTGTGGCCGGGGAGCTGTATGTGGCCGGTGCCGGAGCGGCCTATGGGTATGTGGGCCGGGCCGGGTTGACCGGATCCCGTTTTGTGGCATGCCCGTTCGGCGGACCCGGCGCCCGTATGTACCGCACCGGGGATCTGGTGTGCTGGGGTGCTGACGGGCAGCTGCAGTATCTTGGCCGAGCGGATGAGCAGGTCAAGATCCGCGGGTATCGCATCGAGCTCGGCGAGGTCCAGGCCGCGTTAGGTGACCTGGATGGCGTCGAGCAGGCGGTGGTTATCGCCCGCGAGGACCATCCCGGCGACAAGCGTCTTGTCGGATATGTCACGGGGACAGCGGATCTCGCCGAGATACGCGCCACACTGGCCGAGCGGCTGCCCGCGTATATGGTGCCGGCCGCGGTGATGGCGATCGATGCGCTGCCGTTGACGGTCAACGGCAAACTCGACGTCCGCGCCCTGCCTGCCCCCGAATATCAACACGTCGAGCGTTACCGCGCCCCGACCGACGCGGTGGAGGAGATCCTGGCCGGCATCTTCGCCCAGGTGCTCG
>DATAZN010000165.1:0-2761 GCA_036272035.1 Mycobacterium sp. | reverse complement strand
CACAATGCCCAGCCACACCAGGACGATCGGCAGCGCCAGCCGGTGGATCATCCGCGGCAGGAACGGCGGGATCAGCGGCTGGGAGACGCGCCGCGCAGCCTCGGTGGCCTCGCTCATGCGGACTTGTCCAGGCAGTAGACGAAGGCATTCACTGTTTGGGTAGGTGGCGAGTGATTTGGAGTCTTGATCACGTCACCGGTCCCGTCGTGCTTATTCACGACGAATTGGCAGGCGATCCAACTGCCGTCTCCTTGCGCTACCAGGTTGGCCGGGATGCCGGGTTTCGTTGAACTCAATACTTTGCTCCAGGGCAAGGGCACGTTGAGGGCCTGCTGTGGATGGGTGTTTTCGTCGAGGTAGTTGATGGTTGCCGTGCTGCCCGGTGGGCCCCAGACCTCGAGTGTGATGGTCTTGGCGTTGAACTGGTCGAGGACCTCGCCCGACGTGCCGCCACCGAACGAGCCTTTGTGAATGCCGAAGACACCGTGCAACCGGTGGACGACGAACCCGGACAGCGCGACGACGGCCACGACCGTGAGCACGAGCCAGAAGCGGGTGAACAGACTGGACAAGCCGCGCCGTTTGGCCGCTCGGCGTACGGGCTGCTTGCCTCCGGTAGATCCCTGGGTCGCCAACGGCTCGGTCCTCGGCTCGGTGGTCGTCATGGGCGCTTCTTCCAATTTCTGAACCTGGTGCGAAGGGTGCTCAACTAGTTAGCCTGTGTGTAACCTTAGCTACTCTAACGGGAATAGGCGACTAGAAAGAAACCGGCCACGGCGGCTGTTGAGGACCGTAGCGCGAGTCCGGATCCGTGGCTCGGCCGGGCGAGGAGGATCGGTGACGATGGGTGCCAGAACGACAGTTCGACACAGACTCAACAAAGGTATTATTCAGCCCATGAAAGTCACGGGTCTTGCGGTTGCCGCCATCGCCGCGGCAATCGGCCTGTCCGCGCCGGCATCCGCCGACCCGGACACCGATTTCGACAACCAGCTCGGCAGGTTCGGCATCTACGGGCCGCATGACTACAACCCGTACATCGCCAAGATCGTCTGCCACCGGCTCGGTGTTGGTGTCGATCCCGACGCCGCAGCAGCCGCACACTTTCTCTCCAACAACCTTCCCCGAGGCACCACCCAGGTACAGACGTACCAGTTCCTCGGTAGCGCTATCGCTCAGTACTGCCCCGATCTCCAGGGCAAGCTCCAGAACATCCCTGCGCGTTAGGTTTTGACGAACCCTCGCGGCAGCGTCAGCGGTAGATTTGCGTAGGTGGCGATACCAGGTGCCGCGGCAACGACGGCCGGGATCGCGTTGATGGCGGGCACCGCCGTCATGATGTGTCCGAGATCCATGAATTCTTCGATCGTCGTCGCCTCAAAGTACGGCGGCGGCAGGAAACCGACCTTCGTGGTCACCGTCGGCTGGCCATCGACCTGGATGACCCAGCCGTCGCCGTCGATCTTCCAGTCCGGTTCCAGCGTCTGACCTTTGCGCCACCGGACATTGAGGTCGATGACGGTCTTGCCGTCGAGGATTCCCTGCCAGCTGATGTAGACACCCGCGACACATCCGGCAGGGATGGTCCACGACGCCATCTCGAGATCCGCTGTGGTCTGGGCGAATTCGGCCTCGCACCGAATGTCGTCGAGTTCGATGCCGAGAGCCTCGCCCACCAGCGCGACAGCCTCGCCGAAGATGGCGGTGCCTTTGGCGGCCATCGCCTGCAGGTCCGGGTGATCGATCGGCCGGCCGAAGCCGACTGGCTTCTCGGTTTCCGGTGAGTCGTAGAACGTGGTGTCGGCGGCTTCGTTCACGGTGACCTTGTCGACCCGGTTGCACACCATCGCCGACACGATGGCCAGAAGCTCGGCGAAGCCCGGGCTCACGCCCGATCCGAACATTGTGGAGCCGCCCTTCTCGCAGGCCTCGACGATCCGGTCGCGGCCGTCGCCCAGGTTTTTCCCGGTGATGAACGACGCCGTGGTCACCACGTTGACGCCGGCCGACAGAATGCGGACCAGCTCATCGACGTTGATCCACATCGGGTTGTAGACAACGCAATCCGGCTTCAGCGCGAGTAGGGCGTCGATGTCGTTGGTGGCGGCCACCCCCAGCGGCGCGATGCCGACCAGCTCGCCGGCGTCACGACCGGCTTTCTCCGGCGACCAGGCGAAGCACCCCACCAGTTCCAGCAGGGGATTGTCCGCGATCGATTTGAGGGAGCTCTTGCCGACGTTCCCGGTGTTCCACTGAACTACTCGATAAGTGTTTGGCACTCGCTCAGCATAGGGCTCGGTTGTTCTCGGACGGGCGGCCGAACCGGGGAATGGCATCTCACAGTTCGTGGGGTACGGCGCCGTTGAGCGCCAGGTCGACCAATCGTTCAGCCAATTCGTGTCGGAGTGGGGGGGCTGCAGCAGGGCATGCACGTCACGGGCGCCGCCACGCCGTATGACTTCCTTCGCTCGACGACGGCGATGAGCACCCGAAAGTTTTCGCACCGGATTCGCGGCGACGTATTACTTCTGGCAGGTGCCGACGACCACTATGTGCCGCTGCCGCTGCCGCAGCTGAGGCGCCAGGCCGGCAATCTGACTAATGCGCGGTCGGTGACCATGAGGGTCTTCACGGCTGCCGAACAGGCGAGCAACCACTGTCAGCTCGGCAACATCGGCGCGGTCAGCCGGCTGATCGACAGCTGGCTGGATTCGACCGCCGGCTCATTCGTCGACGGCGACGCCGCGGCGCGAACGCCGAC
>DATAZN010000164.1:0-6821 GCA_036272035.1 Mycobacterium sp. | reverse complement strand
TTCTGGTGTCGGCTGCCAGGATTTCCGGTGGCGGCGCAGGATGACCGGAAACTGTATCGAGTGTCAGCTAGACGCGAGTTGTTTTGCCAGTGCAACGAGGTCAGGGGCGATGACGTTGGGTTGGGGCAATCCGGGTACGGGCAGGGGTGCGTTACCCGGGCGCGTGATCAGCGCGGAGCTAAAGCCTGCGGCTTGGGCTCCGATGGTGTCCCAGACGTGAGCGGCGACCATCATACATTCGCTGGGCGCGACGCCGAGTTTTTGGGATACCAGGTGGTATACGTGCGGTGAGGGCTTATAGGCGCGGCAGGTTTCGATGCTGAATTGCCGCTCGACAAGGTCACCGAGCCCGGCGTGTTCGAGCGGACTCTGGCCATCGGGGTTGGGCGGGGAATTCGTCAAGGTGATCAACCTGAGTCCGTTGTCGCGCAAGAGTTCCAAGCCCTTTACGACGTCGGGGTGCGCCGGCATCGTCTTCATGCCTTCTGCGATGGAGGCGATGTCTTTGTCGCTGACACTGATTCCGTGAATGTCGGCGACCATGCTGAGCAGGCCCTGACCGAGGGTGAAGTAATCCACGTAGAGCCCCGACAGCGTCGAGGTCATGGAGTACATGATCAGATGCCCCAGCCATTCGCGCATCACCCGCGGATCGCCGAAAATCCGCTCGAAGCTCGGGGTCATGGATTCGAAGTCGATGAGTGTTTCGTTGACGTCGAACACCAGCACCGACGGCTTGGCCGGAAGAGGCCAGTGATTGGCTGATGCGCTGGAGTGGCGAGATGACATGTGTGGCTCCCCTCAATGTTTGATCAGCGTGATGGTCGTCTGCCAGTTATGCAGTGCCAGCGGTCTTTTCGTACTCGACCAAGCGTGCTTGCAAGTCGGGATACGGGATTGACGGGGGCAGTGGCTTCCCGTCACGTACCGCCTGGGCTGCGGCGACCGCGGCATAGAGTCCGGCGCTGTAGGGCATCGATCCGGTCGATACGCGTGCCACTCCTATTTCTCCTAGCTGTGCCAGACTCAGTCCCTCGACCGGCAGCGTGTTCACCGGCCGCGGTATGGCGGCCACAATCTCCGCTAGCTCGTTGTGATTATTGGCCAACGGTACGAAGATCCCGTCAGCTCCTGCGTCGACGTAGCGCAACGCTCGCTCGATCGTCGTGGCAGGGTTGGCCTGCTGATTGAGCCAGTAGGTATCGACTCGGGCGTTGATGAATACATCGGGCTTGCGTTGCTTGATCGCGGTGATCTTGGCTGCGGCGGCATCGGAATCGACCAGCTTTTCCCCGGTGCTGTCTTCGATGTTGATCCCGGCGATGGGTAACGAGGCGACGTAATCGGCCACGAAACCAGGATCGTCGCTATACCCGTCTTCGATATCGACGCTGACGAAACATTTCAGTGGCGCGAGTGCCGCCGCCAGCGCCACGTTGGCGGCGCGTGTGGCGCGGCCACCATCGCGATGGCCATGGCTCGACGACACCCCGAAGCTCGTTGTCCCCACTGCCGTAAAGCCCGCCGCCACATACGCCAACGCTGAGGGAACGTCCCACGCATTCGGTAACACGAAGGGTGCTCCTCCGCCACGGTGAAGATCTCCAAAACTCACCACACACCTCCTGGGCAGACGACCACGGGTTTGCTGAACGGGTTCCCGTTTAAAGGGGTTTGCGCAACCACGGTCGTTAGGGGGTTGCGCAACTGCCGCGACCGACTCGGGCGTCGGAGATAATCTCCCGACTGGGGCGGTCACCCCAATTCTTGGCTACGTGGGCGCCACTGTCAATGGCGACAAGATGAAATTCCTGGCGGTGGTGTCGTACCCGTCTTACCTGAGTTTCGCGCACGGTCACCCACGTACGTGCACCGTGCTCGGTGAGTCGTGTTGCCCAACGGGGCCACTGCGGCCTGTTAGCGCGGAGGCCACCCCCAGTCTGCTCACTGATGCACTGTCCATGAGTAGATTTCGGTCCCAAGGTCCGGCAGCCAAACCGAACGCCTTCGCTACATACAGTGAACAGTCTCCTGCTGGGTGAAATGACCCATTAAAGCTGCTATCATCTCGGATGACTATTTGGCGGCAGTACTCGGTTCTGCCACCGACAGTCGACCCGAGAAGGGATGCAGGAATGCCTGAGCTGCAAGTGATCGCCCGCCACGCCATCGCCGCGGGCAACGAAGACAAAGTGTATGCGCTGTTGGCCGAGCTGATCGCTGCCGCGCGAACCGAGCCGGGCAACCTGGCATTCGACGCCTTCCGCAGCACCGAACATCCTTTGCGCTACGTGCTCCTGGAGCGCTACACCTCCCGCGAAGCGTTCGACGACCATCGAGAGACTCGCCACTTCAAACAAATCATGCTCGCCCAAATTCTTCCGTTGCTCGCCAGCCGCGATATCGAGCAATACGACGCGCTCGACGACGGCACCGGTTAGACACGACGGCATCTCAGGCCGTGATAACCAGCAGCGTCCGCCGCCGCGACGTAGAACGCTCGTCACCGCAGCCAGACGGCGCCAGACCTCGGCAAGGAGAACGGGCCGCTTCGGCCCCTCTGATGCGCACAACTGCCTGCCGATAACTCCGCCACTCCTACGAATGGCGATGCAGCGAGCAACCTTCCAACGTTGACGCCATGCCGACAAGGTTCACTACGTGGTCTGAGTGATGTCATCGACGGCGACTCGTGTCGCTAGCGCGAGTCGCCTGCTGTGGACAGTGGGGTGGGTAAGCTACGGTGTCGGGCCAAGGTAGCACCGGCGAGCAGAATGATTGCCGACACCACGCCGGTGATGGCTTGCATGGTCCAGGCCCGGGGGTATCCGATAGAGGCGGGGCACTTTGCGGTCAGGGCGACCAGCACGGCGACACCGACGGCGGTGCCGACCTGGCGACACATGTTGATGACCGCGCTGCCGGTGGTGGCGCGATCGGCGGCCAAAGTGTTGGCGGCAGCGAAGATCGGCGGCGGCGTCAGCCCGGCGGAGATACCCATCAGGACCAGGCCGGGGAGCATTGCGGTGGCGTAATGCGGTGTGGGGTCGATCATTAGGATCCAATAGATTGCGCCCGCCGTCATCGACATGGTCCCCAGCACGCCGGGCCATGCTCGCCCGAGACGCGATGCGATCGGACCGGCCGAGACAGCAAAGATGACCGCGATCGCCGCAGCAGGGGCCATCGCCAGGCCCGCCCCCATCGCCGAGAAGTGCCAGACGTGCTGCATAAATAACGTGCAGCCGACGATGAATACCGCGGAGCCGCCGTAGTAGATGAAGGCCGCGAGCGTGGCGGCCGTGAAGTAGATGCTTTCGAAGAGACATTTTTCGATTACGGGCTCGGCCGCGCGCAGTGAACGCTGAACGGTCAGAGCCGTCGCTACGGCCGCTGCGGCGTACAGACCAATCGTGTGCCCGTTGCTCCACCCCCAGATCGGGCCTTGGACGGTGGCCAGCACCAGAAAAGCAACCGCGCTGAGAAGCGATCCCAGAGATAGCGCCTCGGGCAATCGACTGCCCTCGGGCTGGCAAACTTTGGGCAACAGCAGTGCACCCGCAATCAGGGCCAGGACGCCAATCGGCAGGTTGAGAACGAACACCCACCGCCACGACACGCTGGCGATCACCCCGCCCAGAAAGGGCCCGCAGGGTGTTGCCACTGACGAGACCCCGGCCCAGATACCCACCACCAACGTGTGTTGGCGTTCAGGGAACGACGGGTAGAGCAGTCCCAACGATGTCGGGATGATCATGGCTGCGCCAATGGCCTGCACAGCGCGAGCTCCGATGAGCACCCCGAGATCGGGGGCAAGCGCACACACCGCGGATGCGACGGTGAATATCACGATTCCGATGAGCAGCACGCCTTTGCGACCACGAATATCAGCGATCCGGCCGACAGGCACCAGCATGGCGGCGAACAGAATCGAATAGGCGTTAAGCACCCACGACACCGCCGACAAGCTTGCGCCCTCGAAATCGGCAGACATCGCCGGCAGACAAGGGTTGACGATAAAGAAATTCAGTTGTGCCAGAAAGGAAACGGCCAGCAGAAATACGAGGATCGCCCAGCGCCGCCGATCGCTGAGGTCGCCCTCCGGGGGTTGACAGATCGGCGGGGCTGCATCTCGGTGCACGGCGGCCGGCGTCGCCACGCACGCCGGGCCAGCATCAGGTCTCACCGGTGCTGCACTGTCGTCGCTGACGAGCTCAAACCGAGGCTGCTGTAAGCATCAGAGAAAGCCAGAACGCGTGATCCGGTGAACGAAGTGAAGACGCCTCTCTGCACAATGTTTCCTTAACCCGGACCCGTGGAGCGCCCAGCCGGGCAGCACGCGAGGAGTCCTAACAGCGCACTACTGGGATGAATATCCCATAGTCAGCCGCCCAGGCTTGATTTGTCAACCGCTGCTGTTCAACACCTTTACCCGGCCGTTGCCTCGTTGTGGGGTAGTGACCTTGTCGCTGTTCGCTAGCGAAGGTGGGGCGCAGACCCCACGAGGGGCGACGCGGGCCTCAGCGGAGAATTTACCCAGCCGCCGAAATGGTTGTGACTAAGGCTCATTGCACACTGAGCAGACGCAAGGAGCGCATGAGTCAGGTGCGTTAGCCGCCGAAGGGGTTGTGGCCCAAAATCTTCGGCGTCGGCCGCCCGTACTCGAAGTCGTCAGGCTGCGAGTACGGCCGGCGCCGTCGTGGCCGTCCGTTGCTGGACGGTGTCGCGACCCCAACGGGCAACGCCAACGGCGGTGTATCACCAGCGTCGCCGAGTGCCGACGTCAGGGGCCGCGCGGAGCTGAGGTTGGCGACGCGCGCGTCCCAGGTCGGTGGAACCGACAGCCCGCCCATCACGTGACCATCAGCTGCGGACGCCAGGACAGGAGGGGTGTCAACCGGTCCTGCGGCTCGCACTGTCTCAGGGGCCCCGCCCGCCGTTGAGGCCAGGCCCACCGGGGGCGCCGTGGCGCCCAGTGCCCCGATCATCAAAGGTAGTGGCCTGTTGGTGGCATTGGTGGCAGCCATCGCGCTGAACCCGGCGGCGCTCACCAGCACACTGGCCATGCTGGTTGGATCCATGCCGAGAATCGTTGATGTGCCGTCGCCAGTCGAGACGTTGGCAGTACCCGACCCAGCTGCGGGCGCCGCGCTCGACGTATGGACAGGCCCTCCTGATGACGCTTGCACTGCGGGTAGAGGGGGGTGGTTCGGCGGGCGCTGCACCATGCCTGGCGTAGAGGGACCGGTGTGGGGTTTCGTCGTGGCTGGCGGTGGTTGGAATGGAACGATTGCCGCAGTCGCAGCGCGTGAGCTCACCTGGTATTGATTCATCGCGGAGGCATCCACCGCCCACATCTGCGCGTAGATCGCTTCCGTCGCGGCGATCGCGTCGCTGTTTTGGCCAAAGACGTTGGTGGTTACCAGCTGCACCAGCTCGGCACGGTTTTCCGCGATCAAAGCTGGGGGCACGACCGCCCCCAGAGCTGTCTGGAACGCTGCGGCAGCGGCGCGGGCCCGAGCGGCGATGTCGTTGGCTTGGTTGGCGGTCGTGTGCAGCCACCGAGCATAGGGATCTGCGGCGGCGAGCATGGCGGCCACCGCAGGACCCTGCCATTCCTCGGCCAAGGTACACAGGGTGGCGTCGTATTCTTCTGCAGCGGTCTCGGTTTCGGCCGCGACCTGCCGCCAGGCTTCGGCCGCGGCGATCATGCTCGAGGCGCCGGGGCCGGCGTAGAGCAGTCCGGAGATGATCTCAGGCGGTAGGACCGCGGCGTCGTCCACGAGCTATCTCGACGCAAAGCCCGGTGTTCGGACGCACTTATCGGCGAACGAGACCGCCGCAATGGGTGGAACAGCCAGACGACCCCGCGACTCGTGACGCATATTCATGCGAAGCTCCATATGACGACTTACCCAAAGGGCGCGACGAGCACCCGTCAGTAGCGGCGATACCGCGCGTGTTTGGCAGAACTTTACCCTACAAACCGCCCAAGTGGGAGACATGACCCAGTCAATGGGAGTTGCACTCCGGGGCTGGGGGTCTGCGGCCATCTGAGAGGCATACAGAGCTTGGGTCAGAGCGGCTTGTTCAGAAGCCGACTCAGGGCCGCGTGGATGCACGAACTCTCCTATGCACCTTGCCGCGTGCGGTGTGGCGGTCGACATGTTGGACCGCAGTTATCATCACCTCTTGAAGCTTTCGGCCCGCAGGTCTGCATCAGATATCGCAACCTGCTGGGGCGAGTGACCCAGTCAGGTGTGCCATCGCGAGGTATTGTCATCGACATGGCCGATGTTGATCCGGGAAATCGGTCATTTACGGTCAAGGGTCGCGCGACCCGTGAGCGCATCATCAGCTGCGCCACCGAACTGGTGCTGCGAGACGGGTTTGCGGCGTTGGGTATCGACAACGTCCGCAAGGCGACCTTCGAAGATCTCGATCGTTGGGCAGAGCTAACGCTGAAGATCGGCCGGCGCAGAAAGAGACGTTCTGCCCTTCCTACGTGCGCGGGACTGGCCGGTGACGTAATCACGCTTGACAACGAAACGCGCCGGCTTCTCGCCGACGGATACCGGCAATGCGTGGAGCTTCTGGCCGGCGGACTGCAACGGATGAAAGACCGCGGCCAGCTAACTGACGACGCAAACCCTGAACAACTTGCTTACCTATTACTCAGCGCGCACCAGGGGGCGGATATTCGCGCCTTGGACCGACCTCGCCGATGGCCGGACGCCGATGCGCTCGACTTCGCGCTGAGCTATGTTGGTCTATTCGCCGCGAAGGCCGGTGACAGACCACCAAGAACTTCGGGACGCGCT
>DATAZN010000163.1:0-18098 GCA_036272035.1 Mycobacterium sp. | reverse complement strand
GCGTGAACGAACAGAGTCTGATCGACGCCGAATCGGCCTCACGGGTGGGAACGGTAGCGGCCACGGCAACGGGTGAAGTCAACCGGCGCGACTGGCAACGGTGGGCCGCGGCGGTCGGTGATCACAATCCACTGTGGTTCGCCCCCGAATACGCTCGCGCCCAAGGCTATCGCGACATCATCTGCCCACCGCTCTACCTGCAGTACGCCATTCTGGGGGTCACGCCGTTGGATGGGTTGCGGTCGGATGGCTCGTCCGGAGCCGTGTCGGGCAGCCTTGCTTTTCCCGGTGCTCCCAAGCGCATGGCCGGCGGGGAGAGCACCACGTTTCACGGGCCGGCGTACCACCGCGACGAGATCGAGATGGTGCGAACGATCGAGTCGATCGTGGAGAAGCAAGGCCGCACCGGCAGGTTCGTTCTGGTCAACTGGCGAACCGTGTACCGCAACCAGCGAGGCGAATTAGTGGCTGAGGCAACAACATCGATGATCGCCCGACCCTAGGGAGCGCTGTGGCCCGCGAGCAGATCTTCTACGAGGACGTCCACCCGGGCGACACCTTGCCGACGCTGGCGGTGACGCCCGACGAAAGACAGTTGTTCTTCTTCAGCGCCGCGACGTACAACGGCCACCGGATCCACTACGACAAAGACTGGGCGCGAACGGTCGAGGGTTATGACGACGTCATCGTGCAGGGTCCGCTGCAGGCCGCACTGCTGGCCGGCACCATTACCGACTGGATCGGCGGGCGTGGCCGATTGGTGGAGTACTCGGTGCAGAACCGGGCGGTCGCGATAGCCGGCGAGGAATTGAACTTCGGCGGATCGGTGACCGCAAAGCGGCTGGCCGACAACGTCGGTCTGGTCGACCTGGAAATCGCCGGGCGACGCGGCGACACCGTGCTGATGCCGGGCACCGCCACGGTTGCACTGCCGCTGCGCGGAGACCAGCCGTGACAGGCCTGCGGGGCGATGCCGCGATCATCGGGATCGCCGAACTGCCCGCCGAGCGCAAGCAATCCCGCCCACCGTCGTTCACCCTCGACCAGTACGCGCTGCTGGCCAAGATGGTCATCGACGATGCCGGTGTGGACGCCGCGGTGGTCAATGGCCTGATATGCCACGGCTTGGCGGAATCCGACATGTTCGCCCCGGCCACCCTCGCCGAATATCTAGGCCTGCCGGTGAATTTCGGTGAACGCGTCGACCTTGGTGGCGCAACATCCGCCGGGATGGTGTGGCGCGCAGCGGTCGCCGTCGAACTCGGGCTGTGCGACGCGGTGTTCGCGATCGTGCCCGGTTCGGCGGTGCTGCCGACGTCGACGCGCCACCCACCGTCGCCGCCCGGGTGGCACGGCGCGTCCAGCAACAAGTACGGCTCACCTCAGGCCGAGTTCGAAATTCCGTACGGCAACGTGGGCCAGAACGGACCTTACGCGCAGATCGCCCAGCGGTACGCCGCCCTTTTCGGTTACGACCCAACAGCTCTGGCGAAAATCGCAGTCGACCAGCGAACGAATGCGTGCGCGCATCCGGGCGCGGTGTTCCACGGCAAGCCCATCACCGTCGACGACGTTCTGGCCAGTCCGATGATCGCCGATCCGATCCACATGCTGGAGACGGTGATGCGGGTGCAGGGCGGTGTGGGTGTCCTGGTCGCCAACGCCGACGTGGCCCGCCATGCCCGTCACCGTCCGGTGTGGGTCAAGGGATTCGGCGAGCACATCGCCTTCAAGACAGCCACCTACGCCGAGGACCTGATGACGACACCGATAGCGCGCGCCGCCGAACGCGCTTTCGCGATGGCGGGTCTCGCCCCCACAGCCGTCGACATGGCATCGCTGTACGACTGCTACACCATCACCGTCCTGATGACCCTCGAAGACGCCGGCTTTTGCGGCAAAGGCGAAGGCATGGACTGGGTCAACCAGCGCGACCTCACTTTTGCGGGCGACTTTCCGCTCAACACCGCGGGCGGGCAGCTCTCATTCGGGCAAGCCGGAATGGCCGGCGGCATGCACCACGTGGTCGACGCCGCGCGTCAGGTCATGGGCCGGGCCGCCGCGGCACAGGTCGCCGACTGCAACCACGCATTCGTCAGCGGCACCGGCGGGATCATGAGTGAACAAGTCGCGCTGGTACTGGGGGGTGACTGAGATGACCGAGGCGACACCACTTCCCGAGGCCACCCCGGTATCGGCGCCGTTCTGGCAGGCGCTCACCGAACACCGGATCCTGGTGCAGT
The DNA here is from genome assembly GCA_036272035.1 of Mycobacterium sp. Taxonomy (GTDB): domain Bacteria; phylum Actinomycetota; class Actinomycetes; order Mycobacteriales; family Mycobacteriaceae; genus Mycobacterium. The sequence continues at coordinate 15,855 of DATAZN010000163.1, read as the reverse complement.
ATTCGCCGTCACTGGGGCGGTACGTGTTCTATCCCCGCACCCTGGCGCCGGGCACACTGGCCAACGACCTGCAGTGGCACGAAATCGACGGCGCCGGATCGGTGTACACATTCACGGTGGCGCGCCGGCCCACCGGCCCACCGTGGGTGGATTCGCTGCCGCAGATCCTCGCCGTCGTCGAGTGGGACGCCGGACCGCGGTTCAGCACCGAGCTGGTGGACGTGGATCCGGCCGATGTCCGGATAGGAATGCGGGTGGGCCCGGTGTTCTGCGACATTCCCGACAGCGGAATCACGTTGTTGCGGTATCGGCCGGAGCCAACTGATGTTTGAGACCGTGCAGCAGTTGCTGCGATCCCGGATGGGCGACGACACCCTAGCTGTCGCGTACGGCGATCAGACCTGGACCTGGCGCGAGCACCTTGCCGAGGCCGCGAGCGAGGCATCGGCGTTGATCGATCTTGCCGACACCGGTCGTCCGCTGCACGCCGGCGCGCTGCTCGGCAACTCGCCGGGCATGCTGCGCTCGATGGCGGCGGCCGGCTTGGGCGGCTACGTGTTGTGCGGGATCAACACCACCCGTCGCGGCGCCGGACTGCTGTCCGACATCCGACGAGCGGATTGCCAACTGCTGCTTGCCGATTCCGACCACCTACCACTGCTGGACGGCCTGGATCTTGACGGCATCACCGTGCTCGACGTGGCGTCGCAGCGTTACGTCGACGCGGTAGCGGCCGCGCCACCGCTGGTGCCGTGGCGCGAGGTCGAACCGGCCGACACCTTGATGATGATCTTCACGTCGGGAACCAGCGGCGATCCGAAGGCAGTTCGGTTCGCCCACGTGATGGCGATTCTTTGCGGCGCAAGCCTGATCGGGCAGTACGACGTCACCGCCGACGATGTCTGCTACCTGTCGATGCCGCTGTTTCACTCCAACGGCGTGGCGGCCGGCTGGGCGGTGGCCATCGGCAGCGGTGCGGCGATGGTGCCCGCCCGGTTCTCGAGATCGAGGTTTCTCGATGACATCCGTCGTTACCACGTCACCTACATGAACTACGTCGGCAAGCCGCTGGCCCTGATACTGGCCACCGCGGAGCGACCCGACGATGCCGACAACACGTTGCGGATCGCATTCGGCAACGAGGCAACCGATCGCGATATCGACGAATTCGCCCGGCGGTTCGGCTGTCGGGTGATCGACAGCTTCGGATCCAGTGAGTTCGCAGTCATCGTCACCCGCGAAGACGGCACGCCCACCGGGTCTGTCGGCAAGGGGTATCCCGGCGTCGCCGTGTACCACCCGGAATCGGTGACCGAGTGCGCGCCAGCGATTTTCGACGAGCACGGTGCGCTGGCCAACTTCGACGACGCGGTCGGGGAACTGGTGAACACCGGGGGAGCCGGCCCGTTCGCCGGGTACTACAACGACCCCGCGGCCACCAGCGAGCGGATGCGCCAGGGCATGTACTGGTCGGGTGATCTGGCGTATCGGGACACCGACGGCTGGATCTACCTGGCCGGTCGCACGGCGGATTGGCTGCGAGTCGACGGCGAGAACCTGGCTGCCGCACCCATCGAGCGAATTCTGCAGCGGCTGACCCCGATCAACCAGGTCGCGGTATATGGGGTGCCGGATCGAGAAGTCGGCGACCAGGTCATGGCCGCCATCGTTCTCAACGACGGCGCGTCCCTGACGCCGGAGGGATTCGAGAAATTCCTGGCCACTCAACCCGATTTGTCGCCCAAGGCGTGGCCGCGTTTCGTCCGGATCAACAAGGAGCTTCCGCAGACGGCGACCAGCAAGATTCTGAAACGCGAGTTGATCCGCGGGGGAGTGAAGGCCGAGAACGGCGTGTTGTGGGAGCGGGCAGGACGTGGAACCGCATACGTCGTGGCCGAGCCTGGATGACGTGCTGTGCGGGCGTGAGCTATTCAGCGGGGGAATCGATGATCGGCCAAGCGATTTCGGTGCGCCATTGGGTGTGATCGCCGGTATGGCTGTGGTCGCGGTGGTAATACTCGCGAAGTTGCCAGCCGATCTCTAATTCGTGCTTGGCGACATAGGAACCCAAACGGCCGTAGGCCAGGTCGATATCGGAGTGCGGTCCTTGGTAGGCGGTGACGGCGACCTCGGCGGCCGGAATGATCACCGGTGTGACCCGGCCCAGTTCGCGCGGTGTCGTGACCGGGATGAAAACGGTTGCTCCGCCGGCCTCATGATGAAACAGGCATTCGTCGTACAGACCGCCGGCGGGTCCGGCGATCTGCAGGACATTATCTGCTGCGGCGCGGCGTAATTCGGCTAAGGCCTCACGCCACCAGACTTCGATATCCGCCGGGTCCAAGGTGTCTTCGGTGATAGCTAATGCGGCGAAACTAGATTCGGCTCGCCGATGTACCGGCTGCAGTCCGGCGGGGCTGTCCAGCAGCGCACGCAGCGAGTTCACTGCGGCTTGCGTCTTCGCCAGTTCCGTCTCGAGATGATCGATGTGGGCCGAGATCAGGCTGTCGCGCACGATTGGGCTGTCGGCGACGAGTACAGCACGGACGTCGGCGACCGGCATGCGCAGATCTCTTAGCCGCCGGATCAGCTGGGCCGTCGGGAGTTGCTCCAGTGTGTAGTAGCGGTATCCGGTCTCCGGGTCGACCTCGGCTGGCTCCAGCAATCCGACCTGGTGGTAGTGCCGGAGAGTCTTGACACTCAGGTGGGTCATGGTCGCGAAGCGACCGACGCTGACGGTGTTGGTCATCGTCAGTACTGGGGTGCAGTGTTGTTGACGATGAACAAGGTGACGATCTTGCCGTCGTGAACGCGAAGGTAATTGGTCATGATCAGCGGGTCAGGGAGTCCTGTTTTGTCGTAGTCGCCATCGTAGCGGCAGCGCACGCACCACATGCCGGCATTGTCAGCGGCCTCAACGGGTTGCAGCGTGACGCGGTCGCCGACCAACTCCTTCGCCACGAACGCACGGATGCGCTCCCGTCCCCAGAATTCCCGAGCGGCATCGTTGACCAGGGCATCATCTGCGAACGTGCCCATGATGGCATCGAGATCGAAACTGTTGATCGCCGCGATATGCGAGGCGATCACGGGATCCAGCGAAAGCTGAGCGGTCATTGGGTTCTCCTAGTCGTTCTCGGCGTCACGTGCCTGTCAACGACAACTGTGAGGTCTCCCCCCGCAGGAGGGTCAAGCATCTCTCCTCATCGCTGGGCATGGCGTGGCCGACTAACGCGTCGCGGTGATGTACTCGGAGTGCATGATTTCGTCGAGGTCCATGTCGACCTGGGGCGGGATCCGGCCGTATTCGCGCTGCAGCCCCGGGTTGGTCTGCACGGAGTCCACCGCCCAGCCGTGATCGGCAAGCCATTGCACCGGTTTGGTTTTCGTCGCGTCGTCGTAGGTCAATGTGGAGAAATTCACATCACCAGACAGGTTGAGGCCCGGGTAACTGCCTTCCAGTGCAGCGAGCCGGTCCTGGTCAAGACACGAGCCAAGGGCGCCTATCCCGAGCCGGCTGCCCGGCGCCGACAATTCGGTGATCCGACTGAACAATGTGTCCTGGGCGTCGCCGGTCAAGTACGGCAGAATGCCCTCCACCGACCAGGCGGTCGGGAGTTCGGTGTTGAAACCATTGTCCTGCAACGGTATTGACCAGTCGTCGCGCAGGTCGGCTGCGACGTCACGCCGGTCGGCCGCAGGTTCTGCTGCGTGCTGTGCAAGCACTCTCGCCTTGAACTCGAGGACTTTCGGCTGGTCGACTTCGAATAACGTTGTGCCGGTTGGCCATCTCAGCCGGTACGCTCGCGAGTCCAGGCCGGCTGCAACGATGACGGCTTGGCGGATGCCGCTCTGCGCGGCGGAGGTGAAGAATTCATCGAAGAACCGGGTCTGCACCCCGTATAGCCGGGGAAACGTGGTCGCCCCCTCCGACGTGCCCGGGTCGGCGAGGGCACCGTTGAGAAACGGGTCCGCGGATGCCGCGATGAAGTATTTGGCGTAGTCGTCGCGCACCAACGGATGGTCGCTCGCCGCGTGTAAGGCACGCCATCCCGCGACCAGCAACGCGGTATATCCCACGCTGCTGACGATGTCCCAGGTGTCGTCGTCGGAGCGGTCCACGCCCCACTTGTCCTGCGATGTGTTCATGCAATCGTTCCTCTCACAGCTCCAGCAAGATGGTCACCGGGCCGTCGTTGACCAATTCAACCTGCATGTGGGCGCCGAAGATTCCGGTTTCCACGCCGGCCCCCAGATCTCGCAAGGCTTGCACGAACGCGGCGACCAGCGGCTCGGCGGCTGCGCCCGGGGCGGCGGCGTTCCAGGACGGTCGCCGGCCCTTGGTAATGTCGGCGTAAAGCGTGAACTGGCTGACCACCATGATCGGTGCATCGACGTCGGAGGCCGACCGGTCGTCGTCGAGAATTCGCAGCTGCCAGAGCTTTTCGGCGAGCCGCCCGGCTTTGTCGGCGTCGTCACCGTGCGTCACCCCGACGAGTGCCAGCAGCCCCTGTCCGTCGGGCCGGATGGCACCGACGGCTTGGCCATCCACCGACACCGTTGCCGACGCGACCCGCTGCACCAGAACCCGCATGGCCCGATGCTGCCATGACGTTGTGGGTACGCTCATCGGGTGTCCGTACTGGTCGCGTTCTCGGTCACGCCACTCGGAGTCGGCGAGGGTGTCGGTGAGATCGTCGCCGAAGCGGTTCGGGTAGTTCGAGACTCCGGATTACCGAACAAGACCGATTCGATGTTCACCGTGATCGAGGGTGACAGCTGGGCCGAGGTGATGGCCGTCGTGGAGCGCGCCGTCGAAGCCGTGGCGGCCCGCGCCAACCGGGTCAGCGTGGTGATCAAGGCGGACTGGCGATCAGGTGTGACCGACGCGATGACCAGCAAGACGGAATCGGTCGAGCGTCACCTGTCCGCGCAACCCGGGGATACGTAGCGAAACTGCCCGCCTAGTGTCGTAGCGGTGAGTGCACGCGCGGGCATTGTCGTCACCGGAACCGAGGTCTTGACCGGGCGGGTCTCCGACCGTAACGGCCCATGGCTCGCCGACCGCCTTCTTGAGCTGGGCGTCGAACTCGCCCACATCACCATCTGCGGTGACCGCGCCGCCGACATTGAAGCCCAGCTGCGGTTCATGGCCGACGAAGGCGTGGACCTGATCGTCACTAGCGGCGGGCTGGGACCGACCGCCGACGATATGACCGTGGCAACTGTCGCGCGGTACTGCGGTCGCGAGCTGGCGCTGGACGCCGAGCTGGAAAACAAGATCGCGGAGATCTTGAAAAAGCTGATGGCACGCATCGGGGACGGCGATTTCGACGCGGTACGTGCCGCCAACCGCAAGCAGGCGATGGTCCCGGTCGGAGCTGTCGTGATGGATCCGGTGGGAACGGCACCCGGCGTCGTGGTTCCCGGCAAGCCGACCGTCGTCGTGCTACCGGGGCCGCCGCGCGAGCTACAGCCGATGTGGAAGACCGCGGTACACATACCCGCCGTCCAGGAAGCCATCGCCGGCCGGACGATCTACCGCCAAGACACCATCAGAATGTTCGGGTTGCCGGAATCCGGTCTGGCCGAGACGCTTCGCGAGGCGGAGCACGACGTGCCCGGTTTCGCCGGATTGGAGATCACCACGTGTCTGCGGCGCGGGGAGATCGAGATGGTCACCCGCTACGAACCTGACGCCGTCGACACCTACCGAAAGTTGAGTGAATACCTCCGGGACCGGCACTGGCAGCAGATCTTCTCCGAAGACGGCTCCCAGGTCGACGACCAGATTGCTCACCTGCTGACCGGGCGCCGGATCGCCACAGCAGAGTCATGCACCGGGGGACTGCTGGCGGCACGACTGACCGAGCGGCCCGGTTCGTCGGCTTATCTCGCCGGCGGGCTGGTGGCCTATGCAAATGAAGCCAAAACCGACTTACTTGGTGTCGATCCGGCGCTGATCGACGCGCATGGCGCGGTGTCGGAACCCGTCGCCGAGGCGATGGCCGCCGGTGCGCTGCGCCGCTTCGGGGCCGACACCGCGGTGGCGATCACCGGGATCGCCGGGCCGGGCGGGGGAACCGAGGAAAAGCCGATCGGGACAGTCTGTTTCACCGTGGCGGTCGACGGCGCGTCCTCAACCCGCACGCTTCGACTGCCCGGCAACCGCTCCGACATCCGGGAGCGCTCGACCACGGTCTCGATGCACCTGCTGCGTCAAGCGCTCAGCGGAGCCGCACAACTCGGTTAGTCGCCGACCGCGCTGCTTTGTTTGGTGCCGAACCGAATCCCGGTGGCGTCCTTGCCGATCGCCGTCAGCACAGCAACGGCGATCAGGACCGGACCGATCGTCGCCGCCAAGGCGAAGGGATAGCCGTGGGAGGCGGCCAGCCGTTCCTGGATCGGCAAGTTGAAGGCGGCCAGTAGATTACCCAGCTGATAGGTGACACCCGGATAGAAGCCGCGGATGGCGTCCGGCGACATCTCGGTCAGGTGCGCGGGTATGACGCCCCATGCACCCTGCACGGCGAACTGCATCAAAAACGAACCGAGACACAGCATCGCGGCGGTGTGCGAGTAGGCGAACAGCGGGACGATCGGCAACCCGAGCACGGCGCAGAACACCACGGTGTAGCGGCGGCCGAACCGCTGGGACAGTGAGCCGAAGATCAGCCCGCCGGCAATAGCGCCAAGGTTGTAGATCACCACGATCCACTTGGCCGTGGTGTGCGATAGCGCAGCGCCGCCCTCGTGGGTGGCCGACAGAAACGTCGGGTAGACGTCCTGGGTGCCGTGACTCATCCAGTTGAAGGCCGCCATCAGCAACACCAGATAGATGAACCGCCGGATGACGTTGGCGTCGCGCAGCACGTCGCGGATCCTGGTGCGGGTCAATGTCATTCGGTCCTGCTCGGCTTCCCAGACTTCGGACTCCTGCACCCTGTATCGAATGATCAGACTGATCAGAGCAGGGATGACGCTCAGACCGAACAGCCACCGCCAGGACAACCCCAGTTGATCGATGACCAAGAGCGACGCCACAGTTGCCAGCAGATAGCCGAATGCGTAGCCCTCTTGCAGCAGACCGGAGAAGAACCCCCGCCGCTCGACGGGGACCTTCTCCATCGCCAGCGCGGCACCCAGACCCCACTCGCCGCCCATGCCGATGCCATACAGCAGTCGCAGGATGATCAGCACGGTGAAGTTGGGCGCGAACGCGCACAAAAAGCCGACCACCGAATAGAACACCACGTCGACCATCAGCGGCAGCCGCCGGCCGACCCGGTCGGCCCAGAGCCCGAACAGCAGTGCGCCGACCGGGCGCATGAGCAAGGTTGCGGTGGTCAGGAACGCGACTTCAGCCTTGGTGTGGTGGAAGGTCTTCGCGATGTCGGCGTAGACCAGTACCACGAGGAAGTAGTCGAAGGCGTCCATCGTCCAGCCCAGCAGTGCGGCGATGAACGAGTTTCGCTGATCTTTGGTGAGCGACGGCTTTCCAGGCACTCGCACCGTTTATCACATAGCGCGTGACGGTGTCGCGCGCACGCGGGAAATCAGCTCTTTTCGATGCTGTCCCAGAGCTCGACCATGGTCCGCAGAATTTCCTCGGCAAAGCCCAGCCCGGCGAGATGGCTCTCCCCGGGCAGTGTGTAGAGCTCCGCGTCGGGCAGCCGGGTGACGACATGCTCCCCGTGCGCGAACGGCACGATGTGGTCGCGGTCGCCGTGCCACCAACGGACCGGGATCTTCACCTCGTCGAGCCGAAAGCCCCAATCCCGGGCGAACACGACGACATCCGCGAACGGGGCCGCCATCTGTTTGCGGGAACCGTTGAGCAGATCGTCGAGGAACATCGCCTTGAATTCCGGCCGCACCAGCAGCCGCCGATCGCCTTCGGGAGACACCCGCGCATAGAGGTAGAGCGCGGGCTCCGCGACCGGCTTCAGCAGACGGATGAAACCGACCGCCGCCCAACGGATCGGGAAGCCGGCCACCGCAAGCAGCGGCGCCACCATCGATCCGAGTGACATCAGTCCGCCACTGATCGCCTCCGGGCCGACCGTGGGCGCCACGCCGCCCAACACCCCGACCGCAATGACGCGGTCGGGCAGCGCCGCCGCGCAGCCCAAGGTGTAGGGGCCGCCGCCGGACAAGCCGATCACCGCCATCTTGTCGATGCCCAAGGTGTCGGCGACGGTGCGCAAGTCGTCGGCGAAAGCGAGGACGTTCTCATATTGATGCGGGGTGGACGCCCCGATGCCGGGTCGGTCGATGCCGATCAGGCGGATGTGGTGGTCCTCGGCGTAGACGCGTGCCTCGGCCGGGATCTGCCGCCGCGCACCGGGGGTGCCGTGCAGCCAGAAGATCGCGCGACCTTGCGGATCACCGAACTCGGCAAACCCGAGCTGCCGATCATCGCCGACGGCGATATTGCCCTCGAGCTTGGGCCGAGCGATCGAATAAGCCATTACCGCAGTGTTACATGGACGGCCGCGCTCGATTCACACTAGGACAACTGGCACCGCCTGTTTGGCTCGCGTTTTGGAAGCGATGACGCCGACGGTGGTGCACGCTGCATACAACACCATGGATCCTGCCGACGGGAGCGAGTTATGCACATCATCGATGCCGACGGGCACGTCGCGGAAAACCCATCGTTCGCGATCGAGGCCATGAAGCGATGGCCGCACCGGGTCACGGCCAGCGCCGACGGCAAACCCAGGTTGGTCATCGAGGGCCGCAACTACCCCGAAGACACCGGCCCGGGTGCCGGATGCCCACCCGAGCACGGGATCAGCAAGGCGTCCGGCATCAACTGCCGGTCGGTCCAGGGAGTGCTCGGCGACGCGGACCGCGATCACATCAACACCATGGTGCTGTATCCCAGCATGGGGCTGTGCACGCCCAGCCTCGAGGATCCGGAATTCGCCGCCGGGTTCGCGCGCCACTACAACCAGTGGATTGCGGATTTCTGCGCCCCGGCGGGGGGCCGATTGCGCGGCGTCGCGGTGGCCCCGGTCGAGCATGGCCAGTTGGCGATCGACGTCATGCGGGAGGCCAAAGATCTCGGGCTGGTGGCCACCCTCGTCCCGCCGGCACTCAAGACGCGCAACCTCGACCACCCCGACCTCGATCCGTTTTACGCCGCCGCGGTCGAACTCGGAATGCCGCTCGGTGTTCACGGCGCACCCGGTATCCACCTGCCGAAGATCGGTGTCGATCGCTTCACCAACTACATCCAGGTGCACTGCATCAGCTTTCCGTTCGACCAGATGACGGCGATGACCGCGATGATCTCGGGAGGTGTTTTCGATCGGCATCCCGGGTTACGGGTGGCCTTCCTCGAGGCAGGCGTGGGCTGGGTGCCGTTCTTCATCGACCGTCTGCACGAGCACTTCGAAAAGCGCGGCGACTGGATCGAACACGGCTGGCAACGCGATCCGCAGGAGTACGTGCGGGCCGGCAACATCTTCGTCACGTGCGAGCCGGAGGAGCCGATCCTGCCTGGCGTCATCGACGTGCTTGGCGACGACTTCATCATGTTCGCCAGCGACTACCCGCACTGGGACGGCGAGTGGCCCGAGAGCACCAAACATCTGCGCACGCGTCCGGACATCAGCGAAAACACACGCGCGAAAATCGGCGGGCTGAATGCGCAGCGCTTCTACGGCCTCAACTGATGGCGATCAGCGCCCCTGCCATTTCGGAGGTCGCTTTTCGGCAAAGGCACGCGGGCCTTCTTTAGCGTCCTCGGTCGCGAAAATGCGGTCACTGTGCAGGGTTTCGTTGGCATAGGCAGAGTGCAGATCAAGCGCCAGGCCCTCGACAGCCGACTGTTTTGTCGCCGACACGGCAAGCGGCGCGTTGACCGCTATGCGCTCGGCGTACTCATAGGCGGTGTTCATCAACTGGTCACCCGGCACCACCCGGTTGATCAGTCCCATCGCGAGCGCGCGGTCGGCGTCGACCATGTCCGCGGTCAACAACATCTCCATCGCCAACGCGTAGGGCAACTGGCGAGGCAACCGCACAGTACTGCCGCCGCCGGCAAACAGTCCGCGCTTCGGCTCCATCACGGCGAATCGCGCCTGGGGCACGGCGACGCGAATATCGGTGGAGGTCAACATCTCGAATCCGCCCGCTACGCAGACACCGTTGACGGCGGCGACGATCGGCTTGTAGATCGGAAACTGGTGCAGGACAGCGTGAATAGCATCGGTTTTGTTCCAACCCTCGGGTTGCGGTAAGTCGCCGGTCAACTCCGGAATGAACTTTTTGAGATCGGCTCCGGTACAGAAATCGCGACCAACTCCGGTGATAACGGCGACCCACGCGTCGGGGTCATCGCGAAAGGCTGCCCAAGCGCGGGCAAGGTCGCGGAAATGCTCCATGTCGAGTGAATTGCGCGTCTCGGGCCGGTTGATCGTGATCGTGACGATGCGACCGTTCCGCAAGTAGTCGATGCTCACCGCGTCCTTTGAGATTCGCAGCCGCTATCTTAGCAATAATACTAAATCACCTCGACTGTGATCAGGCCAGCGCGTGGAACGGGTTCCGCCGGCACTCGCACAGCCGGGACCGCCTACTGAACGCGTGCGCACTACCCCTATGCGGGTCGACGCCGTTACCGATACCCTCGTCCATGCAGCTGTCGGGACGGAAGTTGGCGGCAGCCCATCACGATCTGAGCTGAACACCAACCAAGAGTTGAGGGACTATGGGCGAATTCGATCAGCACGAGGGTGAAGCGCAAACCATTGTGAATCTCGCCGAGGCGGCGATGCACATGTACAAGGCGGCGATCGACTCGCTGCCTTTTCCAGAAGACAAGAAATTCCAGAAGCGCGCCGAAGTGGTTCTCACCGGTATGCGGAAATTACGCGCGGCGCTGACCGAGGCGGCCAGCCACAGCCGGCCGACTCCCACTGTCATGATGGCGCTCGGTGACGTCCGGCGGCGCTACGACGATCTGATGGAGCGCGCGGCCGACGCCCCAGGATCGACGCTGGGTCAACAGCTTTACAACGCCCGCGTCCACGCCAAGCTGTCGGCGCACGAGGCGGCCCACGGGTTTGGACTACGGCGCGAGCTGCCCGACGAGCTCGAAGAAGGCGCCACGCCCACTGCGCAGGAAACGCCGCTGGTCGAGCAGCTGATCGCAGCGATCCGGTTAGTGGCGGGGCTCGACGAAGGCAAGTTCGAGCCTGAGCCGGCACCGGTCGAGGAGCACGTCAACGGCTGGGATGAAGCGCTGGCCATGAACGGCGCCGGCGAAGAGGCGCACGCCACTAACTAGCGGCGTGCGTCAGCGAATGGGCAGACCGGTCAACGCCCGACCGATCACCAGTCGCTGAATCTCGCTGGTGCCTTCAAAGATGGTGAAAATCTTTGCATCCCGGTGCATTCGCTCGACCGGGTAATCGCGCGTGTACCCGTTGCCGCCGAGAATTTGGATGGCTTCGTCGGTGACGTAAACCGCGGTCTCACTGGCGTAGAGCTTCGCCATCGAACCCTCGGCTGAGGTGAACGGCTTGTTGTTGCGCTGCATCCAGCTGGCCCGCCACACCAGCATCCGGGATGCGTCGATGCGGCTCTTCATATCAGCCAATTTGAAAGCGACAGCCTGGAATTCGGCGATTTTGCGGCCGAATTGTTCACGCTGACCCGAATACTCCAGCGCGTACTCGTAGGCAGCGCGGGCGATGCCCAGAGCCATCGCACCCACGGTCGGACGAGTGCGCTCGAAGGTCATCATCGCCGCCTGGCTCGTGGTGCGATGCCCTTCCCGGATCTTGGCGATCCGGCGCTCGAATTTCTCTCGCCCGCCGAGGATCAGCTCACCGGGAAGGCGGACATCGTCGAGCACCACCTCGGCGGTGTGCGACGCCCTAATGCCGTGCTTTTTGAACTTCTGGCCCTGGGACAGGCCTTTGGTGCCGGGGGGCACGATGAACGTCGCCTGCCCTCGAGTGCCCAGCTCGGGTTCCACCGACGCCACCACCACGTGGACGTTGGCGATTCCACCGTTCGTGGCCCACGTCTTGGTGCCATTGAGCACCCACTCGTCGGCGGCTTGGTCGTACCTCGCTCGGGTGCGGACAGCGCCGACGTCCGAGCCGGCGCCCGGCTCGGAGGAACAGAAAGCGGCCAGTTGGGGATCGCCGGGGCTGCCGAACATCTGCGGCAGCCACTCGCCGATCTGCTGCGGCGTTCCGTTGGCGGCCAGCGCGGCCGCGGCAAGCCCGGTGGCCATGATGGACAACGCGATACCGGCGTCACCCCAGAACATCTCTTCGAAGACCGTCGGCATACCCAATCCGCTGGCTTCGCCCGCCATCTGGGCGAAGAGGTCAGGGGTGTAGAGCCCGACTTTGGCGGCCTCTTGGATGATCGGCCAGGGGGTCTCTTCACGCTCGTCCCACTCGGCCGCCGCCGGGCGGATCACCGATTCGGCGAACTCGTGCACCCAGTCGCGGACCTGCACCACTTCCTCCGACAGATCCAGCGAAAAGGTGGCGTCCATTAGCGCTCCTATCATTGTTGCGCCCGCATCCCTGTGGTGCCTGGTCAGCTGGACATCTGTCACATACAGTAAACGCTTGTATACTGAGTGAACAAACCGGCAGCTCGGATCGGGCTCCACACGTGGGTTCGGGCAGCAAGGGGAGATGCCAGGCCATTTTGACACTCATTCACCCGAACTCGTGAGGGGGTCAGATGCAACGCAGTGATATCCGCGCCGTCGGCGATCTGGCAGGGGAGGCGTCGTCGGTGCTGACGACCCTGGTGCGGGGAATGCACGCCGGCATCTGCGGTCGCGTATTCGACTCGATCGGGCCGTCGGCAACACCGACCCGGACAATCCACGACGGGTTGACCAGGGCGATCTACAGCGGAGTAGACCACGGGATTCGTTGCGCCGCCCACGTCGCGGGGATGGTGGCCGCCGAAGTGTGGGGTAACGAGGCCGACGAAGCTCTTGAATCACGCACCGATTCCACCGCCGCCGCCATCGCCGCGGTCAACGGAATCTACGGCGATGTGTTGACCGAACAAGAGAGCCCGCTCGCGGGCGCGATGACGATCCGGTGCGGCGGCAAACCAGTAGCGCTGACGACCGAGGCCCTCGTGGAGGCATACCCGGCGGCCACCAACCGCCTCGCCGTCTTCGTGCACGGTTGGTGTTTGACCGAGCAGTCATGGTCGCGGCGGCCGGTCGAGGCCGAAGACGGTCGAAGCTACGGCGAACGGTTGCGCGATGATCTCGGATACAGCCCGGTTTCTCTGCGGTACAACACCGGACTGCATGTGTCGGTCAATGGCCGCACGCTTGCCGAAATTCTCGAGCTGTTGCATGACCAGTGGCCGGTCTCGATCACCGAGCTCGTCCTGGTCGGCCATTCGATGGGCGGTCTGGTGGCGCGCAGCGCATGCCACTACGGGGCGGAGCTGCAGCACGGCTGGACCGACGCCGTCAGCCGGGTGGTGTGTCTGGGCTCGCCGCATCTGGGTGCCGACCTGGAGAAAGGCGTGAACATCGCGTCGTGGGCGTTAGCTCGCTTGCCCGAAACCAGCGCTATCGCAACCTTTTTGAACGCTCGCAGCGACGGCGTGAAAGACCTGCGGTTCGGCGCGTGTCTCGACGAGGATTGGAGCGACACCGATCCGGATGAGTTTCTGCGCGATCGTTGCCATGAGGCACCGTTCCTGCCGCATGTCCGCTACCACTTCGTGTCTTCCACGGTCACGCCGACGGTGCTCGGGTTGATCGCCGGCGATCACCTTGTCCGATCGAAAAGCGCTGCTGGCCTTGGCAAGTCACGACGCATTCCGTTCGAGCCAGAGCTTGGATTGACGCTGACCGGGTTGAATCACTTCGACTTGCTCAATCACCCACTGGTGTACGCGAAGCTGCGCGACTGGCTGGCTCACTCACCGGTTCGGTCGGCCGGCGTCAGCGATACGGCCAGCGACGTCAGCGGCCACGGCTAGCGTCTTGGCGTCGATCGCAGCACGGTAACGCCCGGCAGACGCGTCGTAGACCGCGCCGGCGATTGAGCCGTGGTCGGCCGGCAGCTCGACAACCTGCACCGGCCAGTCGTGCTGCCGCAGCGCCGCGGCGAAATCGTTGGCCACCGAAAGCGGGATGACGCGATCGGCGGCGCCGTGCAAGAGGGTGAACGCGGAGCGCGGTGCGCCATCGTTCACTTGGGTTGCGGGCAGCTCGTTGAAGATCGGGTCGGGCACCATGAACGCGCCGGCAAGGCAGACCGTATGCGCGAAAGCCACACCCAACCGCTGCGCTTGCACGGTCAGCCCCGCCGCGGCGAGCCCCCCCATGGACCAGCCGACGAGTACCAGATCGTCGGGATGGTCAACTCGCTCGCGGGCGAAGTGCACCGAGTCCAGCAGGTCGGCGCGGCCGCCGTCATGGGTGTAGGAATCCCAGTCGGGAGCGATCACACCCAGACCATGACCAGCAATCAGCGCGGCAAGCGGTCGTACTGAGGAGCGCGCGTCAGGCTGCTGGCCGTGCCACAGCAGAACCGTGGGTTGGGCGGGCTCGCCGAAGACGTCTGCCAGCCGACCGGCGGCGTATTCGACGGTCTCCATACCCCTAGCGATTAGAACGTCACGGCTTGGGCGGCACTGGTGCCGGCGGTGCTGGCGCCGGCGGTGCGTCTCGAGGCGCTGGTGCGCTCCCGCCGCCGATCAGCGTGTTGAGGATGCCCAGCGACAGACCAGCCTCGCCCGGTGACTTGCCGGGGTCGGGGACCGCAGCGTCGTTCTTCTGCCAGGCCTGGCATCCGTCCGTCTTGAACGTCTTGTCGGTGGGGTCGATCTTCACAATCTGTGGCTTTTTGCTCATGGCGTTGTCGAGCGGCTGCTTGGCGTCATCGCCGAGCCGCTTCCAGTAGCAGACGCCGCTGCCGACCGGGCCGGCCGAGGTGTAGACGCCCGGCACGATGTCGGTTCCCACGTTGTAGACACCGTCGTGGTCGATCGTCGTCTTGGGGCCGCCCGCCGGCGCCGCTGGAGACGGTGGCGCGGGAGCCGGAGGAGGAGCGGGCGCCGGCGCAGGGGGGTCAGCGCTAGCGAGGCCTGCCGACACACCCCAGCCCAGCGCAATCAGCGCCACAGCGGCTGAAGCAGTTGACTTGAACGTCACGAATAGCAGCATACGGACTTCGCGGAACGCGCGCCCCAGCCCATTTGCCGGGCTATGCGGTTTTTGTGAGCAGCGGCAGCAATAGCCGGCGACGCGCGATGTTGGCGTCGGCGAAGTAATGCAGCGCCTCGTGCACCGTGGCAGCGGTGAGGAAGCTGGCGTCCTCGCCGGTAACCAACAACGTCAGGCTGACTGCCTGGCTGGCAATCAGCGCCCAGTCCAGCCCAGCGGCGCTGAAGGCGTCGTCCACGCGGTGGAGAAGTCGCACAGCCTGCGTGGCGAACGAGTCCAGGCCCGACAGGTCGAGGACAAAAGGCTTGTCCGGCAGGTTGAAGCGCTGGGCGTATTCGATGACCTGGTCCACGTTGCTC
This sequence comes from Mycobacterium sp., assembly GCA_036272035.1. Taxonomy (GTDB): domain Bacteria; phylum Actinomycetota; class Actinomycetes; order Mycobacteriales; family Mycobacteriaceae; genus Mycobacterium. The sequence goes on along the minus strand of DATAZN010000163.1, from coordinate 312 downwards.
GCGTCGATCGCACCGCTGATCGTTACGACGGTTGCCAGGTGACGGCATTGCGCGCGCACCGCGGCGCCGTTGCAGTCGACGGGGAGATGGGCGTGCCGCGGCGCCAACGATGCTGCCTTGCTAATTGAGTCCTTCATTAGAAGAGCGACCCCCATCCCAAACACTGTTACAGCAATATCGGGATCAACGATGACCCGAACCTGTTTGAGACGCTAATTGCCTACTCTAAGGTCACCTGTTCCAGCGTTTAATACTTTGCTAAGAAACAATTTTCAGCTACTGGCCAGTACGCTCCGGTGCCGTGCCGACAGC
>DATAZN010000162.1:0-4907 GCA_036272035.1 Mycobacterium sp. | reverse complement strand
GATCAAGAATACAGAGATCAAACTGTGTACGTGTACGGATCTGTACGGATCTGTACGAGCGCTGACCTGCGGTGTACGGATTTGTACGGATTTATACATGATCTTGCCCAACCCCTGTGAACGAGCCGCCCCCCAGGCCGTAGGACTGGGGGCTCGTACAGGTGGGTCCGGATGGACACGAACAAGCACACGAACGAAGGGCTCGAACATGGTCGATACCGAGGACCCGTACTACTGCCCGCACTGCGGTGTAAGCCCGTGCGCGGGCTTGACCGAGGACTGCGGCTGATGGCGCTCAAGGGGGTGCGGGAAGCAGCGGTGGTGGCGCCGGCTGACCCGGAGGCGCGGAGGCGGTGGGAGTTCGATCAGGCGATCGAGGGCAACCGCGATCAGTGGGGTCGACCGAAGATCATGCTTCCGGACGGGAGCAAGGAGGTGGGGTACCGCCGGGCCAGCAGCTACGGGGCTCCGCTGGAGGACACCTCCGCGCTGGATAAGTGGAAGCTGCGGGAGGTGGCGCGCGGGATTAGTCAACGCAGCGAATTGCAGCTCGCGGTGACCCGCAGCGAGATCGGGCTTTTCTCGTCGGAGTGGGACGAGCAGAAAGCCGCGAAGCGCGAGCTAGATGAGTTGTGCGAGAAGGCTATGGAGATCGTGGGGTCGGGAGCGAAGGCGGTGATCGGTACCGCTGAGCACCACATCTTCGAGAAGGTCGACCTCGGGTTGGATCCCGGACACATTCCCGCGCAGTGGAAACCCGACTTGTTGGCGTACACGGAATTGACTCGTGGATTCGAGTCGGTCGCGGTCGAGCGTTTCGTGGTGCAGGACGACCACCAGGTGGCGGGCACCCTCGACCGGGCGGTCGAGCTACGACACGATCACGAGGCCCCCGACGGGACGCTGCTGGAGGCGGGGTCGGTGATCATCGGCGACGTCAAGACCGCCCAGCGGATGGACTTCGCCGGGGCGAAGTTCGCCGTCCAATGTTGGACATATGCCAGCGGGACGCCGTACAACCCGATCACGAAGATGCGGGAGCCGTGGGACCACACCCCGCCGCGCCAAGACTGGGCGGTGATCTTCCATGTGGCGAGCGGCAGCGGTCAGGCGAGGCTCTACTGGGTGGATCTTGCGGCGGCCGCGATGGCGGCGGAGATCGTGCGAGAGGTCTATGTCTGGCGGAACCGGCTCGGGAAGGCGATGATCAGCGCCGCCGCCGAGAACTTTGTGGCGACCGCGATGCTCGCCCGGACCATCGAGGAGCTGAGCGAGGCGCACAAGCGGGCGGTCAGCCAGGGGGTGTGGACCGAGGGGCTGAAGGCGGTCTTCGGGGCCTGCAAGCGGGAGTTGATTTCATGAGCGGGGACTGGTCGTTCACGAACTCCGCTGGCGTCGAGCTGCGGGTCATGCGGTTGCCGGACCGCCAGAACCTCTACCTGGTGCTGATCGATGAGGATGCGGGCATGCACTGCGTCGGTCGGACGCTCGGGGACCGGGAGGCGATGGCGCTGACCGCGTTCCTGGACTCGGTCGTGCCGGGCGAGGGGGCGTCGTGATCACCGACTATGGTCAGAGAACGGCCCCGGCAGGTGCGCAAACACCCCCGGGGCCACGGACACGAGGCGTCGTGTCGGGGTCAAAGTGTAACCCCAGGCGTTTCGCGTCCTCCAAGTCCGAGGAGGACAGGTTGAGCAACGAGATCGAACGCTTCGAGTCCGGGATGTCCCCGTTCGACGCCATCGCGCAGCGGGACGACCGGGGGGAGTTCTGGTCGGCCCGTGACCTGCAGCCGATGCTGGGCTACGAGACCTGGCGTCGGTTCGAGGACACCATCGAGCGCGCCATCTTGGCGTGCGAGAACAGTGCGTTGGACGTGGCCGCCCATTTTGCCGACTCCGTCAATATGGATCTTGGTCCGAAGACGGTCGCTGACTACAGGCTCACCCGGTACGCCTGCTACATGGTGGCCATGAATGGTGATCCGCATAAGCCGAGGATCGCTGCCGCGCAGACCTACTTCGCCATCAAGACCCGTGAGGCGGAGACGGCGGCTCCCCAGACCTATCCACAGGCGCTGCGGGCGTTGGCGGACCAGGTGGAGCAGGCGGCTCGACTTGAGCAGGCGATCCACGCGCAGCAGCACCGGATCAAGGAGCTGGAGCCCCAGGCCAAGAAGTTCCGCCAGTGGCAGGTCTCCGAGGACACCGTCTACGTCGTGGAGTGGGCAAAGACCCTCGGTCTGACCCAGGCGGAAGCCTTCGCACTGCTCCGCCACGAAGGGGTGCTGTTCAAGCAGCGGATGGACGGGGCCCAGGGTCCCGCGTTCAACGTCCCGAAGCGCGGCTACGAGCACTACTTCGACCTGGTCGATGAGCGGCTCCCCAACGGCCACTGGGTCAAGGTTCCGAAGATCACCCCGGACGGTCAGGTCGATCTAGCACAACTGCTGGTGGATCGCGGCCACATCAATCCACCGGAGACCGAGGAGTGACAGGGACGCACCTGTGCGTGGACTGCGCGGCGGTCGACGATCCGCCGCGCAGTCCCCGTCCCGCTCCGTACGGAGGGCCCCGGAGTCGTCGGTGTACCACCCACCAGCGGGCGTTCCTTGCTGGTCGGCGTGCTCGCCAGCACGAGCGCCACGTCGTGCGGACCTACGGTCTGACCGATGGCGAGTACGCGAGACTGCTGGCGTACCAGGGCGGGAAGTGCGCGATCCCGTCGTGCCGGGCACGGGGGACCGGGAAGCGCCGGCTGGCGGTGGACCACGATCACGACACCGGGGAGGTGCGCGGGTTGTTGTGCAAGACCCACAACTACGAGCTGCTCGGGAAGTTCGCGGGTGATCTACAGGCGGGGCTCGACTATCTGGCGGACCCGCCCGCCGCCCGGATGCGGAGGGCCGCGTGAAGCGCGTCTGCGGGCTAGATCTCGCTGGGGGCGCCCGGATCGGGCTGATCGTGGTGACCAGCCGCGGCGCGAAGCTGGTGACCGACACCATCACCACCCGGACGAACCGAAAAGAGGGGCTGAGAGGCCGCCACAGCCGTTTGAGCGAGCTGGGTAGGGACGTACTCCACCACGCGGCTGTGTGCGATCTGGTGGTCGTCCAGGACGTCGGGGTGGGCCCGCTGGACCGGGCTGGGGCGTGGTGGTGGGTCGTCGGTGGTCTGATCCGCCGGGAGGTGCCGGTTGCGGTGCTGCCCGCCGCGGTCGTGAAGCGCACCGCCGGTGATCTGCCGGGGCTCTACCCGGAGGCGAACATCGCCAAGTGCGAGGAAGCCGCGGCACTCGCGCATCTCGGGGCGGTCTGGCTGGGGTTAGACGTGTCCGCTCTCGACAAACACAGGCAGGTCGCGGGTGCGGAATGGCCTGAGATGATTATTTCATGAGCGATCTGACCGAGACCGAGATCGCACTCGGGAGCGCGCCCGACGAGTGGGCACTCGCCCGAGTAGCGCGATCGGTGGCGGGTGTCTGCGAGCGCCGCGGCTGGGACACCGAGACCGCCAGCGAGTTGCTGGCGATGCTGGGCGTCACCGACAAGGACTCGATCAAACGCGCTCGCGCTGGCCTCGTGCACAGCCGTGAGGCCCGCAAGCGCGCCGGCTACGACCGGGGGCCGCGCGCGAGCGAGCGGGTGCACCGCGCTTTCCACCTGCGAGAGCGACCGATGCCCTCGCTCGTGCCCGAGCAGCCCGCGTTGTGCCAGGCCGGCCATGAGCTGGTGGGCGCGAACGTCATTACTCGACCTGACAAACCGAATCTCGAATGCCGCACCTGTCGTAACGCTCGCAAACGTAGGTACTGGGCTCGTGACGCACGCTGGGAATTGGAGGGTCGGAATGGAAGCGGTAGTTGAGCGACCGGAGGCGGCGTGCGTGACCTGCCGACCCCCCAAGAACCGCGCCTGGCACCTAGCGATGTCGGGACACCGCACCTGCGAGCGTTGCGCGGACCGGTTGCACGCGCAGCTGATCGAGGTAGCGGATCGCTATGAGGCACTGACGTCGGTGCCAGCACCAGCGGGCAGCTTCAATGACTTCCGGTATTCGCCGGGATTCATCTCACGCAGCCCCGCCGCCGACCACGTCATTGTCATGCGCGACCACCGCAGCTCCTCGGAGGCGAAGGTCTGGGTGGGATCCGACGGACGTGTCCACCAGGAGTCCATTCGGCCGCCGTTGTCGGTGTATTCGACGCTCGTGATCGAGGTGTTCGATATCGTCGAGCTGCGAGAGGTGGCGATGCCGGACCCGCGCGAGAACGTCCGCGATCTGACTGAGTTTCTTGATCGCCACCTCGATTGGTTGACCCGCCAGCTGTCGGTGATCGAGTTCGCGGCCACCTTGCGCCGGCTGCGATCGCAGCTCATGCCGCTGACCGGTTCACCACGGGTGTTCCTCGGGACCTGCCCGAACGAGATCGAGCAGCAGGTGTGCGGGCGATCGCTCTACATCCCGACCGGCTTCACCTACCGGGATACGGTGAGCTGCGGGAGCTGCGGCTGGGAGTGGCCACCGACCGACTGGATCGCGCTCGGTGACCAGCTGGCTGCTAGTTGATCAAAATGACTGACCCTCGGAAGGTGCTGGTGACCGCCGAGGAGGCCGCTCTCTACCTGCACCGGCTCGGGGTGAAGCGAATCAGTGCCGCGACGGTGCGCCAGTGGGCTCGTCGCGGACACATCGCCACCCACCGCGACGGATGGCGACGCTATGACCTGCGAGAACTTCAGGATCACGCCCGCGAAAAAGGACTACTTGACAGCGGGTAGATCGAACTGTCACGCTTTTCCACCAGCGGGTGAGTTGTCTCCGCTTGCTGGATCGGCCGCGTGAGCTTCGGGCTTGTAGCGGTCGCCCTGGGTTCGTAGCTCAACCGGATGAGCGTCGGCTTGTCGA
>DATAZN010000161.1:0-23914 GCA_036272035.1 Mycobacterium sp. | reverse complement strand
GGCCATCTCCTACAACGTCGCGATATCGGCCTTCGGCGGAACCACTCCACTGATCGCTCAAGCATTGGTGTCCGGCACCGGCAACCTCATGGTGCCGGCGTACATGCTGATCGTCGCGGGGTTGGTGGGCGCGGTGACCCTGACCTTCACACCGGAAGTTGCCGGTCGCCGGCTACCGGGATCGCCGCCGACGGTCGAAACGGAGCGGGAGGCCCGTGAGTTGGTGTACGGCTGCGACTAGCGGCTGAGCGCCCGAGATTAGTGCCCGCGAGGCTAGTGGGGAGTGCCCGGCGGACAGGGTGGCGGGTACACCGGCACCCCACCACCGCCTCGTGCGCTTCCAGGCCCGACGCGCCCGTAGGGCCAACACTTCATCGCCTTGAGTGGGGGCGTGGGTGCGGCCGCCGGTCCGTCGCACGTCGGGCAGGGCGGGGGCGGATCCAACGGCGCGGCGCTGACGACGCCCACGCCGAACGTCAGCGTTGAGCCCGCGATTGCCGTTGCCGCGATCAAATGCCTCACGTCCATTGGTGTTGCCTCTCAGACAGAAAACCGCCACCTCGACAGTGAGCAGTCACTGGCTGGCACGTACGAATTGTTCAGTTCTTCAGTGTATCTCTGCATGGGCGCTCGTGCCGCAGCAAAGCGGATCACCCGCGCAGTGCCGCCTCGGGGGCGTCGTCGACGTCCGTCACCGCGGCCCGGTGGTGCCGGCGGTATTGCCGAATCTCGTACGCCAACAACGCGAACCCGATCAAACCTGTGCACAGCGACACCAGAAACAGCAGCGGGCTGACGTCGCCGGTGAGCGCGTCGCCCAGGATCACCACGGCCGCAGTACCAGGAATCAGACCCGCGACCGTCGCCAACGCATACGGCAGCACTCGCACGCCGGACGCTCCGACGGCGTAGTTCAGCGGCGCGAACGGCAGCACGGGGATCAGCCGCAGCGATAGGACCGCCGGCCAGCCCCGCTCGCGCAGACGGGTATCGACCCGGTCGACCGCCTGATCGCGCACCAACCGACCGAGCTGCCAGCCGGCGGTCCGGACCAGCGCCAGCGCGATCATCGCGCTGGCGGTACTGGCGGTGACCGCCAACGTGATCCCCAGCGGCGGCCCGAACAGCAATCCGGCGGCCAGGGTGAACGCGGTACGGGGAAACGGCAACACGGTCACCACGATGTGAGTGGCCAAAAACGCCAGCGGGATCCACGGGACCATCGACGTCGACCAGTCTCGCAGTTCCACCGCCGAGGGCAGCGGAACAAGCAGCGCGACCGCGACCATGATGACGATCACCGCGCCGGTCAGCATTAGTCGGCGCCGGGATATCTGACGCGCCGTGGCGACTACTGCGGAACCCAGCGGACGCAGCGCGTCGGCGATTCTGCTGTTGGCGGGCCCCGTCACAGGGTGCAGCCTACGGTCCGACGGTGAACGATCGCTCAGCGGACGATCAACGACAGCAGCTTCCTGCCCAATGGCACTGCCGCCGAGCTGTTTTCGCTGTTAACCGTGATTTGCCGACCGGACCGCAGCCGCAGCTCACGCTGCAGTTTGTCGTGCAAAGTGCTGGCGGCCGCCGGGCACCCGCGACACGCGCCCGATAACCGGACGTTCACGTTGTCGGCCTCGATCGACACCAATTCGATCGAGCCGCCGTGTGATTCGGCGAGCGCGCCGATCGATCCGGTCAGCAGCTCGGCGGCGATCGCCGCCAGCCCGGTGGTGTGGTCGGGCGCGACATCCACCCGCCAACCGGCCGGATCCAGCAGCGCGTCGCACAGGGCGTCGCGAAGCTCGTCGCCCAACTCGCGCCAGCTGTTGGCGGCACGCAGCGTGATCAGCACATCGGCTGTGCGGACCTCGATCTCGTCGATCACCCCGCCGTCGAGCATGTCGCCGAGGCGTCCCGGAGCCTGACGGACCGTGCCCCTGGCCGGCAGCCGGCCTTCGGCGACCACCCAGCACAGCTGTTGCGGATTCGCGGTGGCGGTGGCGTGGATCGGGATCATGCGCCCAAACCGATCGCGATCGACCGCGCGGCGAACGCCATCACCCAGGCGAGGGCGAACATGTAGCCGAACGCGAAGGCGGGCCAACGCCACGAGTTGGTTTCGCGGCGCATCACGGCGATCGTCGACATGCATTGCAACGCGAACATGAAATAGACCATCAGCGCGATGACCGTGGGCGCGGTGAAAATCCGATGGCCGTGCTCGTCGGTCATGCCGGCCAGCGCAGCATGCGGATTTTCGGGATCCGCCGCCGCCGACACCTGGCCCAGGGTCGACACGAAAACTTCGCGCGCCGAGAGTGATCCGACCAGAGCAATATCGGTCCGCCAATCGAAGCCCAGCGGAGCGAACACCGGCTCGACAGCGCGGCCCACGTCGGCGGCGTAGCTGTGATTCATCACGTATGCGGTGGTGTCGGTCCCCGACATCCCACGGGTCTGCGCCTCGCGGACGGGCAGACTCAGCAGCGCCCACAACACCAGGGAGGTGGCCAGGATGATGGTTCCCGCCTTACGCAGAAAGACCCTGGCCGCGCTCCACATCGCGGCCAGCATCGCCTGCGGGGACGGGAGGCGGTAGGGCGGCAGTTCCATCGTGAAGGGCAACAGATCGCCGCGCAGAATGGTCGACTTGACTAGCGATGCCGCGATCAGCGCGGACAGCCCGCCGCCCAGGTAGAGCAGGAACATCGTGACGCCCTGTGCGCTCAGGCCCCACCACCGTATTTCGGGTGCTACCAGCAGGCCGACCAGCAATGTGTACACCGGCAGCCGCGCCGAGCACGTCATCAACGGCGCGGTGACGATGGTGGCGATCCGGTCTTTCGACGACGGCAACGTCCGGGTTGCCATGATTCCCGGGATCGCACAGGCAAACGACGAGAGCATCGCGACGAACGCGCGGCCCTCCAGCCCGGTCTTGGCCATCACCCGGTCCATCAGGAACGCCGCCCGCGACATGTAGCCGACGCTTTCCAGAAACGCGAGCAGGCAGAACAGCAACACGATCTGCGGGATGAACTGCAGCACGGTGCCGACGCCGCCGATGATGCCTTGGCTGAGCAGTCCATGGAGGACCGGATTGCCGACGTGGTCAGCGACCTGAACACCCAGCCAGGTCAGTGCGCGGCCGATGCCGTCCCGCAGTGGGGCCGCGGCGGTGAAAAGGACCTGAAAGAACCAGAACATCACCGCGAAGAACGTGACGGTGCCCCAGAGCGGGTGCAGCAGCACCCGGTCGATTCGGCGGGTGCGCTGATCCGGTTGCGGCGCAACATAATCGGCCGCATCGAGCACGGACTGGCCCCAGGCGTCGATGGCGTCCTGGCCGGGCGGGGGAAGCACCGGCGGCCGTTGCCACCGCTCGAAGGACGCCAACCGGGCCCGCAGATCGTCGATTCCCGATCCGTGATTTGCGACGACCGCGGCCACCGGGATGCCCAGCGCCGTCGACAACGCCTCGACGTCGATTCGGCCGCCGCGGGGGGTCAATTCGTCGCCCATGGTCAGCACCAGCAGGCACGGTAGATCGAGCCTGAGCACCTGGCCGATCAGCAGGATCGACCGGCGCAGCGTGGTCACGTCCGCGACCAACACCACCGCATCCGGCCGGCCGATGTCCGAATACTTGCCGGCCAGCAGGTCGGTCACCACCTGCTCGTCCGGGCTGATCGGGTCGAGACTGTAGGTGCCGGGCAGGTCTTCCACGGCGATCGCGATGCCGTCCACGGTGGTGGTCCCAACGCTGCGTCCGACGGTTACTCCCGGGTAATTACCGGTCTTGGCGCGCAACCCGGTCAGATGATTGAAGACGCTGGTCTTGCCGGCGTTCGGACTGCCGACCAACGCCACCCGCCGGATGCCGGCGAGGGCAACCGGGGAGTCGGTGACGTCATGGCACGCGGTCATGGGTCCACTTCGGCAACGACTTCGATGAGCTGCGCCTCGCGGCGGCGCAAACACAGCTCGGTGTCCTGCACGCGATAGATGGTCGGGTCACCAAGCGGCGCCCGACGAATCACGTCGACACGCGCCTTTGCGCGAAAACCCAACTGCCCCAACCGATTCGCCACCATCGGGTTGGCTTGGGCGACGGTGCCCACCACTGTTGCCCGCATTCCGGGTGTCAGCTGAGCAAGCGCGATCACCGAGCCGGTGTGATCGCCTGCACCCTGCGGTCGAGTACGCATGATCGCCCTAACGTTAGCCGGTCTACCTTAGTAAGGTACTCCTCACTTGGGCGGGTCGTTATGGCTCGTCAGACCCGGTCGCCGCAGGTTGTGCGGTCACGACACAGAGCATCATTTAGCCTGGTGGTCGGGTGACAGGCCAGTGTCGGGTTGTCACGTACTGGGACAAGGAGCCGCCGGTGTCAGTCGATGTGTCCGCTGAACCTGCCGATCTCGAGCAGGGCCGCGCCAGATGGCGCACGGCGGTGGCTGGGGTCTTGGCCAAGAGCAGACGGCGCGACGCGGACGAACTCGGGCCGGAGCCCGAGCAGATGCTGGAAACCCCGACTTACGAGGCTGTCGCGATCCGGGCGCTGTACACCGCGCTCGACGAGCTGCCCGAGCCGCCGCTGCCGGGTGAGTGGCCCTACCTGCGTGGCGCCGACGCGTTGCGCGACGTCAAGTCCGGCTGGAAGGTCACCGAGGCCATTCCAGCCAACCGGGTGGCCGGGGTGGCGGCGGAGGAGGTCAACTCCGCGGTGCTCGCCGGGCTCGCCGAGGGCGTCAGCGCGCTGCTGGTGCGGGTGGGGGAGTCCGGTGTCTTGCCCGCACAGCTGGAGAAGGTGTTCGAAGGCGTTTATCTGAGCATGGCGCCGGTGATTCTCGATGCCGGCGCCGATTACCAGGCCGCCGGCGACGCCTTGCTCGAATTGGTGAGTCGCGTCGAGCCCGATCAGCGGGCAATCCTGTCGATCGACCTGGGAGCCGACCCACTCACTGCGGCGCTCAGCGAGCGTCCCACGGCCGGACTCCGGGAAGTGGTCAGCATGGCAACCCGGCTGGCCGACGACCACGGCGTGCGGGCGATCACGGTCGACGGTCCCGCGTTCCACAATCTCGGCGCCAACGCGACCTGGGAGCTCGCCGGCAGCGTTGCCGCCGCGGTGGCCTACCTGCGGGTGCTCACCGAGTCCGGCCTGCCGGTGGCCAAGGCCTTCTCGCAGATCAGTTTCCGGCTGGCCGCCGACGACGATCAATTCCTGACGATCGCCAAGATCAGGGCGCTGCGACGGTTGTGGGCGCGAGTCGCGGAGGTTGTCGGCGAGCCGGACAACGGTGCGGCCGTCGTCCACGCCGAGACGTCGCTACCGATGATGACGCAGCGCGACCCCTGGGTGAACATGCTGCGCACCACGCTTGCCGCCTTCGGTGCCGGTGTCGGCGGCGCGGACACCGTGCTGGTGTTCCCCTTCGACGCCGCGATCGAAGGCGGATTTCCCGGTATGGCCACCAGTTTCGCGCGCCGGATGGCTCGCAACATCCAGCTGCTGCTGCTCGAGGAGTCACACGTCGGCCGGATCCTGGACCCGGCGGGTGGGTCGTGGTTCGTCGAGGACCTCACCGACCAACTGGCCAACCAGGCCTGGCGGACCTTTCAAACCGTCGAGCAGCACGGCGGCTTCGTCGACGCGCATGACCACATCGCGGGCCAGATCGCTGAGATCGCCGCCCGGCGTGCCGACGACATCGCCCACCGCAAGACGGCGATCACCGGTGTCAACGAATACCCAAATCTCACTGAACCCCCTCTGCCGCAGAGTGATTCGTCGTATTCGCCCCTTGCGGCGGGCAAACTCATCCGCTATGCCGCGCAGTTCGAAGCGCTGCGTGACCGTTCCGATGCCTATCTTGCCCGCACCGGGTCGCGTCCGCAGGCGCTGATGTTGCCGCTGGGTCCGCTGGCCGAACACAACATCCGTACGACATTCGCGTCAAACCTGCTTGCCTCCGGCGGCATCGAGGCGGTCAACCCGGGGACGGTTGATTCCGACGGTGTTGCCAAAGCGGCCAATCACGCGGGGTCACCGGCAGTGGCAGTGCTCTGCGGCACCGACACCCGTTACGGCACCGAGGCGTCCGCAGTTGTCGAGGCGGCCCATAGTGCGGGGGTGACCCATGTGTGTCTGGCCGGGCCGCCGAAAGCGGTGGCCGACGCAGATCACCAACCCGATGAGTTTCTGACCGCTAAAATCAATGCAGTGGAAGCTCTTTCACATCTGCTCGACCGGTTGGGGGCTTAGCGACGATGACGACCACCACGCCGGTAGTAGGCAGCTTCGCAGATATACCGCTGCACAGCGACCGCAGCATCGCGCAGCCGACCGAAGACGCAGTGGAACAGCACGTTGCGGCGGCTGCGGCCGCGCACTGGTACACCCCAGACCAACTGGTGTGGCACACACCGGAAGACATCGACGTCAATCCGGTGTACATCGCCGCCGATCGCGCCGCCGTCGAGTCCGGCGGATATCCGCTGAACACCTTCCCGGGCGAGCCACCCTTCGTGCGCGGCCCCTACCCGACGATGTATGTCAACCAGCCCTGGACGATTCGGCAGTACGCCGGGTTCTCCACGGCCGCGGAGTCCAACGCGTTCTACCGGCGCAACCTTGCCGCCGGACAAAAAGGTCTGTCGGTGGCCTTCGACCTCGCCACCCACCGTGGGTATGACTCGGACCATCCGCGCGTGCAGGGTGACGTCGGAATGGCCGGGGTGGCAATCGATTCCATCCTTGACATGCGCCAGCTGTTCGACGGCATCGACCTGTCGACGGTATCGGTGTCGATGACGATGAACGGCGCCGTGCTGCCGATCCTGGCGCTGTACGTGGTGGCCGCCGAGGAGCAGGGGGTGCCGCCGGAGAAGCTGGCCGGCACCATCCAGAACGACATCCTCAAAGAATTCATGGTGCGCAACACCTACATCTATCCACCAAAGCCGTCGATGCGCATCATCTCCGACATCTTCGCCTACACGAGCGCCAAGATGCCGAAATTCAACTCCATCTCCATCTCCGGTTACCACATCCAAGAAGCCGGCGCTACAGCCGATTTGGAGCTCGCCTACACGCTTGCCGACGGTGTCGACTACATCAAGGCGGGCCTGGACGCGGAGCTCGACATCGACAAGTTCGCGCCGCGGCTGTCCTTCTTCTGGGGCATCGGCATGAACTTCTTCATGGAGGTGGCCAAGTTGCGGGCCGGCCGGCTGCTGTGGAGCGAGCTGGTTGCGCAGTTCAACCCCAAGAGTGCGAAATCGCTCTCGCTACGCACACATTCGCAGACTTCCGGCTGGTCGCTGACCGCTCAGGATGCGTTCAACAACGTCGCGCGCACCTGCATCGAGGCGATGGCCGCGACCCAGGGTCACACCCAGTCGTTGCACACCAACGCACTGGACGAGGCGCTGGCGCTGCCCACCGACTTCTCGGCCCGCATCGCCCGCAACACCCAGCTGCTCTTGCAGCAAGAGTCCGGCACTACCAGGCCGATCGACCCCTGGGCCGGCTCGTACTACGTGGAGTGGTTGACCTATCAACTCGCGCAGCGTGCGCGCGCGCACATCGCCGAGGTCGCCGAGGCGGGCGGCATGGCCCAGGCCATCAACGACGGTATTCCAAAGCTGCGCATCGAAGAAGCGGCCGCGCGGACTCAGGCCCGCATCGACTCCGGCACCCAGCCGGTGATCGGGATCAACAAGTACCAGGTGGAAGAAGATCAAGAGGTCGAGGTCCTCAAGGTCGAGAACAGCCGGGTGCGTGCCGAGCAACTGGCCAAACTCGAAGATCTGCGGGCAAATCGGGACCAGTCGTCAGTTGAAGCCGCACTTGCCGAGTTGTCTCGTGCCGCCGCAGCCCATGGTCGGGCCGGCGAGGATGGACTCGGCAACAACCTCTTGGCGCTGGCCGTCGACGCGGCCCGACACAAGGCCACAGTCGGCGAGATCTCCGACGCGCTTGAAAAGGTTTATGGGCGTCACAAAGCCGAGATCCGTACCATCGCCGGGGTCTACCGCGACGAAGCTGGAAAGGCCGAAAACATGGCATCCGCCACCGAACTCGTCGAGAAGTTCGCGGAGGCCGACGGTCGACGGCCACGGATTCTGGTGGCCAAAATGGGGCAGGACGGCCACGACCGTGGACAGAAGGTGATCGCAACGGCGTTCGCCGACATCGGATTCGACGTCGACGTCGGTGCACTGTTCTCCACGCCGGACGAGGTCGCCCGTCAGGCCGCGGACAACGACGTACACGTGGTCGGGGTGTCCTCCCTGGCAGCCGGTCACCTCACCTTGGTGCCCGCACTCCGCGATGCGCTGGCCGAAGTGGGTCGCTCCGACATCATGGTGGTCGTCGGCGGCGTCATCCCGCCGGGTGACTTCGACGAGTTGTACGCGGCGGGCGCCACGGCGATCTTCCCTCCGGGCACGGTGATCGCCGACGCCGCCATCGATCTGTTGCACAAGCTTGCCGAGCGCCACGGGTACACCCTTTAGCCCGATGGCAACTGAAAACGGCGACAGCATCGACGAACTCGCCGCGGCGGTCCGTGGCGGCGACCGGTCGGCGCTGCCGCGGGCGATCACGCTCGTCGAGTCGACCCGTGCCGATCACCGCGACCGCGCACAGCAGTTGCTGCTCGAGCTGATGCCGGCCGCCGGCAACGCCCTGCATGTCGGGATCACCGGGGTGCCGGGAGTCGGCAAGTCGACCGCCATCGAGGCGCTCGGGATGCACTTGATCGGGCGCGGCCATCGGGTAGCGGTCCTCGCCGTCGATCCGTCGTCGACCAGAACCGGCGGATCGATTCTCGGCGACAAGACCCGAATGCCCCAGCTGGCAGCGCATCGGGACGCCTACATCCGGCCATCACCGACATCAGGCACGCTGGGCGGTGTGGCCAAGGCCACCCGGGAGACCATCGTGCTCCTGGAGGCTGCCGGGTTCGACGTGATCCTGGTGGAAACGGTTGGGGTCGGCCAGTCCGAGGTCGCGGTGTCCAACATGGTCGACACCTTCGTCTTTCTGACGCTCGCGCGCACCGGTGATCAGCTGCAGGGCATCAAAAAAGGCGTGCTGGAGCTAGCCGACATCGTCGTGGTCAACAAGGCCGACGGCGATCACCTGACGGAGGCCCGCAAAGCCGCGCGTGAACTTGCCGGGGCGATCCGGTTGATCTATCCCCGCGAAACCCTCTGGCGTCCACCGGTTCTGACTATGAGCGCATTGGAAGGCACTGGGCTGGAAGAGTTGTGGGACACCGTCGAGCGGCACCGCGATGTGCTCACCGAGGCGGGGGAGTTCGAGGCGCGCCGGCGGGCCCAGCAGGTCGACTGGACCTGGCAGATGGTTCGCGACACCGTGCTGGACCGGGTGCTGTCCAACCCCGCGGTCCGCAAAGCCCGCGCAGACGTCGAGCGGCGCGTACTTACTGGGGAATTGACCCCAGCGCTGGCTGCTCAGCAAATACTGGAGCTCGCTTCAATAACAGATAGCTAAATTGCACTTCGTTCATAGAGTCGAACGGTAGATTCGACGGCATGACCCTCGAAGTAGCGGGCAATCGCCGCTCGGTGCTGCCACGCGGAGTTCACGGCGCAGCCGATCCACACTTTGCCTGCGCGGTGCGCAGCTTCGCCAGCATGTTCCCGCACCGCCGATTCGGCGGCGGGGCCCTGGCCGTCTACCTAGACGGCGAACCCGTCGTCGACGTGTGGACCGGCTGGGCAGATCGTCGCGGACGGGTGCCCTGGACCGCGGATACCGGCACCATGGTGTTCTCGGCGACAAAGGGCTTGGCCTCCACCGTGATCCATCGGCTCGTCGGCCGCGGGCTGATCGAGTATGACACACCGGTTGCCCAGTATTGGCCGGCGTTCGGCGCCAACGGGAAAGCGGATATCAGTGTCCGGCAGCTGATGCGGCATCAGGCAGGGCTGTCGGCGCTGCGCGGGTCCAGCGGGCAGGACCTGCTGGACCACGGGCTGATGGAACGACGCCTGGCGGCAGCGCCCCCGGGATACTC
Organism: Mycobacterium sp.; assembly: GCA_036272035.1. Classification (GTDB taxonomy): domain Bacteria; phylum Actinomycetota; class Actinomycetes; order Mycobacteriales; family Mycobacteriaceae; genus Mycobacterium. The sequence continues at coordinate 13,862 of DATAZN010000161.1, read as the reverse complement.
GTTCGGCAGGTCGGCCTATCACGCGCTGACCTACGGCTGGCTGCTGTCTGGGCTGGCTCGGGCCGTCACTGGTAAAGGCATGCGGCAGTTGATCCGCGAGGAACTGGCGGAGCCGCTGGGCACCGACGGCCTGCACCTGGGCCGTCCGCCCGCCGAGGCGCCGACGCGAGCGGCGCAGATCATCATGCCGCAGAGCGCTTTCCAGAACCCGGTGTTCAACGCGGTGGCGCCGATAATCGCCGCCCTACCCTTGTCCGCCGGATTCGGTTCGATGTACTTCCCGGGCGTGAAAGCCGTTGCGCAAGGTGATATTCCGCTGCTGGACGCGGAGATCCCGGCGGCTAACGGCGTCGCGACAGCGCGTGGGCTGGCCCGGATGTACGGCGCGCTCGCCAACGGCGGCCGGATCGACGGCAGCCAATTCTTGTCACCGGAGGTGGCCGCCGGTCTCACCGGACGGCGAAGCCTGCGGCCCGACAGAAACCTGGTGATACCACTAGCATTCCACCTCGGCTATCACCGACTGCCGTTCGACGTGATCCCCGGGTTCGGCCACGTTGGACTGGGCGGCTCGCTCGGGTGGGCCGATCCGGAGAGCGGCCTGGCATTCGGATTTGTGCACAATCGGTTGCTGACGCCGTTCGTCGTCGTCGACCACGCCGGGTTCGTCGCGACGAGCGCATTGTGCCGGATGGGCGCGGCCCAGGCGCGCAAGGATGGGTTCGAGCGGGTGGCCGACTTCGGCTCGCCCTTCGCCGAGCCGGGAGCCGTTGCCGGCTAACGGGTTTACCAAGCACTCTTCAGCTGGAAACCGACCTTCAAGGTCACCTGGAAACGCGTGCGGCCCGGCCCTTGGCGAACCGCTGCGCTACTACAATTCCGTGAGAACTCAACATATGGCGGGCGTATCGGCGGCCGATGAAGGTAAAGGGATACCTGTGAGCGGTTCTTTCATTTCGGATGTGCTGCGTGAGCGTGCCGGTTTCAGGCCGAATGGCACAGCCTTCACGTTCGTTGACTACGAGCAGGATTGGGCCGGTGTTACCAAAAGCCTGAGCTGGTCTCAGGTCTATCGCCGAAGCTTAAACGTTGCACATGAGCTCAGCCTTTGCGCGTCGACCGGCGACCGGGCGGTGATATTGGCACCACAGGGCCTCGACTACATCGCCGCGTTTCTGGGAGCGTTGCAGGCCGGGCTCATCGCCGTTCCGCTTTCGACTCCTATGGGCGGCGCCCACAATGAGCAGGTTGATTCGGTCCTGCACGACACATCGCCGTCGGTCATTTTAACGACCTCCTCAGCCGTCAGCGATGTCGGCAAGTACTCCCAACCGCAGAACGGTGAATCCGGTCCATCCGTCATCGAGGTTGATTCGCTGGACCTGGACTGCGCCAGAGCAGCGCCACGCAGGCTTGCTACTCGACCCGCTACTGCCTACTTGCAATACACGTCTGGGTCGACCCGTCGGCCCGCCGGGGTCATGATCTCGCACAGGAATCTTCTGGCCAACTTCAAACAGATCACGTCCGACTACTTTCTGGAGTATGGAAAGGTTGCTCCGCCGGGCACCGCTACTGTGTCGTGGCTGCCGTTCTATCATGATCTGGGTTTGATCTTAGGAATTTGCGCACCGATTCTGGCCGGAGCCCCGGGTGTGTTCACCAGTCCAGTGGCGTTTTTGCAGCGTCCAGCCCGCTGGATGCAATTGCTTGCCAGCAATGGTCATGTGTTCTCCGCGGCGCCGAACTTCGCTTTCGACTTGGCGGCACGGAAAACCACCGACGAGGACATGGCCGGGCTGGATCTCGGGGACGTGCTAATCATCCAAAACGGTGCCGAACGAGTGCAGCCCAAGACGCTGCGCCGCTTTACTGAGCGGTTCGCCAAGTTCAATCTCGGCGACACGGTGATACGGCCCTCGTATGGGCTTGCAGAAGCAACGGTCTACGTGGCGACCCGCGCACCGGCTCAACGGCCACAAATCGTCCACTTCGAATCGGACAAACTGTCCGCCGGCCGCGCGAAGCGGTGCGAAAGCGGAGGCGGTAGGCCGCTCATCAGTTACGGCGCGCCGCAGTCGCAGACAATCCGCATCGTCGATCCCGGTACCTGTATCGAGTGTCCCCCGGGAACCGTCGGTGAGATCTGGGTGCACGGCGAGAACGTCGCGATGGGCTATTGGCGGAGACCTCAAGAGACGAAAAGCACCTTCGGCGCAAGGCTTCTCACTTCGTCCGTAGGCACTCCACAAGAGCCTTGGCTACGAACAGGGGACACGGGCTTCTTCTTCGACGGCGAGTTGTTCATCATTGGCCGCACCAAGGATCTGTTAATCGTCTATGGGCGCAACCACTCTCCCGACGACATCGAGGCGACGGTCCACGAGATCACGCGGGGACGTTGCGCGGCGATATCAGTCCCGGATGAGGGCACGGAGAAGCTGGTCGCGATCATCGAGTTCAAGATGCGTGGGGACTCCGACGAGGACGCGATGGATAAGCTCGTCAGCGTCAAAGGCGAAGTTAGCTCGGCGATTTCAAACTCGCACGGCCTCGCTGTCGCGGATCTCGTTCTGGTAGCACCTGGTTCGATTCCTATCACCAGCAGTGGCAAGGTCAGGCGGGCGGCGTGCGCCGAGCAGTACCGGCAAAATCTATTCACCCGCTTGGATGCTTAAGCACGCCGCGAATAAGCTTCCGCGGGGAAGCTTGTCCTGGCAAGTTGTGCAAGTCGCGTTGATGTCGAGCCCTGCGCGAACCACTTAGTCAAAAGATATAGCCGCCGACAGCCCATGCCCGTTTCCCCGGTCGCTCAATCACCTTGGTGGGCTTGCCGTCCTTGAATAGGGCGTCCTGGCGCACTACACGGCTGCGGACCGCGTCGCCCCACGCCCTCGCCGGCCCAGCGCCGTAGGAACGCCAGGGGCATAGATCATCCATGATTACCACCGTTTCGCCGGTGCATAGTGCGCAGACGTTGGCCAGGTCAGCCTGGGCGACCTCGTACTGATGCCCGCCGTCGATGAAGACCAGGTCGAACCGCGAATCGGGATTGCGACGGGCGTATTCGGGCACGCTCTCGCGGGAGTCTCCGTAGATCAGCGTATGCCGGCCGGGGAATTTGCTGTCGATCAACTTCTTAGCCGTCCGCGCCGATGCATGCTCGCTCAGGTCAAACGCAACGACATGGGTGTGGGGGTGGGCGTTGAGGAAGGCGTAGCTTGAGGCGCCGGTATTGAATCCGATTTCCGCAATCCGGCGCGCGTTTGTGCGCTGCACGATGGACATCAGGAAGCGCAGTTGTCGTGCGGAACTCGTTCCCTCCATGGGGAATCGCCCTCGCAGCCACAGATACCGCAGGATCTCCCACTGAATCCCTCTCGCGCCCTGCACTGACGTTAACCTCTTTCCAGCCGTGACCGAGCAGCAAGCAAATCATCGATTAAAATCTCGGTCATCCGTCCCGTCCCTGGCTTCACCGAGTCGGCGTCGCTTAGACGCTGTTGGCGCCGGGGAGAATTCGTCAATCCGTTGGGGTTAGTGGATCTACGTGCGGGACGTATCTGGACTGGCACTGCTGTGCCTCGGCCACGGAACGATGCCCTCGTAGCGCGCAAGCTGATCACCTCAGACGCTTCCTATCCCGCTGGTCAGTAGGAAGACTCCCGTCACCGCGGCGATGGCGGGGAGGAGCTGCCGACGATGAGCTCGCATCCAGTCGTGTGCGTGCAGCATGACCGCGTGGGTCCTCGCCGGTGCCACCAGGTAGCTGACGAGCGGGATCTCGACGGCTGCAAGCACCACAACGGTGAACATCATTGCTGCGCTGATCTGCGTAACCATAGGGGCGCCCGAGGTCAGGATGGCGGCGATTGCGACCTGATACTCGACGTGCGGCGGCGCTGATCCGAAGCCGGCCACAAACGGCACCCACAGACACCCGCCTACCAGCGCGCCGCGGGCACGCGTCGACAGCCGGGAATATGCGTTCGCTGGGCTCGGCTCCGATACCAGAAGCGGCGAATCACCGCTGGGTATCGCCACCGTCGCTCGGTGACGCAATCGCGCGGACAGTAGCGCGGCGATCAGCAGCGCGCACGCACCAATGACGATTCCGACATACCCGCTCTTAAGGGCTGCAAACGCAGACGCCACGTGTCGGGTAACCATAAGTGCGAAGTCGTGCAGCAGCATTACCGAACCGAGGGCGATGGCGGTGCCCGATGCCATACCGCCGAGCCAGAACACGAGCAAGTTGACCAGGGGCCGTGGCCGCGAAATCAAGAGTGCGACGATGGCGAGGCGCGTTGGGTCTGGCGCCACCACAAGCGCAAGCGCCAGCACCGTAGCCCAAATCATCGGCGGAGCCTGTCTTCTAGTAGATCGGCGACGGTGGTAACGCTGGCGGCGGGTTTGGTCATGTGGGTGGCGACCTCGCGGGCTCGGGTGAGGTATTGCGGGGCGAGGATGGAGCGGAGGTCGGCGACCAGGGACTCCCGGGTGGTGCTCGACAATCGCCGAGCGGAGCCGACTTTCAGCCGTTTGATTTGCGCTGCCCAGATTGGTTGATCGGCCCCCATCCACAGGATCAGGGTGGGGATTCCGGCGCGTATGCCGGCGGCGGTGGTGCCCGCGCCGCCTTTGTGAACGACGGCGTGGCAGGTGGGAAAGATGGCCGCGTGGTTGACGTCGCTCACGATTTTTACGTGGTCGACATGGGGGATGTGGCGAAAGTCGCTTCTGCCCGAGCAGATCAGGGCTCGTTCGTCTAGCTGCGCGCAGGCGGTGCTGATCAGTTCTACTGTGCTGGCGGGAGATTCGAGCGGCATGCTGCCAAAGCCGAAGTAGATCGGTGGTGTTCCAGCGGCAATCCACGACAAGACGTCGTCGTCGTTATCCGTCGGCAACTCCATTGTCAGCACGCCGGTAAAGGGTCTTCGGCCAGCCCAATCCGCCCACTCCGCTGCCAGTCCGGGGAAGCAGAACTCGTCGTAGGCCTGGATCTCGAGCGATCCGCGTTCGGCGATCCGTCGCGGTGACGGGCCTGTTGTCTTGGGCAGGCCTAATTCAGCGCGCTGCGTGTCCTCGGCCTGCTTCGTCATGCGCCAATATATCCACCAGGCCATCGTCATTGCTGAGCGCATCAGCGGTGAGGGCAGTCCCGGAATGAGCTGGCCGTTGACGCACAGCGGGAAGTAGTGCAGTGCGGCCAGCGGAATGTCGTAATACTCCGCGACATTGGCGGCGACCTCCTGGAAAGGCGCGCCCGTCACTAGCAGGTCGGCCCCGTCCGCCAGCGACGTCAGGGTCTTGCTCATCTCCGCCCAGCCCCGGGTGTTGAACTCTATAGCTTCGCGGGTCGCGTGCACCAACTTGATCGGATGGTGGATCTTCCAGAAGTTGCGGGCGAAATCGTTCGGCTCCAGTTGCCACTGCGGCCCGGAGGCGACCGCCGCAAGCCCGGCCGATTCGACGAAGCCAACCAGGTCGGGCGGGACCGCCATGACCACTTCGTGGCCGCGGCGCAGAAGCTCCAGGCCAACGGCGGCGCAGGGCTCGACATCGCCGCGAAGTCCATAGGCTGCCAACGCAAATTTCATGGGTGGAGCCTCGTTTCTCGTAGAGCGGCGGCGGTGGTAACGCTGGTGGAAGGTTTGGTCATCTGGGTGGCGACGTCCCGGCTTGGGTGAGGTGGTGCGCGGCGAGGATGGCGCGGAGATCGGCGACCAGCGATTCCCGGGTGGCGATCTCGCTGCCTGCGTGCACCCACTTCATCGGATGCCAGCGACGCTCTGCGGAGGTGCAACAGCCGTACGGCCCTCCGCGACGCCGGTAAACGCCGATTTCATGGCCCTTACATAACGGCTAACCGATTCGCTGGCGATCGGGTTTTTCGGGAACACCACCACCAATTGGGTCTCGTTTTCAAGCCGAATCACCCGGATATTGATTCGACCCAGGAGAATTCTGCCGTCGCCGTAGTGCCCGGCATTCAATCCGTCCAATTGAGAGTTGGCGACAGCAGAAAGGGGAGGGATACCAGCCTCGAGGTAGAACATCAAGGGAGCGCCCCATTCAGCTTTCCTCAGCCACGGCGCCAATTCCAGCACCCGATCGAGCGGTACGTCCGCCAGATCTCTACCCGAATCAAAGGATGCCTGCGCGGCTCTGGCCGTCGCACCGAAAGACGACGCGACCGGAACGGTCATCGGCACGTAGCCTATGAACCAGCCTGCTGTCACGAAATCTGCCGGAGTGCGCCGAATATCAATGGGAACAACTCCGTAATACGTTTCAGCGCCCGTCAATTCGTATTCGGCAAGCGCCGCGCACGCGAACACGCCGCCGCAGAACCGGGCCCCGACGGATAGGCAAACGGATTCGAATTCGAGAGTCTGTCGCTTGTCCAGCAGCTGTGCGCCGATGACGTCGCATGGCACGAATGGGTCACCGAGTGGCAGCGGCCAGTCGGGCAGGGTTCCGTCGTTGTTCTCAAAGAATTCGATCCATTCCCTTACCTCCGCGGATTCTAAGGTCAGCGCGGACGTGTGCCGGCGCTGCCGGACGCAGTAAGCGTGATAGCTGCCGGCCTCCGGCAGCGAGATGGGAGCGCCACCTCTCGTCACGGTGGCATACATGACATGGATCTCCGCGTATGCCAAGCTGAAAAACATTGCGTCGGTGTGGAGATGGTCAATGCATACGCAGAATGTGAAGTGGTCGGCGCGCTGAATGATTGCGAAGCGGAAGCAATCCCATTGGAGCGGACTTGGGGTAGCCAGTAGATGGCTTCGCAATTCTGGGGGCGTTATCTCGCCGTACTTGGTCGGGACGAGGTTGATGTCGCTGGCTTCGGCGATGGTCCGATGGACGATGTGTTCGCGATCGGTGTCGTCGAACCAACTGCGGTAGGTGTCGTGGCGACGAAGGTGAGCGTTGATGACATACGTCATGGCACGGATATCGCATCGGCCGGGTATGGACCAGGTTGCAATGACCAACCGTGACATATCCAGACCCCGGGCGGCGTATGCGCGATAGTCACGAAGGTGCTGGGCTTGCGTATAGCTCGCCGGGACAGCGGTTATCGGCCCTTGCCGGACTTTTGCGAGGGTCGCCGGCGATGGCTGCCATGACACGAATGAGCCGGGTTCGGGTGCCCAATCGTGGATCATTCCCACTTCCACTTTCGCGACTTCTATCACTCTTCCTCCGAGTCCCTCAGCAGTTGCGGTTCACCGGAGACCTGTTACGCCGGAGCGCCTTCGAGGTCCGCCAACGCTCCGCAAAGGTGGTCGGCCAGGTCTCGAATGGTGGTGATATCTGTGGAGCCCACGCGGATGCCTGTTTCCATCTCGATGCGCGTGCGCAGTTCGAGGTAGCCAAGCGAGTCAAGTCCGCACTCGGACATCGGACGATCCAGGTCGATGGAACGCCGCAGAATGAGGCTGACTTGCTCATCCACCAGATGCCGCAGCCGGGTCGGCCACTCTTCCCGCGCCAACGCCGTGAGTTCGGCGCGGAATTTATCTGTGTCCGTGCGGCTTTGCCCCGTGGGTTTGAAGAGTTCAGCGAACGGGCTGCGTTGCCCAAGCGCCACTAACCACGGCATTCCGATGAACGGCATATAGCCGGTGTAGGTGCGGTCGTGCCGTAACAGCGCCTCGAAAGCGTAGGCGCCGTCGTTGGGAGTGATCATCGCGGCGCCATTGCCTTCTGCCAGCGACGCAGCGCGCCCGATCTCACCCCATGCTCCCCATGCGATCGCGCTGGCCGGAAGGCCCTGAGCCCGGCGCCACCGAGTGAATGCGTCTAGCCAGCTGTTGGCCGCCGCGTATGCGCCCTGACCAGGCGAGCCCACCAGTGCGGCTGCGGAGGAGAATGAGCAGAACCAGTCGAGCGGCTGGTTGGTGGTTGCCCGGTGCAGATGCCAAGCGCCGTACACCTTTGGCGCCCAGCCGCGATCGATGAGCTCATCGGTGATGTTGGGCAGCGTGGCGTCCTCGACTACCCCTGCGGCGTGCAATACCCCCCGCAACGGGAGTCCGTTGGCGGTCGCCACGGCCACCAAGCGTTCGGCTGTCTCGCGCTCGGTGATGTCGCCGCACGCCACCACGACGTCGGCGCCGATTGCGCGGATGAGCTCGATTGTCTCCAGTGCCTTTAAATTCGGTTGAGAGCGGGAGGTCAACACAATGCGCCCGCAGCCCGCCGTGGCCATCTTCTCGGTGAGGAAGAGTCCAAGCGCGCCCAAGCCCCCGGTGATCACATAGGCGCCGTCACGACGGAAAATCGGAGCCTGCTCCGGTGGTAGTACCGCAGTGCGAGACCCGGCCGGCGGGACGTCGAGCACAAGTTTGCCGGTGTGCTCGGCCGCGCTCATGACCCTGATCGCGGTGGCCGCTTCGACTAGTGGGTAGTCGGTGTGCTTCGCGGGAGGCAATTCCCCATCCACTACTAGCCGGAACACTGTGCGCAACAGCTCCCCGACGCGTTGGGGGCGGCCGATCGACAGCATCGCCAGGTCGACATAGTGGAACGTGAGGTTGCGGTGGAACGGGAAGAGCTCCAGCCGGGTGTTGCCATAGACGTCGCGTTTGCCGATCTCGACGAACTGTCCGCCGATGGCCAGCAACTCGATTCCGGCGCGTAGTGCTGTGCCGGTTAAGGAGTTGAGCACGATATCCACGCCGTAGCCGTCGGTATCGCGGCGGATCTGTTCGCCGAAGTCCACGCTCCGCGAATCGTAAACATGCTGGATCCCTATGTTGCGCAACAGCTGTCGACGCTGGTGGCTGTCAGCGGTGGAGAAGATTTCGGCTCCTGCCGCGCGGGCGATCGCTACGGCTGCCTGGCCTATGCCGCCGGTCGCCGAGTGGATCAAGACCCGGTCGCCCGAGGCAATCCTGGCCTGATCGTGCAGGGCATACCAGGCGGTGGCATGCGTGGTACCCACTGCGACCGCCTGATGGTCGGTCAGCCCGGCGGGCAGCGTGACGGCCAGCCGGGCATCACACGTGACAAACGTGGCCCAACAGCCGTTTCCGGAAAAGCCGCCGACACGATCACCGACGTGGTGGTTGCTCACGTCCGGCCCGACCGCCGTTACGACGCCGGCGAAATCCATACCCAGCTCTGGTTGCTGTCCGTCAATGCTGGGGGAGCGGCTCGTCGCGATAAGCACATCGGAGAAGTTGACGCTGGATGCGCTTACCGCGACCTCGATCTGCCCCGCCCCCGGCTGAACGCGGTGAAATGCGGCCAGTTCCATTGTGTCCAGGTGCCCGGCCGTTCGAATTCGCAGGCGTGCACCGTCGCGCCCGTGGTTGACCACCGTGGTTCGTCGTTCCTCGGGGCGAAGTGGAGCGCGACAAAGGCGGGCGGTGTACCACTGCCCGTTACGCCAAGCGGTCTCGTCCTCTTCGGATCCACTGAGCAGTTGCCGCGCAAGCTGTTCGGCGTCGATGGCTTCATCCATGTCGATTTGGGTGGCAAGCAAATGCGGATGTTCGGTGCCGATCGCCCGCATCAAACCGCGCAGCCCAGCCTGCGCCAGGTCGGCCACGTCGTCGGCTAGCACGGGTTGGGCATTCCTGGTTGCGAGGTACAAGCGAGGCGCGCCACCGGGGACCTCCGACAATTCGCGGGCGATGCGCACCAGATGCCGCACGTATTCGCCGCCCTGGAACGCAATGTGCTCGTCGGGGTCGCCGTTCTTCGGTTCCGTCAGGACCACTAGTCCGTCGAATCGAGCGGCTCGGAGCTGGCTGCGCAACGCTTCGCCATTCGACGAGTGGTCGGCGTGCTGTGGCCAGCACACGGAAGTGCATTGCGCACCATTGAGTTTCAACGCATCGGTCAACTGGGTTGCCAGTGCATCCGCGGTTGTGGAAGTGCTGACGAGAAGCCACGCTCCGCCATCGCTGTGCGCCACCTCAGGCAGCGCCTGCTGCTGCCACTCTATGGTGAGCAGCCGCTCGTTCAGCACACGATCGCGCTCGTAGCTTTGCGAGATCTCCGGGCCCATCTGCAGCCCGCGTACGGTCAACAGCACCGCCCCGTGCTCGTCCAAAACGTCGAGGTCAGCCTCAACCTCCGCGTCGGCGACTCTGGTCAGTTGCGAGTAGCAGTAGCACGCGTTGCTGGTGGAACCGTAGACCCGCAGCCGACGGACGCTCAGCGGCAGCAGCAGAGCGCCATTGCAAACGTCAACGACACTGGGGTGAGCCGCCACTGAGTGAAAGCAGGCATTTAGCAGCGCAGGGTGCACTGCGTAGCTGCGCCGAAAGCGGATCGAGCCAGGCAGCCTGACCTCGGCCAGCACTGTGGCACCGGTTCCGTCGGCGATGCGGGCGGCGGCTAGTCCGGTGAAGGCAGGACCCAACTGGATACCGCGCTGATTCCACCATTTTCGAAGCTCGGCTCCATGCACAGTGCGCGGGTGCGCCGCCAGCAGAGCGGCCATGTCGTGCGCGGGCGGTCGGTCATCGTCCCCGACGGCGTAAAGGACTGCGGCGGCCCGCCGCACGTGCTCCCCATCCTGGTCGGTCTCCACCGCGAAGTTGACGACGGCCGGCGAGGCCATCGACGCGGCGGCGCCGACGGTGGTCTGCGCATCCAGCAGAAGCTCGTGCTCGAAGCGGATGTCACGGACCTCGGACTCCTCGCCAAGAACCGCGCGGGCCGCACCCAGTGCCATCTCACAGTAGGCCGCTCTCGGAAGGACAGCGGCGTTGCGAATCTGGTGATCGCCCAGCCACGGTTGCGCCGCAGTGCCGACCTCGGCCTGCCACACGTGCCGTTCCGGTTGCTCCTGCAGGCGCACATGCTGCCCCAACAACGGATGAACTAAAACGGTTGAACCGCTGCGTGTTTGGGATTCCTGACCGTCCCGGTTTAAAAAAAACCGACGGTGCGTCCAGGTCGGCAGCGGCGCGTCCACCAGCTGCCCCGCCGGGTACAGCACCGAAAAGTCCACCGCCGCACCCGCGTTGTGCAGCTCCGCCAGAAAGTCGCGCAGCCCGTGCGATAGCGCTTGGTTGCGGCGCATGCCGGCCAGTGCGGCCAGTGGCATATCCAAGTTGCGGGCGGTCTGCTGGAGAGCGTGGGTAAGCAGGGGGTGTGGTGCCAGTTCTGCGAAAACCCGATGCCCGTCCTCCAATGCGGCCTGCACAGCCGCTGCGAACCGCACTGTGTGGCGCAGATTGTCGGCCCAGTAGAAGCCATCGCAGACCGGCGATTCTCGCGGGTCGAACTGCGTCGCGGAGTAATAGGGAACGTCTGGCGTCATCGGATTCAGCCCTGCCAAGACATCTGCCAGCTCGTCGAGAATCGGCTCTACCTGGGGGGAGTGCGATGCGACGTCGACGGCGATCTCGCGGGCCATCACATCACGCCGCTCCCACGCTGCTATCAGATCGCGGACCGTCTCGGTGGCGCCGCCGATCACTGTGGACTGCGGCGAGGCCACCGCTGCCACCACGACGTCATCAACGCAGCGAGCCACCAGCTCCGAAAGCACTTGATCGGCCGGTAGTTCCACCGATGCCATGGCCCCGGTGCCGGCGATGTGGGTCATCAGCCGCGAACGGCGGCAGATCACCCGCACCCCGTCTTCCAGCGACAAGGCGCCGGCAACGACAGCCGCCGCAGCCTCCCCGAGGGAGTGGCCAATAACTGCGCCCGGGCGTACCCCGTGTGCCTTCATGGTGGCGGCCAGGGCGACCTGCATGGTGAACAGCGTCGGCTGGATCCGGTCAATACCGGTCACGATCCGGGGTGCCGACATCGCCTCGGTCACCGAGAATCCGGATTCGTGGGCGATCAGCGGCTCCGCCGCGGCGACGGTCGCGGCGAACGCGGGCTCGTTCGCGAGCGGGTCAGCGCCCATCGCCGCCCACTGCGAACCCTGCCCGGAGAACACCCACACCGGACCCCGATCATCGCGCCCGACCGTGGCCTGATGCGGAGTATCAATGTCGGCGACCTCGTGCAACGCCTCGGTCAGCTCGGGCAAGGTGCTGGCGATAACGGCGGTTCGGACCGGCCGGTGGGCGCGCCGCCGCGCCAGCGTGTAGCCCAGGTCCGCCAACGCGACGTCCTTGTGTGCCTCCACCCAGTCGGCCAGCCGGCCGGCAGTGCGGCGCAGTTCGTCGGCCGACGTGGACGATAGCGGGAAAAGCAGTGGTGCCGTTGTCGGCGATTCGGCTGAGATATCCTCGGGCGCAGTGGCTTCGGGGGCCTGCTCCAGGACGGCGTGCACGTTGGTTCCCGAGAACCCGTAAGACGACACCGCCGCCCGTCGAGGCCCTTGGCGACCGTTGTCTGCTGGCCACGGCGTATTCGTTTGCGGGACAAAGAGGTTGGTCTCGATCTGAGCGAACTCATCCGGCATCCGGGTGAAATGGAGATTGCGCGGAATGACACCATGCCGGACGGCGAGGACGGCCTTCATCAGCCCAAGCGCTCCGGCGGCCGACTGGGTGTGTCCGAAGTTGGTCTTCACCGATGCGAGCGCGCACGGGCCGTCGACGCCGTACACCTTGGCAAGGCTCGCGTATTCGATGGAGTCACCCACCGGGGTGCCGGCGCCGTGTGCCTCGACCATGCCTACGCTGCGGGGATCCACCTCCGCCGCGGCCAACGCCGCACGGTAGGCCGTGACCTGTGCAGGCGCCGACGGTGTCACGATATTCACCGTGTGGCCATTCTGATTGGCGGCCGTGCCGCGTATCACGGCGAGGATCCGGTCGCCACCGGCAAGCGCGTCGGGTAACCGTTTAAGCAGCATCACGATGCAACCCTCGCCGGCCACGAATCCGTCGGCGGCCACGTCAAACGCATGGCAGCGTCCGGTCGGAGACAACATGCCGATGGCCGAGCCAGAAGCGGCCTTGCGGGGATCAAGCATCACCGAAGCGCCGCCTGCCAGCGCGATGTCGCTTTCGCCGTCATGCAGGCTGCGGCAGGCCAGGTGGATAGCCGCGAGGCCAGACGAGCATGCGGTGTCCACCGTCATCGCCGGACCGTGCAGTCCCATGGCGTAGGCGATCCGCCCCGACCCCATGGCGAAGCTGTTACCCAGATATCCGTACGGTCCCTCCAGGGCCTGGGTATCGGCATGCATTAATCCCACGAAGACGCCGGTTCGCAAGTCGGCTAGTTTCTCCCGGGTGAAACCGCCGTGCTCCATGGCCTCCCACGAAGTTTCCAGCAGCAAGCGGTGCTGCGGATCCATCGCAGTCGCTTCTTTCTCGCTGATTCCGAAGAACTCGGGATCGAAGTCGGCGACGTTGTCCAGAAACGCGCCCCACTTGCACACCGGCCGACCGAGCACGCCCGGCTCGGGGTCGTAGTACTCGTCGGCGTCCCATCGGTCGGGTGGAATCTCGGTGACCAGGTCATCGCCGCGCAGCAACGCGCGCCATAACTGGTCCGGCGATTCGATGCCTCCGGGAAGTCGGCAAGCCATCCCGATGATGGCAATCGGAGTAGCGGGCGTTCTGTTCATACGGAGCAAAGAATAGTCCGAATCTGAGTGCGGAGAGACGGAGATGGCTATCTTTGTGGCGAAATGACGACCGCGCCCAGGAAGCGGCAGCAGAGCGGGTGTGCTTAGCGCCTGCGTCGAGATGTAGAACCCCGGCGAGCTCAGCAGTTACTTACTGTCAACACGGCAGTTACACGAGTATGAAATCAAGGCTTTTGTACACTTCAGAGCACCTTTATACTTGTCCCGCTATCATTCAACACGTGTAGATCATTGAAAGATATGCGGGTACGACTGTTGCCTAATTGTGGTATTTATGAGCAGGTTTCAATTGTAAACATTAGCTATTTGATAGCAATTCTGAAAATTGCCC
>DATAZN010000160.1:0-6037 GCA_036272035.1 Mycobacterium sp. | reverse complement strand
TCGTCGATGAGCCGAATGATCGGCCCGGGCGATCCCAAGGCCCCGCGCATCGCATACCCCAGACCCGCGACCGCACCCAAGGCGAGCACGGCGACCGCAGCCCGTCTGGTCATTTGACGTTCAGGACGCATGGCGCTCAGCCGTCGCGTGCAGCATCTCGAAGCGCCGCTGGTATTCAGCGTCGTCAACTTCGCCGCGAGCGTGGCGTTGTAGGAACGGTTTCTCAGTGTCGTCGGGTGGTCGAACCGTTGTATTGGCGCCACTCTCGGGTGGCGGCTCCCTTAAATATCGCGCCGCGACTACAACAGCGGCGATGATCAGGGCCAAGAAAGCCGCCGTAAGCGCGGGCGGGGGAAGCCACCCCGTGTGCCACACTGGCGGCATATTGCGCATCGTCATTACCCGGACCTCCTTGAAGCGATCACTTAAATCTTTCCGCCCACAGCCTGTTTCGGAATCAGACAGCCTTAAATCACAACCCACCGCCGAAGTCGTAACTTCGGGGAATCGTCTCGCCGGACTGCGGTCTGTCGTAGACGACGGCGATTTCATCGTGTGCTCCGAGCATGATCGCCCCTGGATTCCCGGTCCATTGAGCGCCGTTAACGAAGATACGGACGACATTGCCGCCGCCAGTTCGCAATCCGCCGAGGTTGTCTTCGGACAGACTCACCTGCCACTCGGAAAAAAACTCACCTAGGCTGAACTGCCGTTTCGCCGGCGACTCAATGTGGAGCACGCCGCTGGCGTCGTGGGTGTGCAACGGGCTGATGGTGCGGCGGTCCACGTCGATACCGATGTCGGCCGGCACCGGCACTGTCTGACCGTCAACCAGCACGTCGAGGTGGGCGTGGATATGTTCAACGTTGCCTTCGCGACCCAGCATCGGCAGCCCAGCTGCGTTCACCGCAGCCGTAGCGTCGGCAGGGGCCGGCCACGGCGGGGTGGTGTAGCCGCCCACCGCGATGGTCGCCGCGGGATCGTTGATGTCGGGGCCTTTCGTCTGTGATGTACGCTGCCCGCCAACCGATCTCGCGATGGTGAGTAACACCACCAGCGCAACGATGCCGCTGGCGGCAACCCGCCACCTCGTCCCGGTGCGGGCGCTCGATCGGGCGTGTGCAACGGCTTTACGTCCATCACGCCTTGATTTTGCGGCGGCATTGGAGCCGTTCCTAGTCGCCATCGGCACCCTCCATCCACCGGCATTAGCCGCTCATTGCGTCGGAAGCACACGAGAAGGTCTACGGTCTACGTACATAGATAGTAGATCAGATTGACGTGGATCGCCAACGGAGACCTACACGAGGATTGCGCCGCCGGAGGTGCGGTATCCGGTCATTTGCAGCAGAGCATGCCGCCCCACACGGCCTCTGCGCCGGTGTGACCAACCTGCACCACGGACCACGCTGCTATCGCCGCGAACAGCAGCGTGGCTGCTCCGGCAAGAGTGATTGCGCCGCGTCGGGCCACTGGCGGCAGCGTCGCAATCTCGTCAGCGAAGAGCGGCGTGTGTAGCGCCCACCAAAACACCATGGCGATCGTTAACAGCGCGGACCACAGGACCAGCTGCCCACCCAATTCGGCGTGACGGCTAAGGGTTTCGCTGCCCATCACGCGCTGTTGAAGCCAGCCGCCGGCCGACGTGGTCAGCGGGATCGTCATTAGGGTGCCCGCGGCCACGAACAACGAGGCGCCACCGATGCGGCGGCGCGCCGCGGGCCAAACGACCACGAGTATGGCGAGCAGCGCGGTCAACGGCAGAAAGATCGCGACCACGTGCGCCAAGAGGGGATGTGCCGGCAGCCCACCAACGGTATCAAGCACCGTGATTTCCCGATTGCCTTCTGACTAGCCCGAATTGCTGGGCATCGGCGTCTCATTGGGCATCATCCCGCCAGGCATCATCCCGCCAGGCATCGGCGTCCCGCTGGGCATTGGCATACCGCTGGGCTTAGGCATATCGGGCATCATGTTGTCGGGCATTTTCATGTCGCCGGGCTTCGGCGCATCAGGTGGTGGCGGGTTGTCGGGGTGGGGGGCCGAGGCTGTCACCGGGTGCAGCGTGAACATCCCCGAGGACCCGGCCCAAGTTCCGGCTAAGAAGGTCGCCACCGCGATACAGGCGGAAGCGAAGACGGCAGCGATCAGACGCTTGCGCTCGCGAAGATCGCTACCCAACTCGCCAAAAAATCCCATCGTCGATTCCTCTCGGT
Organism: Mycobacterium sp.; assembly: GCA_036272035.1. Classification (GTDB taxonomy): domain Bacteria; phylum Actinomycetota; class Actinomycetes; order Mycobacteriales; family Mycobacteriaceae; genus Mycobacterium. Next base: position 3,821 of record DATAZN010000160.1, on the reverse strand, counting down.
CGGGGTGAAGAGGCGCCTCCACAACAGATCACATCGCGGGGAGGCACCTCCCTTGTTCTACTATTTAGCTACGTAGATCGTAGACGCTAGTTGCAAGGACCGGCAACCAGAGCTTTGAGGCGGCTACGGACGGCGGATCGGCTCGGCGCAGGGCGCCCACAGTTGGTTCGCGTGTCCCGCCATCGTGGTCTACTATCTTGGTACGTAGATACTGGGAGAGCGGGCGTCCGATCTGTCGCAGTTCCAACCCTTGCGGCCAAGCCCAGCGGCTTTGGGGTAGCTAGGAGATCAGTAGTGCGGATCCGAGGATTCGGCGAACTCGAAGCGGTCATCATGGACCGCGTGTGGAGCCGCGACTCCGCGATACCAACCACGGTGCGTGAGCTCTTCGATGAACTTGCCACCGAGCGCAGCATCGCCTACACCACCGTGATGTCCACCATGGACAACCTGCATACCAAGGGCTGGCTAGCGCGGGAACGCGACGGCAAGGCCTATCGGTATTGGCCCACCCTGTCGCGTGAGCAGCACAGCGCGCGGTTGATGCGCGAGGCCCTCGACGGCGGCGGCAGCCCTGAATTAGTACTGCAGCATTTCGTCGAACAAATCGGCGCCGACGAATCCGAGCGCCTGCGCTCTGTCCTGCGGCGGCCGCCAAAAGGAACGAAGCGGTGATCAGCGTTGTAGTTGGACTTCTCCTCTACAGCATCGCGATGCTCGTAGCCGCCCCTCCGCTCCTGCGGGCACTGACCTACAGCGGAAACGCTCCCCGCCTTGGGGTGGCGACATGGTTGAGCGCGATCGGCACTGTGGTGGGTTCCTGGCTGGCGACCGCGGCGTTGATCATCGTCGAAGTGATAAGCCACTGGGCTCATCCCCGCACGGTCGCCGCATCCTGCCTGACCCGCCTGCAGCGCACGATCAGCGGAGATGCCGGGATCGCGCCGCAGATCACGCTGGTCGTGATCGCTGCGGGGGCCACGGTGGCGGCCGCGATCACCGGCATGCGGCTGGCCACCGCCGTGCTGGGAATGCGTGCTCGCGCGCACGAGCACGCTCGGGCTGTGCGGTTGGTCGGTCATCGCACGAGCGAGGCTGACGTGGTGATCGTCGAGGCCAGCAAAGCTGCCGCCTACTGTGTCGCGGGCCGACCGCCAGCCATTGTCGTGACCAGCGCGGCCCGAGATGCACTCGATGATCGCCAACTGGCCGCGGTGCTCGCTCACGAACGCGCCCACCTGGCCGGCCACCACGCGGCGATCGTCAGGGCGCTGCGCGCTCTGGCCGCGGTGTTTCCTCGCCTGAGCCTAATCACTGAAGGGGCGCAACAGGTTCCACGATTATTGGAGATGTGCGCCGATGACGTTGCGGCGCGCCGGCATAGCCGCCGAGCATTGCTATCGGGCCTGATCGCGCTGTGCACGGCGGTCCCAGCTGAAGCGTTGGCGGCGGCCGATTTGGCCGTGCTGGCGCGAGCCGAACGGCTCGCGAGGCCGCCACAGGAGTCGGTGAAAGTCAAGACTCGCGCTGCACTAGCGATCGTCATCGCCATCATGGCCGCTGGGCCACTGATTGCCGTGGCCGACTGCATCTGGCGTTCTCATGTGTGGGGTCCGGGCATGCGCGCAAATGCCAACACAAACGGAATAGGACTAATCGCAGCGTCCTCACCGTCGAAGGCGTTGGAGCATAGTCAATTTGGAAAGGCGGTCTCGATGATGATGATGGACGACGGTCACTGGGGATGGGGCAGCTGGATCCTCACGACCTTTGCAACGGTGGTCTTCTGGGCGCTGGTAATTACCGCCGTAGTGCTGCTCGCGCGATATCTGCTGTCGTTGTCGCAGCGGACCACCGGCACGACTCACGCCACGGGGGCGAGCAACGCAGAGCAAGTGCTTGCCGAACGCTATGCGCGCGGGGACATCGACGACGACGAATACAAACGGCGGCTGGGACTGCTGCGACAAAGTATCGCCTCGACCACATCGACCTGACTACATCCCCGGCGCCGCCACACAGTCTCACAGCGGTTCGCCGACCATTACCCCCTTTGGGGATAGTCCAATCCGACGGTCTCGACGAGGCCTCTGTATCACTTGGCTTTAAGGCTGTGACCTGCATAAATTCTGGTGGAGCTAAGGGGCCTCGAACCCCTGCTCTGACCAGTTAAAACGCGGCTGAACTGCGGTTTCGCTTCGTCTCGTTCCGATTCGCTCTCGCTCGTTACCTGCGGTTTCGTTCTCGGTTCTTGACGGCGTCAAGACCGGTCACCTACGGCATCGACCTGCTGAGTTCTTACAAGTTGAGGAATCTCCCGCAATTCCTCGGCGGTAAGGCCGGCCCGCCTCGAGCGCGCCGCGGGATCTCCCACCCAGCGCGGCGCCCCACACGATCGCTGGAGCGACCACCATGTAGACAGACGCACACAACATGGGCCGCGAAGAGCGCCGCGCGCTTCTTGAGCAGCGGCGCGCAGCCGTCGCACGCCAATTGCGGCGTCTGGCAATCGAACTAACGGACCTCGACAGACAGCTTGACGAGATCGAGCAGTCGGAGCGTTGACTAAGTGCGATGCGATCTCGAGTTCTGCACGCTGGCTGGCACTCTGTGTCCGATAGCGCCGCCGCACTGAAAAAGATGGTCGCCCGACGGTGGGTAAACCGCGACAGCTACTCGGCGAACAACTGGTCGCTGTCGACGAAAACCAAACCGCCCGCGTCGAGTGCCACCGCCCATCTCCGCGCGGGGCCAACTATATAGTTCTCACCGATATCCACTGCATGCCCCGCCAGATCGCCGAAATCCTCGACCACGGTGCCGCCGACCTCGCCGCCCGTCCCCGGAGATACACGCACCCGCACATTCACCGCCACGCGGCTATCGCCGGTATCGGCAGCGGTCCCGCTGGCGTCTTTCATCCGTCTTCTCATCCGTCGCCACCCTAGGTTGTGCGCATGGAGAATAGTGACAATTAGAGCACAACCAGCTAACGCCGTCCGGGCTTATGGTCCATGACCACGTTTGCGATAGCCGGTATCGTCCCAGCTGGCCGTTCAACGCGTGATTCGAACCGGTGTCACGTATTCCGATCGCCGCAGCGTCTCAGTGGTCGTGGCCAGCTGCGGGTGCACCAGCCTCGCCGCACCCAGCCGGCCGAAACCATAATTTTGCGCCTGCGTTAGAACAAAGGGAAATGCGCGGTTCGCAGTCACGGCTGAGGATTTCGTCGGCGATCTTCTTTTCGCAGGCCGGCCTTGGGTTGCAGGTCAACACCATCTGGACTGCCCGTGCGATCAGCGCGTTGTTTCCGCAGATCACCACCATCGGTGACTACCGGCAGGATGCCCTGAACTGGCATCCCAGCGGACTGGCCATCGACGTGATGATCCCGAACCACGACTCCCCCGAAGGCATCGAGCTCGGCAACCAAATCGCGGGGTTTGCCTTGGCCAATGCCAAGCGATTGGGGATCAACCACGTGATCTGGCGGCAGAAAATCTATCCGGGCGTCGGCAAGGGAAGCTGGACAGCGAACTTCGGCAACGAAACCGCCAACCACTACGACCACGTTCACATCGCCACCGACGGCGGCGGCTACCCGACCGGGCATGAAACGTACTACATCGGATCGATGACCCCCACGCCGCCGGATTGACCTGTCCGGCCACATTTTCGGCGGCCTTCACGACGAGATGACCGGCGAGCGCGGATTCTGGGCGGCTACTTTGCCGGAAACCCCAAACCTATTTTGTTGCATACGAGCTCGCGTGCGGTTGCGGAAGCGTTGCCGCGGCCTGCTGTCCGCACGTCGATTGCCT
>DATAZN010000159.1:0-3014 GCA_036272035.1 Mycobacterium sp. | reverse complement strand
CCAGCTAGCGACCGTTCCCTGCCCCTGCCCGCCTTCCAGCACCTGGTAGTCGTGGTAATGCGAAGACAGAATCTTGGGCCGGACGTTTTGGTAGTCACCGACGGCGGACAGCACGGTTGCGGGCTCAGCGTTGATCAGAATCGTGCTGGCTGCACTGACGTGTCCCATTTGGCGTAACTCCTCTGCACGGGCTGATATCGCAGACCAGCGTATAGGTGGCCCTTGGAGCCCTAGGAGCCTGCTGAATTAGTGGGTTTGGGGCGGGGCGCCTCGAGCCGTCGTGCGGCAGTGTGAAGTCAGACCTGAGGGTCGACAGAAGAGGTCGCCCCGCCATTTCGAGCGTGGCACTGGTTTTGGCCGCGGGCAAGGCCCTTGGTGATGGTCGGGGTTAGGCGATGGCCCAGGTGGTGCCGTTGTGGTTCAGGCCCATCGTGATGAGTCGGCGCAGGTTCAGGGCGGCGACTCGGTGGTGCAGCCAGTGATCGTTTTTGGCCACTCCGCGGTAGCGGACTTTGCGATTATTGCGCGTGAGCCAGGCGATGGAGCGTTCGACCATGGGGCGATGTTGGCGGTATTCGGCCTGCCAGTCAGGATCGCGCGCGAGGGTCCGGGCGGTGCGTAAGCGTTGTTCATGCGGGCCCAGGGTGAGGTGGCGTCCGCGTGTGGCGGTGGTGCACCGTTGCGTTAAAGGACATGTGCGGCAGTGTCTTTCGAAGCTAACACCGCCGCTGGGTCGGATCGCCATGGTGTGGGTGGCGGGGCAGGTCACGGTGCGGGCATCGAAGTCGACGGTGAAGTCATCGCTGGTGAAACCGCCGGGCACCGGGGTGCGTAGCGGCATCGGTTTGATCACCGCGGTATGGCCGGCGGCGGCCAATGCCGCCCGCGTCGCACCAGTGCCGTAAGCCGCATCGCCGAGGACCCGCACCGGCGCGTCTTGGTCGTCGAGCAGCGCCAGTCCGATGACCGCTTCGTGGTTGTCGGGGCCGCTGGCCTTGGTCAGCGCGCACTCGGTGATGATTCCGGTGTCGGGTTCGATGGCGATGTGGGCTTTGAAGCCGTCCTGGCGGCGGTGCACCGTTTTGTGGGCGTGGCGGGCGTCGGGATCCACCGTGGAGATCACCCGGTCAGCGGCGACGTGCCGGGCGATCTGCCAGTGCCCATCGGTGCCATCAGAGCCCTGCGCGGGTTCCACGTCCTGGCCGGCGATCAGCGCCAACAACGCCACCGCCTCGGCCGCCCGCGGACCGAGTTGCTGCTCAGGCAGATGACCGAGCACCCGGTGCGCATCGCTGACCAGGGCGTCGACCAGCGCATCGCGGGCCGCCTTGTCGTTCCAGGCGATCGCGGGTTTACCCGGGTCGTGGTAGTCGTGGCCGGTGCAATGCTCGCCGATTACCCCGGCGGCGGCAGGGATCTCACGGCCGACCCCGCGGATCGCGGCGATCAGCTGAGTCACGGTGTCCTGGGTGGCCACCGCATCGTCGAGGACCGTGGAATCCAACGCCCGCCGCGTCTTGCCCGCCAACGCCCCGGTGTGAGCCACCACGGCCTTGACCGCCTCAAAGATCCGGTTCGGACGATCCGAGGCCGCCAACCGGCGCCGCCAATAGGTCAACGTCGTGGAATGAAACGCCCCCGCCGTGATCGGCAACCCGCAGGCCGCCTTCCACCGCAGATCGAAGGTCACCGCATCCACGGTCTCGTTATCAGACAAGCCGTGCAATGCCTGCAAAGTGATCACGGCCGCCATCACCTCGGCCGGCACACTTGGACGTCCCCGCCGCGTCGGGAACAGATCAGCGAACATCTCCTCGGGAAACAACTCCCGGCGATGGGCAGCCAAAAAACCAAAGACACTGCCCGGCTTGAGAAGATGACCCGCGACCGACTCGGCATCCAACAACTCACGCTGATCATCGGAGTGACCCTGCACCCAACAATCATCCCAAAAACGCAGGCTTAACCCTCAAAGCCACGCGGATTAATTCAGCAGGCTCCTAGGCGTTCAACTGTCGGTGGGCGGCGTGGTGCCGAACACCATCAAAAAGCCGTCGGGCTGTTCTTGAAGCGCTTGGCGCACCGGCGCAAGCGAGACGTCCGTTCCGTCTGACGAGACGAGGAGCACCGAGGCATTCTGATAGCGCGACAGAGCATCGCGAAGCGCGACGAAACCGATCGGCGGCGCCTGCAATGGGCCCGGCTTTTCGGCGGTGTAGGGCATGCGAAGCGTGCCGGGGACTGGTTGAAGCCAACCGAATTCGACCAACAGGCTGACCCACCCGTTCTCGCCCAACTTGTAGTGCTCGGCCACCTGCCGCAGCTCTTCGGAGTTGGGGAAGCTGTCGTCGAAGCCTCGACCGGTGCCGCTGGGTTCTCCGTAATAGCTGGCCCGGGTCAGGCCACAAGCCTTGCGCATCTCTTCGATCGTGACGTCAGCGCCGGCGATCTCGGCCTGCAGGAAGGCCTTGAGCGGCCTGCCACGCCGGTCTGTGCGGGTCATGCTGGTGAACCGTATTTCACGCTGAAAACCGGCCGATTACGTGTTGTTTCCCGACAACATTTCCGGTTTTCAGAACCGATGCGGCGGGCCGTATCGCGCAGAGTGCCTGCCGTCGAGCGATCACGAATCCTGTCCGGCGGATGTGACGCGCGCATCGGAAGCGGGTACCCGCAAAGCTGGGCGTTGACGCTGGGTGCGTGTCGACGCGCGGGGTGCGTGGAATTAGTCACATATCGTCGCCAATTCAGGGGTGCGTGGAATATCGTTACCTTTGCTAACGTAGTACTCATTGCGTGCAACGTCGCACGAACAGATTTCCCAATTCGCAAAGTTCTGAGGTTCTAACATGTCGAGTGAGATCCAAGAAGACCAGGAACGTCGCCCCGCAGAATTGGCCGCCAACGACCCGGAGTTCGCGGCCGCGCGACCAGATCCAGCCGTTGCCGCTGCCATCGAAGCGGCCGGCACCCGATTCCCCCAGGTGACCAAGGCAGTGCTGGAGGGTTACTCC
>DATAZN010000158.1:0-2242 GCA_036272035.1 Mycobacterium sp. | reverse complement strand
CGGCGATCATCGGGATGGTAACTCTGGCCAGCCAGCGAGGTAAGGGCATTTGATGCGCTTCCTTCATTCTCGGCGTTGATGGGAACGTCAGTGTCCAAGCCCAGAGCGGCGAACATATGAAGAACAGCCGAAATCTGGGAGAAAGCTTTGTTCGAACATCTGGGGCAAAGAACTACTGCACCCGACCCAGCCCGGGCGCGCCCACACGGTTGGCTTTATCTAGTTCGCAATGCCATCTATTTGGTATCGTCGTGCCGATGACAACCGATCGCATCCGGCCCGACGACCACCTCGCAGATCTGCGAGATGCGTTGGCGCAGACGTCTTTTACGTTGATGGCGGTCCTCACCGAAGTCGCGGCCGAGCATGACCTGTCGCTCACTCAACTGCGGGTGCTGGGCATCCTGCGGGACCGCGAACCCACCATGGCCGACCTGGCGACCTTCACCGGCCTGGAGCGCTCGACGATCAGCGGCCTGATCGACCGGGCAGCGCAACGCGGCCTGGTCACCAGAACCGCCGACCCGCACGACGGCCGCTCGGTGCGGGTCACCCTGACCGAGTCCGCTCGGCGTTTGGTCCCGCATGTTACCGCGGCCATCGGTGACCGGATCACGCCGTTGACCGGACGGTTGAGCACCGGTGAGCAGAAACGGCTCACGGTGCTGTTGACCAAAGCGCTCGGCCCGGCGAACCCATAGCCGACACGCGCCTTGACCGGGCGACGTCAGCGATGCTAAGCAGGTGCTCAGCATTCGACGTGAATGGCATGGAAGGGATCAGATGGCGCTGCAGGAACTCTTGGACGACATCCGTAAGCGACCCGGCTCGGGTGATGTCATTTCGGTCATCGATCCCGCGACCGAAGAAACCATCACGGAATTCACCGACTGCGGCGAAGAGGCGGTCGACGAGGCCGTCGCAGCGGCGAAGGCGTCCTTCGAAGCCGGTGTCTGGTCCCAGCTGCCGGGCCGCGAGCGAGCCAAGGTCATCTGGCGCATCGCGGATCTGATCGACGAGCACGCTGACGAGTTCGCCCAACTGGACTCGCTCAACACCGGCATGCCGCTGATGCAGGCAACCCTGCAGATGTCCACTTGTTCGGAGTTCTTCCGCTACTACGCGGGCTGGTGTTCCAAGCTCAACGGCGTCGCCTACGACGTGAAGACCGACGGCATCGCGAGCGACGCTTACGTCGACATGCACGCCTACACGCTGAAAGAGCCCTACGGCGTCGTGGGCCTGATCTTCCCGTGGAACGGCCCGATCTTCAACGCCAGCGCCAAGCTCGCTCCGGCGCTGGCCGCCGGCTGCAGCATGCTCGTCAAACCCGCTGAGGAGACGCCCCTTTCGGCTCTGCTGCTCGACCGCCTGGTGCACGAGGCCGGTGTTCCCGAGGGCGTGGTGAACCTGCTGACCGGCTACGGCCACACCGCGGGTGCGGCGATCACCGCCCACGCGGGAGTCGAGAAGGTCGCCTTCACCGGCTCGACAGAGGTCGGCAAGGAAATCGTGCGGGCATCGGCCGACAACCTGAAAAAGGTCACGCTCGAACTCGGCGGCAAGTCGCCGGTGCTGATCTTCGACGACGCCGACCTGGACAAGGCCATCTTGATGGCCTCGCTCGGCATCTTCGTGCACTCCGGCCAGGGCTGCGTGTGCGGGTCTCGAATCTTCGTGCAGCGCGGCGTGTTTGACCGAGTCGTGGAGGGCATCGCGATGATGGCCAATACGTTCAAGTACGGCGCACCCAGCGAGGAAGGTTGTGTCAGCGGCCCGTTGATCAGCCAGAAGCAACTCACTCGCGTGATGGGTTTCATCGACGAAGGCAAGAGCGACGGCGTCGACGTTGTTACCGGCGGCTACCGCCTCGACCGCAAGGGCTACTTCGTCCACCCGACTGTACTGACCAACGTCGACCCGGGCATGCGGCTCTTCCAGCAGGAGATCTTCGGGCCGGTGGTAAGCGTCCTGCCGTTCGATGACGAGGACGAGGCGGTGGCTCTGGCCAACGACACCACCTACGGGCTGGCCGCGACGGCCTATACCGAGAACCTGGGCCGTGCGCACCGGATCGTCAAGCGTCTGCAAGCGGGCAGCGTGCAGGTCAACTGCCAGTTGGTCTTTGACCCCGACGTGCCGTTCGGCGGTTACAAGCAATCCGGCTGGGGTCACGAGTTCGGTAAAGAGGGCATCGAGATGTATATGAAGACGAAGTCGGTCTGGGCGCAGCTGTAAGGAC
>DATAZN010000157.1:0-12439 GCA_036272035.1 Mycobacterium sp. | reverse complement strand
GGTCTGCGGCAGCGGAACCAGCATCGCGTCTGCGTATGGCACGAGCACCACATCGGACATGAATCCGCCACCGTCCAGGCCAGCCAGCGGGCCCAGCCCGTACATCGCCATCAACGGCAGCGAACCGCATGAACTGGTCACACCGCGGCGGCATTCGCGGCAGGTCCCGCAACTGAGCTGGAACGGCACGACCACCCGGTCACCCGCCCTGAACCCCGAAACGGAGTCACCGACCGCAACAACCTCCGCTACGCCTTCATGTCCGACCGCGTATCCAGGCGGCAGCGGTGCTGCGCCCCGCGCAACCGCGACGTCGAGGTCGCAGCAGGCCACCGCCAACGGCCGGACCAACGCTTGCTGCGGTTGGGTGATCTCCGGCTCGGCGACGTCGCGCCATCCGTATCGGCCGGCCTCTTCGAACGTCAGCTGCCTCATTCCAGCATTCTTGAGTGATTGCTCAAGTATTGTCAATAGCGTGCCGAGACCAGACCGCAGCCGGACCGCGCTAATCGACACCGCGGCCACCCTGTTCCGCCGTCAGGGCTACGCGGCGACGGGGCTCAACCAGATCCTCGACGACGCCGCCGTAAAGCCGGGTTCGCTGTATCACCACTTCCCGCGGGGAAAGCAGCAGTTGGCCGCCGCGGTCGTCGACGTCACCGGGGCGGCCATCGAGCAACTACTGCGCAGATTTTTGGCCAGCGAACTGCCGGTGGCTGACATCGTCGATCGGTGGCTTGACCTGCTAGTCGCCGGGCTGACCGCCGACCGGCGCGACGGCTGCCCCATCGAACCGATCGCCACCGAATCGGTCAATGCCAGCGCACTGGTGCGCGCGGCGTCCGCACGGGCGTTCACCGGCTGGTGCAAAGCGATCGAGGAGCGACTACGCGCCGACGGCTGGTCGCCGGCCGAAGCGGAAAGCGTTGCCGTTGCTGTGATTTCGTTGATCGAGGGAGCGTTGATCTTATCCCGCATCGCGGGCGACGTGGCCGCACTCGAGGCCGCCAAACCGGCAGCCCGCCGCTTGCTTCGCCACTAGATCGCGGCACTCAGCGCGCTATCCTGGACAGACGGGGCCCAGGCATGACTCGTGATGAATTATTCGCCTCGATCGTGGCGGCACGCCCCGGTCGCGATGATCTCGTGTACCTGGAGCGCCGCGACGACTCGTACGACTGGCGATTCTTGACCGTCGTTGAAACCCGCTCTGGGGCCGACGCGCCCGACGTGTGGATGTGGGTTTCCACCGCCTGGCCTCTTGACGAACCGGAACGGTTGCGCGCGTATTTCGACGACCTGCTCGCCGAGCTCGAGTCGATGGCCGACACCGCCGACCGGTGTCGGTGGCCGATCGACGAGCCTTGGCCAGATCACGCCCACCAGCACTGAACGGCTGCACAGATGGTCGATTATCGAATCACCGCGGCGGAGCGCACCCGGTTCAAACGCTGCCGGCGACAGTGGGACTTCGCCTCGCCGCATCGTCGCAACCTGCGGTCCAGCGGGGCCGTCGAACCCGCGCTGCCTGCCGCACTCAAGGACGCGCTGGCGGTGTATTACTACCCGGGCACCTGGGACTGGCAGCACGAGGTGACCCAGCCGTTGGTGCACAAGGCGCTCGAGCGGTCGCTGGGCGAGGCCGGCGCAACCGAGTCGCTCAACCGAGGGGCGGCGCTCCTGGACTGCTATGACGCCTGGGCGCATGCGGTCGACGACTTCGCGCCGGTCAAGATCAGCCTCGATGTCGAGGCGCTGGTCCCGGATCCCGACGACCTCGAGTGCGGATTGCTGGTGCACGACGGATCGCCGGTGGTCTATCCCTGCCGGATCGACCTGGTGGCCGTCGACGCCGCCGACGAGTATTGGATGGTCTGCCATCAGATCGTCGACGAGTGGCAGGACGTCGACCGGTGGGACCGCGACGAGCAGGCGGTGGCGGCCTGCTGGGCGTTCGAGCATGACTACATCGGAGTCCAGGTCGCCGGCACCATCCACAACGAGGTGCGCATCGACGGCCCGCTCGAATTCCCACCCACCGGATCCGCGATGAGACGCGCGCCGAAAGCGGTCGCCCAACACGAGGCCAGCGGCGGTGGTCGATCGGTCCCGCAACATCAACGGGTTTCGGCGCAGGCATCACGCGGCGACGCGATGAAACGCACCGAGCAGCGCACAGCGGGGCTGTTGCGTCGTACTCGCATCCGGCGCAGCCGAAACGAGATCACCTCGGTGGGGGCGTTGATCGCCGCCGAGGCGGTGGATATGACCGGTTGGCCAACCATCTACCCGACGTTCGCCGGGCATTGCCGTGACTGCGAATTCAGGGCGCCCTGTTCGGCCATCAGCGCAGGATCGGACGCGGAACCGTTGCTGCAGGCCGATTTTCAGCGAGTGCCCGATGAAGTGAGCAAACCGAGACTGGGCCAGTCGACGTGGGGTTTCGGCCGCGGCGCCGCACCGCCGCGGTGGTGACCGCCGGGAGGCGGCCTAGACGTCCAGGCCGATGTCGAGCACCCGCACCGAATGCGTGAGCGCCCCGACTGCGAGGTAGTCCACTCCGGTCCCGGCGTAGTCCGCAGCGGTGTCGAGTGAAAGCCCGCCCGAGGACTCGAGTTTGGTTGCCGGTGCCCGAGTATCGCGGCGCTGCGCCGCAATCTGGGTCTGCCAGACCGGGAAGTTGTCGAGCAGCACCAATTCGGCGCCTTCGGCCAGGATCTCGTCGAGTTGCTCGAGCGAGTCGACCTCGACCTCGCACGGCAGGTCGGGCGCCGCGGCCCGCACCGCGCGCAGCGCAGCGACCACCGAGCCGGCGGCCGCGACATGGTTGTCCTTGATCAACGCCGCGTCACCGAGGCCGAGCCGATGGTTGACGCCACCACCGACCCGGACCGCGTACTTCTGCAGGGCGCGCAGACCGGGCAACGTCTTGCGGGTATCGCGAATCTTGGTTTTGGTGCCGTTCACCGCGTCCACCCAGGCCGCGGTGGCGCTGGCGATCCCCGACAGGTGACAGACCGTGTTCAGCAGTGTGCGCTCGGCGGTCAACAGGCCGTGCATCCGGGCTTCCACTGTCAACGCCGACGCACCTGGCTGCAGTCGGGCCCCGTCCTCGACACGATTGACGATCCGGTAGCCGTCGCGGCCGAGCACCTCGTCGAGTACCAGGACTGCGATGTCGACCCCGGCGATCACGCCGGGCTCGCGGGTGATCAACGACGCCGTCGTCACTGCGCCTTCGGGCACGGTCGCGGCTGTCGTGATGTCCGGGCCGTAGCGCAGGTCCTCGTCGAGCGCGCGGGCGACCGTGGCACGAGCCTCGACGAGCTCGTCGTCAGACAACATCACGCCGCTCCTCCTCATCGCTACGCTCTGCATCGTCGCCGGCGAGAGGCCCATCAGCAGACCGCCGCCAGCTCCTCGACCTGCGCGCTGTAGTCGGCGCCGAGTCGGACGACAAGGCTGCGGGCCGGTGCGGCAGCCGCATCGGGGTATTCGGCCCGGTGGTGACACCCTCGGCTCTCCTCGCGGGCCAGCGCGGCGGTCGCCAGTGCGCGAGCCGCGACCGTCAGTGCCGCGTCTTCGAGGCCGGACCGGGTGGTGACGGCGCTCAGCGGAGCCTCCGACAGCGTGCCGATCAATCGGTGCAGGCCATCAGCGTCGCGGACCACCGAGGCATCGCGGGTCATCGCGCGCTGCAGGTCACCACGGGCCAGCGCCGCACAGCCGGCCGGCTCCCCTGCCGTCGCGCGGATGCGTCCGAGCAGGGCTGCGTGCTCGGCGGCGGCCCGGCCTGCCCGGTTTCCGACCACCAGTCCCTCCAGCAGGCTGTTGGACGCCAAGCGGTTGGCGCCGTGCATCCCGGTGCGGCCGACCTCGCCCGCGGCGAACAGCCCCGGCAGCTCGGTGCGACCGTGGACATCGGTCACCACGCCGCCGCAGCTGTAGTGCGCACCCGGGGCCACCGGGATGGGTTGACGAACCGGGTCGATACCGGCCGCCCGGCAGGCGGCGGCGACGGTCGGGAAGCGGCGCCCGAAATCCTCGATATCACGGGCGTCGAGGTAAACGCACTCGTCGCCGATCGCGCGCAACCGGGCGTCGATGGCGCCGGCCACCACATCGCGTGGCGCCAGATCCCCCATCGGATGCACACCCGCGGTCACCGAATTGCCTTGGCTGTCAACCAAAGCCGCACCTTCGCCGCGAATCGCTTCAGTGACGAGCGGGCGACGACCGCCTTCGCGGCCGTCGTACAGCATCGTCGGGTGGAACTGAATGAACTCGATGTCGCTCACCGCGACTCCGGCCCATAGCGCCAGCGCGATGCCGTCGCCGGTGGAGCCGGTTGGGTTGGTGGTCGCGCCGTAGAGCTGACCAAGGCCGCCGGTGGCCAGGATCACCGACGGCGCGTGAATGATGCCGATGCTCCGCCGATCGGCCACCAGCACACCGGTGACCGCATCGGTTCCCGAAGCCGTGTCGTGCAGCAATCGCAGCGCGGCGTGCTTGGTCCGGATGTCCAGCGTGGTCGCCGCATGGTCGAGTGCCCGTTGCACCTCGGCTCCGGTGGCGTCGCCGCCGGAATGCACGATGCGTCGTCGCGAGTGTCCGCCTTCGCGGCTGAGCGCCCAACCGCCGGCCGCGGCCTGATCGAATTGCGCTCCGTCGCTGACCAATTCGGTGACAGCCCGAAAGCCATCAGCAACGATGGACGTCACCGCATCGGGATCGCACAGCCCGGCACCGGCCGCCAGGGTGTCGGCGACGTGCGCGTCGACCGAGTCGTCGGTGTCGGGCAGCACCACGGCGATCCCACCCTGGGCGTAGTGAGTCGCCGTCGCACCGGGCTTGCGGCCGGCTTTGCTGAGCACGACCACCCGTCGGCCGGCCCGGTGCGCAGCCAGCCCCGCAGCCAGTCCGCCGACACCGGTGCCGATGACAACGACGTCGGCACTCTCCTGCCAGGCCGGGTGAATGCTCATTCGCCGCCACTCGGTTGGCCGATCGCGATCATCCGCTGAACGCTTTGGCGCGCCCGCTGTGCGGTCTGGGCGTCGACGTGTACTTCGTCGGCACCCTCGACCAGGCAACGCAGCAGCGCGGCGGGGGTGATCATCTTCATGTACTTGCACGATGCGCGATCGTTGACCGCGCGGAAATCGACGTCAGGTGCGGCGTTGCGCAGCTGATACAACATCCCGACCTCGGTGGCGACCAAGACCTGCCGGGCCCGGGTAGCGCGCGCGGCGTCCAGCATGCCGCCCGTCGACAAGATCTTGACCCGGTCGTCCGGAAACGCGCCCTCACCGGCCAGATACAGCGCGGAGGTCGCGCAACCGCATTCGGGGTGGACGAACAACTCAGCGTCGGGGTGCTTGCGGGCCTGATCGGTGAGCTCGTCACCGTTGATCCCGGCGTGCACGTGGCACTCGCCGGCCCACACATGAACGTTGTCCCGGCCCGTCATCCGGCGTACGTGCGCCCCGAGGAACTGATCGGGGCAGAACAGCACCTCACGGTCGGTGTCGATGGATGCGACGACGTCGACGGCGTTGGATGACGTGCAGCAGATGTCGGTGAGCGCCTTCACCGCGGCGGTGGTGTTCACGTAGGAGACGACGACCGCGCCTGGGTGTTCGTCCTTCCATGCCTGCAGGTCTTCGGGTGTGATCGAGTCGGCCAGCGAGCATCCGGCCCGCTGATCCGGGATAAGCACGGTCTTGTTCGGGCTGAGGATTTTTGCGGTCTCCGCCATGAAGTGCACACCGCAGAACACGATGGTGTCTTCAGGCGCCTCGGCCGCGACCCTGGACAGGGCCAGCGAGTCACCTACGTGGTCGGCGACATCCTGAATGGCCGGCAGCTGATAGTTGTGCGCCAGGATCGTGGCGTTCCGCAGGTCGGCCAGCCGACGGATCTCGTCAGCCCATTGCTCGTCGCCCTCGACGCCACCGAAACCGTTGGAAGAGTTGGTGATTCCCGCGGCCAGATCGCTTGCCATGTCTTCAACCGGCCCGTTCGACAGCACGTCGGTGCGATTCACGACTGCCATAGTCGATCCTTTCGCCTCCTGGCATCGGTTTTCGACTTATAATCGAAAACATGGCCCATGGTAGCACTGCGCACGAAGTGCTCGCCGTCGTATTCCAGGTTCGCGGGCTCGGACCAGGCCCGATGATGCAGAAGCCCGAGCTCAGCGTCCTGCTCTGGCAACGCGCCCAAGATCCCGAACGTGGTGCGTGGTCGCTGCCCGGTGGCCAACTGCGCCACGACGAGGACATGAGGACTTCGGTGCGCCGCCAGCTGGCCGAAAAGGTTGACCTGCGAGAAGTCGCGCACCTGGAGCAACTCGCGGTGTTCTCCGAGCCCGACCGGTTGCCCGGCACCCGCACGATCGCCTCGACGTTCCTGGGCCTGGTTCCCTCCCCCGCCGTCCCGGAGCTGCCATCCGATACCCGCTGGCACCCGGTTACCGCGTTGCCACCAATGGCGTTCGACCACGGCCCGATGGTCGCTCACGCGCGAACCCGCCTGGTCGCCAAGATGTCCTACACCAACATCGGATTCGCCTTGGCTCCAACCGAATTCGCCATGTCGACGCTGCGCGACATCTACAGCGCCACGTTAGGTCATCAGGTGGATACCACCAACCTGCAGCGCGTGCTGGCCCGCCGCGGCGTGATCAGCCCGACTGGCACCGTCGCGCACTCCGGCCGCAGCGGCGGTCGACCGGCGGCGTTGTACCGCTTCACCGATTCACAGTTGCGGGTCACCGACGAGTTCGCCGCGCTGCGCCCGCCCGGCTCAGCGTGACGTGGACGACTCACCGGCGAGCCGACTGGATTCTTAACGCCCTCTTAAGCAAGAATGCCCCGATGGACATTGGCAACCTTGCGAGCGCTGTCGAAACCGGCGCCGAGTGGATCGGTCGGGCGCCCCACGAGGAATTGCAGGCCAAGGCCCGCCCGCTGCTGCCGACGGAGGACCCGTTCTACGAGCCACCGCCCGGTTACCGGCACGCCGCGCCCGGCACGGTGCTGCGTTCTCGCGATGTGGAGCTGGCATTTCTCGGCCTGATTCCGCAGCGGACGATGGCCACCCAGCTGCTCTACCGAACGACCGACATGAACGGCCGGCCGGAGGCGACGGCAACGACGGTGATCGTGCCCGCCGACGTCACGCCGGAGCGGCCCTGCCCGGTGCTGTCGTACCAGTGCGCGATCGACGCCGTGTCATCCCGCTGTTTTCCGTCGTACGCGTTGCGCCGACGCGCGCAGGCCATCGGGTCGCTGGCTCAGCTGGAATATCTGCTGATCGCCGGCGCCCTGGCTGAAGGTTGGGCGGTGTCGATACCCGACCACGAGGGCCGCACCGGAACGTGGGGCGCGCCCTTCGAGCCTGGCTACTTCATTCTCGACGGGGTTCGGGCCGCGTTGAATGCCGAGCGACTTGGGCTGTCCTCCTCGGCGCCGGTGGCGCTGTGGGGTTACTCGGGTGGCGGCCTGGCGACGGCATGGGCCGCTGAGCTGTGCGCCGACTACGCGCCCGAGCTGGACATCGTCGGCGCGGTGCTCGGATCACCGGTCGGCGATCTCGGCCACACCTTCCGCCGGCTCAACGGCACCTACTTGTCCGGCCTGCCGGCCATGGTGATCGCCGCGCTGGTCCACATCTACCCCGACTTGGACCGGGTGATCGACGAGCACGCCAGCGATGAGGGACGTGCGCTGTTGCGGCGGCTGGAAAGTATGACCACGGTGGGTGCGGTTCTCCGGATGGTCAAGAAGGACGTCGGCGAATTCCTCGACCGGCCCCTGGAAGAAATCCTGACGATGCCCGAGGTTCAGCACGTCTTCGACAGCATCAGGCTGGGCGCCAAGGTGCCCACGCCGCCGGTGCTGATCGTGCAGGCCGTGCACGACTACCTGATCGACGTCGAGGACATCGACCGGTTGGCCGACGCCTACTCTGCGGGCGGAGCCGATGTCACCTATCACCGCGATGCGTTCAACGAGCACCTGCTGCTGCATCCGCTGTCGGCGCCGATGGCGCTGCGCTGGCTGCAGGACCGGTATGCACGCAGGCCTTTGAGCGATCATTTGATCCGAACGAAATGGCCGACGATGTTCAATCCGGCGACCTATGTCGGAATGGCGCGGCTGGCCGCGATCGCGGCAAAGGTGATCACCGGCAAGGCGGTTCACCACCGACCGCTATGACGGCGGCGCGCTCTCCGCGCTGTCAGGCCGCGGATACACCGTCTTGACGGCCGGATAGCCGCCGAGATCGTCTCGGGCGGTTGCCGCGACCGGTACCGCGTAGACCAGTGCCGCGGTCGCGGCCGGTAGCAGCAGCGTGCAGGCGCCTTGCAGCCAGGACGTGCCGAAGAACACCGGCGGCGCCTCAGTGACGTAGTACAGCGGGTGGTCGTGGCTCACCGGCGCTGCGGCGAAATCTGGTGTGCCATAACGCAAGTGCACCAGCAGCAGGCCCGCGCCGACTGCGGCGCCCGCCGCGATCACCATGCCGGTGCACAGCCCGGTTACCATCCCGGGACCGCGATGTGGCCGCCACTGCCAGGCCAGTACGGCTGCCACCGCGGCAACGACATTCAGCAGCCCCAGCATCAGGAATGCGGACACGAAGAAATGATCGGCTTCGCTGCCCAGGTATTCGTGCAGCCGCTCACCGTTATGGGTCAACGCCACCGCCCCCCTGATTGGCGGGGCCAGCCACGCCCACAGAGCGCCGACGAGCACGCCGACCGGCAGCAGTCCCGCCGCCACTGTGATGGCCGCCCGCCGTCGAGAAATCCGCGGGGCGCCACAGGTCTGCACGAGGGTCATCGTCGCGACTCCAGATCGGCCGAGTCCACCCGCCCGTGCCGCGAACATTTCGCCCACCAGCCGTCGGGCCGGACCTGAACCACCATGCGGCGTCCGCATTCGGCGCAAAATCGGGGCGGCTCTAAGCCCCGCTGGGCCGCCGCCGGCAGCGCGCCGCCGGCGGCATCGCCCGTGTAGACGTTGTAACGGCCCGCCCCTACCGGCGCAGGCAGATCGCGGAGCATCAACGTCTCGCTCTACAGGCTGGCGTTGAGGGCCTTGATCGGCATCTGCAAATCATCGAGCAGCTCCAGATCAGCTTCAGCGGGCCGTCCCAACGTGGTCAGATAGTTGCCGACGATCACGGCGTTGATGCCGCCCAGGATGCCCTGTTTTGCACCCAGGTCGCCGAGGGTGATCTCGCGACCCCCGGCGAAGCGCAACATGGTCCGGGGCAGGGCCAGCCGGAATGCGGCCACTGCTTTGAGCGCCTCGCTGGCCGGCAGTACTTCCAGGTCACCGAACGGCGTGCCCGGTCGTGGGTTGAGGAAGTTCAGCGGCACCTCGTCGGGGTCCAGCTCGGCCAGGTTGGCGGCGAACTCGGCGCGCTGCTCAATCGTCTCGCCCATGCCGAGGATGCCTCCGCAGCAGACCTCCATGCCGGCCTCGCGCACCATCGACAATGTCTCCCAGCGCTCTTCCCAGCTGTGGGTGGTGACGACGTTGGGGAAGAACGAGCGCGCGGTCTCCAGATTGTGGTTGTAGCGGTGCACGCCCATCGCCGCGAGCCGGTTTACCTGCTCGGCGCTCAACATGCCTAGCGAGCAGGCGATCTGGATGTCCACGGCGTCGCGGATCGCCTCGATACCCGCAGCCACCTGAGCCAGCAACCGCTCGTCGGGTCCACGTACCGCCGCGACAATGCAGAACTCGGTGGCGCCTGATTTGGCGGTCTGTTTGGCCGCTTCGACCAGGCTGGGGATATCCAGCCAGGCGCTGCGCACCGGCGAGGCGAACAATCCCGACTGAGAGCAGAAGTGACAGTCTTCCGGGCAGCCACCGGTTTTCAGGCTGATGATGCCCTCGACCTCGACCTCGGGACCGCACCAGGCCATCCGCACCTCGTGCGCCAGCGCCAACAGCTCTTCGAGCCGTTCATCGGGCAGCTGCAGCACTTCCAGCACCTGCTGCTGGCTCAGGCCCTCGCCACCCTCGAGCACTTGGTGACGGGCCACCGCCAGGATGTTGGTGCTGTCGGTGTCGGATGTTGGCCGAGTCGCCGCCTGAGTCACCAGCTACTCCTTAAGTCTTTGTCTTTGCCCTGTCCACGCATTCGGGACGCAGCGAACCTGGGCTTCTCGCTACCAGCGTTGAACGGTGCCCAGGCTAGGCTAGCGGTGTGCACCTGCACAAACGTCATGTGGTCGGCGCAGGGGCGACTGGGTACCTGATAGGGGTAGGCAACAGAGCCCCGGAGGGTGAACGCAATTGAGTAGTGCACACGTCGAATACGTCGCTCACCATTGGCTCCTACTTGCCGGACCGGCGTTCTTGCCGGCCGTGATCGTGGTCGCCGTGGTGTTGTATGTCGCGATCAAAGATCGGCGCACACCAGACGATGATCAGCAGGCGACGAACCGCGACACGGCCGACGAACGGCGTGACTGAGACGGACCGGTAGCAAATCAGCCGAAGTTTGAACCTGGGGCCCCCAGGCTACCTACTGTGAAGTAAGTTCAGCGCCCGAAAGATTTCGGGCGGGCCACAGCGCGGTGGGAGGTACACGGTGGTTCTGACCCTTCTTGCAGCGGAGCCGCCGGCGCGCGGCGCCGGACTGAACCAGGTGATCGGTTTGTCGATCGCCGCGATGGTGATCGGCGCGGTGATGCTGTACGTCGGTTGGGCGCATCGCACGCACCGGATCACGTGGTTGACCAGCGTTGCGGAATGGCTGGGAGGAAAGTTCGACCGCCCATCGTGGGTCGCGCTGCCCATGTTGGTGTTCACCACCTCGATCATCTGCGCGCTGTTCGGCTTCATCTGGGATGTCAGCTGGCACATCGGAAATGGCCGCGACCCGGGTCCGCTGGCGAACCCCGCGCACTACTTCATCATCATCGGCCTGTTCGGCATTTTTGTCGCCGGCATGATCTCGGTGGTACTGCCGTTCGACAAGCCGGGCCCGGCAGCGGTGCGGATCACCCGCAACTGGTACGCCCCGGTTGGCGGCATTCTGATGGCCGGCTGCGGCCTCTATGCCATGATCGGCTTCCCGCTCGATGACATCTGGCACCGCATCTTCGGCCAGGACGTCACGTTGTGGGGCCCAACCCATCTGATGATGATCGGCGGCGCCAACTTCTCCCTGTTCGCGGTCCTGATGCTGGAGTACGAGGGCGAACGGTACCTGCAGGCCAACGCGCCGGACGATGGCGCAGTGGAGCGAAAAGACCGCCCCTTCGTCCGATTCGTGCGTTATCTGTCCTGCGGCGGGCTGCTCATCGGAATGTCGGTCTACCAAATTGAATTCGACTTCGGCGTGCCGCAGTTCCGGTTGGTGTTCCAGCCGATGCTGATCGCGGCGGCGGCCGCCATGGGAACGATAGTCGCGCGCATCACGCTGGGTCGAGGTGCCGCAATCATCGCGGCGCTGTTCGCAATCGCGCTGCGCGGCGGGGTCGCCCTGATCGTCGGACCCGTTCTGGGCGCCGCGATCAACTGGTTCCCACTGTATTTGGGGCCGGCGTTGGTGGTCGAGGTGCTGGCCTTGACCCCGCTGTTCCGCCGCCCGATCCTGTTCGGCGCCGTGGCCGGTCTGGGCATCGGCACCGTCGGCCTGTGGCTCGAGTCGCTGTGGATCGGAGCGGTCTACCACTACCCGTGGCCGATCACGCTGTGGCGCGAAGCGCTGCCGACGGCCGTCCCGGTGGCGATCTTGGTCGGCATCTGCGCGGCGATGCTCGGGATGGTCCTCACCAGCCAGCGCCTGCCGGGCAGGGGCGTCGGCATCACCGCGGTGGCGCTCACGGTCCTCGTCATCGGCGGGACGGTCGCCAACGGCCTGCATATTCACGTGCCCAGCCAGGACACCGCCACCGTCAAGTTGACCGACCTGCCGAGTGCACCGGGACAGCGGATGGTGTCGGCCGACGTACAGATCAATCCGCCCACCGCCATCAGCGATCATCCGGATTGGCTCACGGTGCTGGCCTGGCAGGGGCGGATGAACAACGAACGCGGTCTGGTGATCGACCGGCTCACCAAGGTTGGTCCAGGGCATTACGTGTCGAATCGTCCGCTGCCGGTGTGGGGCTCGTGGAAGACGCTGGTGCGCATCCACGACGGCCGAACGTTGGCTGCGGTGCCGATCTGGGCGCCCGCTGACGAGGCAATCCCGGTCAAGGAGATTCCGGTGCAGCTCAACAGCACCCGGCCCCTCACACTCGAGGTGTCGATCCTTCAGCGTGAGTGTGATCCGGGCGTCCCCTTGTGGCTGTTCACTGCCGGCGGTGTCGTCGTACTGTTCTTCACCCTGTGCGTCGTCTCCGCTCTGACGTGGGGTGCCGGCCGGATCAACGAGGACGACACTGCTCCAACGCAACCGGAGGAAC
>DATAZN010000156.1:0-5530 GCA_036272035.1 Mycobacterium sp. | reverse complement strand
TCCCAACCGGCGTTGTTGACGACGATTTCGATGTCCCCGAGCTCGTCGGCGACTGTCTTGACCGCGCCGCGTACCGAGTTGGTATCGGTCACATCGACGTGGACCGCGATGGCTTCACCGCCTGCTTCGGCAATTCGCTTTGCGGTGGCTTCGGCCGCCTCCAGATTGAGGTCGGCGACAGCGACCCGAAACCCGTTGGCGCCCAGGGTTTCAGAGATGCCTCGGCCGATGCCTTGGGCTCCACCGGTGACGAGCGCGACGCGGTTGGACATATCTGTTCTCTCCTTTGAGATGGGTGATGGGATGGTCTAAGGGCAAGAGGGAGCGTTAGGGTTCGGCGTCCAGTCGATCGGACCGGCGACGATGGAGTGGCTGGTCAGTTTGCGGCCGAGTACGCTTTGGGCGGCGCGGGCCGCGTTGATCAAGCTGGGCAGCGATATCCCGGTGGACACGTCCATCTCTCGGAACATGCTAATCAGATCCTCCGAGGCGATGTTTCCGGTCGAACCGGCAGGCACCGGGCAGCCGCCGAGTTCGCCGAAGCTGGATTCGAAGCTGGTGCACCCGGCCTGCAGCGCGGCGTAAGCATTGGCGAGTCCCTGGCCACGGGTGTTGTGGAAGTGGGCGGTGACCTCGACACCGGGCAGCCGTTCGATAGCGGCAGCGAAGAACTCACCGACATAGGCGGGATTGGCCATCCCGGTGGTGTCGCCGAATCCGACCTCGCTGGCGCCCGCAGCAGCGAACTGCTCGGCGATGTCGAGCACCCGCTTCATCGGCACCTTGCCCTCAAACGGACAACCGTACGAGGTCGCGATGACCGCGGCGCACCGCAGACCCTCGGCGACGATGCGCTTAGCGATGACTTCGTTGTCGGCCATCGACTCGGCGATGCTTCGGTTCACGTTCTTCTTGTTATGTGTCTCCGAGGCGCTGACGAAGATTGCCACCTCGGAGAAGGTCTCGCGCACCTTGAGTGCGTTGTCGAGTCCTTTGCTGTTGGGCACCAATACCATCAGCGACACGTAGTCGGGCACATCGATGCCGTGCAGCACCTCGACGCCGTCCGACAGCTGGGGGATGACGTCTGGTCGCACGAAACTGGCAACCTCGATGCGGCGCAGCCCGGTCCGAGCCAGCTGGTTGATCAGATCGATTTTGTCGGCGGTGGCGATGGTTTCGGGTTCATTCTGAAAGCCGTCGCGCGGGCCCACCTCGCGGATGTCGACGTGCGCGGGCAATCTATTCACAATGTGCTCCTTTCGCGGTCAAGCTGGTCGCGGAATTCGGGGGCGGCGATCGCGCTGAGCCTGCGTTCTCGTTCAGCGAGGCTGCACCCGCGCAAATGCGCGACGCCGTATTCGGTGACGACGGTGTCGACGTCGGAGCGCGTGGTGGTGACGACACCGCCGTCGAGCGCGGGCTTGATCGTCGAGGTGCCGCGCGAGGTCGCCCGCAGCGCGATGATGGATCGCTTGCCGGTCAAAGCGGCGGCCCTGCCGAAATCCACCTGACCGCCGACGGCACCGATATAAACGCCGTGGCTTACCTCGGCGCCGACCTGGCCGGTGAGATCGACCTCGACGGCGAAGTTGACCGAGACCAGCGAACGCAGCTGCGAAAGCACCTGCGGGGCATGGGTATAACTGGTTGGCAGGAAGCGCACCGGCAGGTCGCCGGCGCGCTTATACAATTCTGCCGAGCCCAGCGCGGTCCCCACGACAGCCAGGCCGGTGTCGATCTCCTTAAGCTTGCCGGTGACCACGCCTTTGTCGATCAATCGGAGCAGGCCATCGGTGATCATCCCGGTGTGGATGCCCAAATCCTGATGGCAATCCAGGGCGTCGAGCACGGCCGAACCCAACGATCCGACCCCGAGTTGAACAGTGTCGCCGTCGTCGATGAGCTCAGCGATCCGGGCGGCGATAACCCGGTCGGCCTCGCTGGGCGCCCGCAGTACGTCCTCGGGCAGCGCCCGGTCAGTGGCGATGGTCGCGGCGAAGCGATCGAGTGGTATCGGCGTGGTTCCCAGGGTGGCCGGCATCTGAGCGTTGATCTCAGCGATCAGTGTCGGCGTGTGCGGAATGGCGTCGGCGACATAGTCGACACCAACGCCCAGTGAGCACATCCCGTCGGCGTCGGGCGGTGACACCTGCACCAAGCCGACATCGCACGGCAGACGGCGTTCCGCGAACATTCGCGGCAGCGCCGAGTAGTGGCAGGGCACCACCTCGAGTCGCCCCGATTTGCTGAGTTCACGGAGCTCACCAAGCCCGCCGTAGGAGACCATCGACAGAGCATCGGGCATGCTGACAGCGAGTTGGTCATTCCAGCTCAGCCCGGTGAAAACTCGTAACGGGCCGATCTGGTCGGTCTGCTCGATCAGCGCGTCGACCAGAGGCCGCGGCTCGGCGGCGGCCTGCCCCCACCAGACGCCGGCGCCAGCCGTCACGTAGTCGCCGAGATTGATCACGTCGGTACCCGTTGGATCAAGGTTCCTGTCCCCAGGCCCCCGCCGCAGCACATTGTCACCAGCCCGAGGTCGGCGTCGCGGCGTTCGAGTTCGGGGATCAGGGTGGCGATCAACCTGGCCCCGGTCGCGCCGACGGCGTGGCCCAGCGCGATCGCACCACCATTGACGTTCACGCGGTCGACGTCGGGACGCAGCTCGCGCTGCCAGGCCAGCACCACCGAAGAGAACGCCTCGTTGACCTCAAACAGGTCGATCTCATCGATGCTGAGATTGTTGCGCTGCAACAACTTCCGGGTAGCAGGGATGGGCCCGGTCAGCATGATGATCGGATCGACACCGACGGTGGTTTGGTCGACGATGCGGGCGCGCTGTCGCAATCCCAGCCGCTGCGCCGCGTCACCGGAGCACAGCAAAACGGCGGCTGCGCCTTCGCTGATCGGCGAGGATGACCCAGCCGTGATCCGCCCGCCCTCCTTGCGGAACACCGGTTTGAGGTTGGCCAAAGTCTCCACCGTGGTCTCCGGGCGCACGCACTGGTCAGCGTGGCGGACTTGGCCGTCGAGGGTCATCGGAACCATCTCACCGACGAAGCGGCCGTCGGCGATGGCCTTGGCGGCGTTCTGGTGCGACCGCGCCGCGAAGACATCCATCTCATCACGGCCCAGCTCCCAACGGTCGGCGATGAGCTCGGCGCTTTCACCTTGGTGCACGAAGGCGTATCGGTCGCGTAGCTCGGCCGGCCAGGGGTCGCCGTATAGCTCGGAGATCTTGATGGGGGAGTCGATGGGGACGTGGCTCATGTGCTCCACGCCGCCGGCGATGACAACGTCGTGCGTGCCCGAGGCCACCAGCGCCGCAGCCATTTCCACCGCGGTTTGCGCCGAACCGCAGCGCCGGTCGAGCGTGGTGGCCGGCACTTCGGGCGGATACCCCGCCTGTAGCCAGGCGTTGCGAGCAATGTTGCGCGATTGTTCGCCGAACGGGGCGGTGCAGCCGATCACGAGGTCTTCGACCTCTGCGGGCTGGATTCCCGTGCGTTTGATCAGCTCGGTGTAACAGGCCGCCAGCATCGCGTTGGGGTGGATGTCGCGATACCACCCCCGCTCCGGATGCGATTTGCCTACCGGGGTGCGCACCGCTTCGGCGATGTAGACCTCGCGGCCCGTCGAGGCGAACGGCCCAGTCACATTGCGGGGCATCAGATTACCGTCCCGCCGTCGACCGGCAGCACCTGGCCGGTGATGTAGGACGCGGCGTCAGAGGCCAGGAAGACGAACGTTGGTGCTATCTCGTCCGGGAAGGCCCACCGCCCCAGTGGGATTCGAGCCAGAGTTTTCGCTGCCAGCTTTTCGTTACTGCGGACGTTGGCTGTCATGGCCGTCGCAGCCAGCGGCGCGACGGCGTTAACGGTGATGGATTGGCGCGCGAGCTCGCGGGCCAGCGATTTCGTCAGGCCGACGATGCCCGCCTTGGCGGCTCCGTAATTGGCTTGGCCGATTGTTCCGGTGAGGCCGGCCGCCGAGGTGACGTTGATGATGCGCCCGGTTCCGTCGGCACGGACGTGGTGTAAGGCGGCCTGGCTGCAGACGAAGCTGCCGACGAGATGGATGTCGATGATACGACGGAACTTCTCCTCGGAAAGGTCGGCGAACATCGCGGGCGCGATGGCGCCGGCGTTGTTGACCAGAATGTTTAATGTGCCGCCGCCGAGTTCGGCTGCTGCTCCGGCGGCTTGTTTCGCCGCTGCCGCGTCGCGCACGTCAAGCACAAACGGCTGTGCGGTGCCGCCTGCGGCGCTGATCGATTCCGCTGCCGCAACCGCGGCGTCCTTGTCGACGTCGGTTACCAGAACAGCGGCGCCGGCGGCCGCGAAGGCCCGGGCGATCGCTTCCCCGAGTCCGCTGCCCGCACCGGTGACCAGCGCTGAGCGCCCGTCGAGCCGAAACACGTCACGTTGCTGCTGTTGTTGCGCCATCAGTAGCTCCTCGGCAGGCCCAGCACGTGTTCACCGAGGTAGTTGAGCACCATCTCCTGGCTGATCGGGGCGATACGGGTGAGCCGAGCCTCGCGGAAGTACCGGGCCACGTGGTATTCCTCCGAGTAGCCCATGCCGCCGTGTGTCTGCAGCGCGCGGTCGGCTGCGTCGAAGGCAGCATCTGCACAGAGGTACTTGGCGGTGTTTGCTTCGCGCGCACAGGGTTTGCCGTTGTCGTAGAGCCAGGTCGCCTTGCGCAGCATCAGCTCCGCTGCGTCTAGTCGCGCGAGCGAATCGGCCAGCGGGAACTGCAGCCCCTGGTTCATGCCGATCGGCCGGCCGAACACCTCCCGCTCGTTGCCGTAGCGCACGGCAGCGCGCAGGGCGGCGCGTCCGATGCCTAGCGCCTCGGCAGCGACCAGGCAGCGTTCGGGATTGAGCCCGTCGAGGATGTAGCGGAAGCCCTGGCCCTCTTCGCCGACGCGGTCCGCCACGGGAATCTCGAGGTCGTCGATGAACAACTCGTTGGAGGACACGGCGTTTCGGCCCATCTTGGGGATCGGGCGAATCTCGACCTTGCTGCGATCGAGGTCAGTTAAAAACAAGGTCATGCCATCGGTTTTGCGCTTTGCGTCTTCGAACTTGGTGGTGCGAGTCAGCAACAGCACCTTCTCCGATTCCAGCGCTTTGGAAATCCATACCTTGCGCCCGCGGACCACGTAGTGATCGCCCTCGCGCCGCGCAAACGTCGTGATCTTCGTGGTATCCAGTCCGGCGCCTGGCTCGGTGACGCCGAAACACACGTGCAGATCACCGGTGACGATGCGGGGCAGCGTGCGGGACTTGAGCTCCTCGGACCCATGGACGATGACCGGATGCATGCCGAATATCGACAGGTGCATTGAGCTTGCGCCGTTCATTCCGGCGCCGCTGGCCGCGATCTCCTCGAGCAAAATGGATGCCTCGGTGATGCCGAATCCATGGCCGCCGTATTCCTCCGGCGTGGTGATGCCGAGCCAGCCGCCTTCGGCGAACGCGTCGTAAAACTCGGTCGGGAACTCGTGCTGTTGGTCCTTGGTCAT
>DATAZN010000155.1:0-8746 GCA_036272035.1 Mycobacterium sp. | reverse complement strand
CGCGACACCGAACAGTCGGAAGCCGCTGAGTCACAACTTATTCGAGCCCGAAAGGCAGTGATTCTCGGCAGCGGCGGGTTCGAGCACAACGAGCAGATGCGGGTCAAGTACCAGCGTGCGCCGATCACCACCGAGTGGACGGTCGGCGCGAAGGCCAACACCGGCGATGGAATTCTCGCCGCCGAAAAGCTCGGCGCCGCACTTGACATCATGGAGGACGCCTGGTGGGGGCCGACCGTCCCGCTGGTCGGTGCACCGTGGTTCGCGTTGTCGGAGCGCAACTCTCCCGGCTCGATCATCGTCAACATCTCCGGCCAGCGATTCATGAACGAATCCATGCCGTACGTCGAAGCTTGCCATCACATGTATGGCGGCGACTACGGCCAGGGGCCGGGGCCGGGGGAGAACATCCCGGCGTGGCTGGTGTTCGACCAGCAGTACCGCGACCGCTACATTTTCGCTGGATTACAACCAGGACAACGCATTCCGCGCAAGTGGATGGAGTCCGGTGTGATCGTTCAGGGGGATACGCTCGACGAGCTGGCCGCCAAAGCCGGCCTGCCGGTCGAGGAGTTCAACGCGACGGTCCAGCGTTTCAACGGCTTCGCGCGCTCGGGTGTCGATACCGACTATCACCGCGGCGAGAGCGCTTACGACAGGTACTACGGCGACCCGACGAACAAGCCGAACCCGAACCTCGGCGAGATCAGCCATCCGCCGTACTACGCCGCCAAGATGGTTCCGGGCGACCTGGGCACCAAGGGCGGCATTCGCACCGACGTGCACGGTCGCGCGCTGCGTGACGACGGCAGTGTGATCGACGGTTTGTACGCGGCGGGCAATGTGAGCGCGCCGGTGATGGGGCATACCTACCCCGGGCCGGGCGGAACCATCGGCCCCGCCATGACCTTCGGCTATCTGGCCGCACTGCACATCGCTGGAGAACGCTGACATGCCGATCAATCCCGACGTCGCACTGGCCGCCGAGCTGGATCCGATCGAATTCGCGTGGAGCAGTAGCGATGTGCAGCTCTATCACCTCGGACTGGGTGCCGGCGCCGACCCGATGGACGCCCGCGAGTTGCGCTACCTCATCGACGACACCCCGCAGGTGCTGCCAACGTTCGGCAACGTGGCAGCAACCTTCCACGCCACCAAGCCGCCAACCGTCCAGTTCCCCGGCATCGATATCGAGCTGAGCAAGGTTCTGCATGCCAGCGAGCAGGTCACCGCGCCAGCGCCGCTGCCGCCGTCGGGTACGGCGAAGGCAGTCACCCGCTTTACCGACATCTGGGACAAGGGCAAAGCCGCGGTGATCTGGTCCGAGACCCGAGTGACCGCACCGGACGGGACGCTGCTGTGGACGCAGCGGCGTTCGATCTTCGCGCGCGGCGAAGGCGGTTTCGGTGGCGACCGTGGGTCATCCACGTCGACGGCCGCACCGGACCGGGCGCCGGACCTTGAGCTCGACATCCCGGTGCTGCCGCAGCAGGCGCTGCTCTACCGACTCTGCGGCGATCGTAATCCGCTGCACTCCGATCCGGAATTCGCCTCTGCCGCAGGGTTTCCACGGCCGATCCTGCATGGCCTGTGCACTTACGGCATGACCTGCAAGGCACTTACCGACGCGGTGCTCGACGGCGATGCAGTCGGTGTCGGCTCCTATGGCGCACGGTTCACCGGCGTCGCGTACCCGGGCGAGACGCTGAAGGCCGCCGTCTGGAAAGAGGACGGGCGGCTGCTGGCCACCGTTACCGCGCCGGCTCGCGAGAGCGCCGTCGTGCTCACCGGGGTGGAGCTCGTCCCGGCTTAGGGCC
Organism: Mycobacterium sp.; assembly: GCA_036272035.1. Taxonomy (GTDB): domain Bacteria; phylum Actinomycetota; class Actinomycetes; order Mycobacteriales; family Mycobacteriaceae; genus Mycobacterium. Next base: position 6,929 of record DATAZN010000155.1, on the reverse strand, counting down.
TTGTGCGCCGAGACCGCGGCCACCGGCGCCGAACGTGAAACTAGTTTGACGGTTGGCGTCGTGCGTGAAGCGGGCTTCACGCACGACCAGCTAATGCAGTTTTGACCCGCCGAACAATGCCGGCAGGCCGATCCCCTGCTACGACACGAATTATAATCCAGCCAAGTCGGTGAAGTATCTCCAATCGTCTTATATCCCAATTATATTGGGAACGATCGCTGCGGTGCTGTTCACCGTCATACTCCACAGCAACTCTAAGATGTTCCCAACCCAAATCGAGATATGCGATCACTGTGCCGAATTCATCACGCACCGGGATCTGCGTTTGCGGCCGCGGTAGCCCAGCATCGACGAGAACCAGCCGCAACCACGTCTCCTTGGGAGACTGTGCCCCAGCATCGAACAGAGTGATTGCAAGGCGCGCGCGTGCGATACCTCGACGTCCGGGATACCGCTGAGCCAATAACTCAACGTCAGCGGCCTTAAATTCCGTCGCACGGGCCAACGAGTCGATGGCAGCGACCCCGCTCATGGTCGGGTACCAGCACCCAAGGTCGAGTACTGTCCTGGCCGGAGTAGTCACCGGAACACCGTTGACGACGGTGATCTCGTCTTCCTCAACGCGGTCCCCGCGTGTGTGGAGGCCGGGCAGCCGATGCCGGTTTCCATGGATCAGTTCGACGGTCGTCGTGTCCTCGACCCATTTGCTTCCGTGTAACGCGGCCGCAGATACGCCCGCGACGACTCCTTGCCGCTTCGCCCAGAGCCATCCCGCTTTTGCGCGTAAAGCGGCAGTTACTTGTACGTCCCGATTTACGTAGACATCCCGGAATAGCCTGGCATAGCGAGTGCATAGCTGACTTCTCGTCAGCGCCCCACTGGCAACGGCCTCGCTACCAAGGAATGGCTCCTCCATCGTCGCAGCGTGTCAGTAAGCACATCGAACGTCACTTCACCCGTCGAACGTGAACACACTTTCACGCTCGGCCGCGAACGTGGAATCAACTTCACGCTCGCGCAGTCGCCTCGAAGCGGACTAGCCGAGGATCAAGCCGGAGGTCGGCACGCCGGTGCCGGCCGTGACGAGGACGTGCTCGACATCGGGCACCGGGTTGACCGAGGTACCGCGCAACTGGCGCACTCCCTCGGCGATGCCGTTCATACCGTGGATGTAGGCCTCACCGAGCTGCCCACCGTGGGTGTTGATCGGCAGTCGGCCACCGATTTCGATGGCGCCATCGGCGATGAAATCCTTCGCCTCTCCCCAGCCGCAGAATCCCAACTCCTCCAACTGAATCAGGGTGAACGGCGTGAAGTGGTCGTAGAGGATCGCGGTCTGGATATCCGCGGGCTTCAGGCCGGACTGCGACCACAGCTGCTTGCCCACCAGGCCCATCTCCGGCAGTCCGTCGAGCTCCGGCCGGTAGTAGCTGACCATCGAATACTGGTTCGGGCTCGAGCCTTGGGCCGCTCCCTCGATAATCGCCGGCCGGTTCTTCAGATCCTTCGCCCGCTCCGCCGAGGTGACGACAATCGCTACTGCGCCGTCGGTCTCCTGGCAGCAGTCCAGCAGCCGCAGCGGCTCGGCGATCCACCGTGAATTCTGGTGGTCCTCAATCGTTATCGGCTTCTCGTAGAAGTACGCCTTGGGATTTTTGGCGGCGTGCTTGCGATCGGCCACCGAGATGGCGCCGAAGTCCCGGCTGGTCGCACCGGACAGGTGCATGTAGCGCTTGGCGATCATCGCGACTTGCGCGGCAGGTGTCGACAATCCATGCGGGTACGAGAACGAGTTGTCCACGCCAGTGGAATCGGCGTTCTCCACCAACCGAAGCTGTACCTGGCCGAACCGCTGACCAGAGCGTTCATTGAAAGCGCGGTATGCCACAACGCAATCCGCGACACCGGTCGCCACCGCGATGGCCGCCTGTTGGACCGTCGCGCACGCCGCGCCGCCGCCGTGGTGGATCTTGGAGAAGAACTTCAGATCCCCGATGCCGGTGGCCCGCGCGATGGCGACCTCGGTGTTGGAATCCATCGTGAACGTGACCATGCCGTCGACGTCACCCGGTGTCAGACCGGCGTCGCCGAGCGCGTCCAGGACGGCTTCGGCAGCGAGTCGAAGTTCGCTGCGGCCGGAGTTTTTCGAGAAGTCGGTGGCGCCGATGCCGACAATCGCGGCCTTCCCGGAAAGTTCACCGGCCATCAGAACCCCCGATGGTCAACGTCGCGTTAGCGATGACGTGATCGCCGAGGCTATTGCTGCCAACGATTTTCAACGTGATCAACCCGTCGTCGACTGCGGTGACTTCGCCTTTGAACGTCACAGTATCGTAGGCGTACCACGGCACACCCAGCCGCAGACCGATCGACTTGATGAACGTGGAAGGGCCGGCCCAGTCGGTGATGTAGCGCTGCACCAGGCCGGTGTCGGTGAGGATGTTGACGAAGATGTCCTTGGAACCCTTGGCCTGTGCCTTGTCCCGGTCGTGGTGGACGTCCTGGTAGTCGCGGGTGGCGATCGCCGTCGAGATGATGAACGTGGGGTCGCCGTAGAAGGCCAACTCTGGCAGCTTCGTGCCGACCTCTATTGTCGGGGCGCTCATGCGCCGGGCTCCCACGCATATAGCGTCCAGGCCGGGCCGATGTCGTTGGCGGGGAAGTCGATATACGTTGCCCTGACCGGCATTCCAATCTCCGCGGTCGTGGGGTCGACGTTGCGTAGCTCACCGAGCATCCGCACGCCCTCTTCCAGTTCCACCAGCGCGATGACGAACGGCAGGGTCCGGCCGGGCACCTTCGGCGCGTGATGTACCACGAAGCTGAACACCGTGCCTTTACCGCTCGCGACGACGTAGTCCGGCGGCGCTTCTTTGTCCTGCCAGATGGCCGGTACTGGGGGATGCTGCAGGCTGCCGTCGGGCCGCTTCTGGATCCGCAGCTCATGCGCCTTGACGCCATCCCAAAAGAACTTGGTGTCCTTGGATTCCGAAGGCCGCATCATGGAGTTGGCGTCCAGGTCCTCGGGCACCGGAGCCTCGGCGGCACCGGCAGCAGGCTTGAATTTGAGTATCCGCCAGTTCATTTTGGCGACGTCTTCGTCGCCGACCCGCCAAACGATGTGCTGGTTGATGAACCAACCCTCGCCGAGACCGGTTTGCTTGGGTCCGACCACGTCGCCCATCTCCGAGGAGATGCTGACTTCCTCACCGGGCTGCAGGTACCGGTGATAGGTCTGCTCGCAGTTCGTCGCGACCACGCCGATGTAGCCGTTGTCGTCCATCAGCTTCATGATCGGGCCCATGGGATCGTCAGTAGGGCGTTCGCCATTCAGGCCGAACATCGTCCACACCTGAATCATGGCCGGTGGGGCGACAATTCCGGGGTGACCGACCGCGCGAGCCGCATCCTCATCCCGGTAGATCGGGTTGGTGTCGCCGATGGCTTCGACCCAGCTGTTGACCATCGGCTGGTTCACCGCATCGCGGCCGACACGCGGCTTGGCGACGACGGTGGCTTTGATCTCCGCGAGGGCCTCGTGGATATCCGTCATCTGGGCACCCTCGGCACTTTGAGGCCGGACGCCGCGATCATCTCGCGCATCACTTCGTTCACGCCTCCACCGAAGGTAATCACCAAATTGCGTTTGGTCTGCGAGTCGAGCCAGTCCAGCAGTTCGGCAGTGTCCGACTCAGCCGGGTTGCCATACTTGCCGACGATCTCCTCCGCCAGCCGACCGATGTACTGAATGCTCTCGGTGCCAAAGACTTTCGTCGACGCGGCATCGGCCACGTTGATGTCTTCACCCGCGGCAGCCACCTGCCAGTTGAGGAGTTCGTTGACCCGCCACATCGAATAGATCTCACCGAGCGCCCGCTTGACGTCGTGGTGGTCGATGGGGGTGACCCCGTCGCCACCCGGCTTCGACGCCCAGTCGTGCAGCCGGTCGTAGATGCTTGCGGTGCGGCCGGCCGGACCGAGCATCACCCGTTCGTTGTTGAGCTGGGTGGTGATCAGTCGCCATCCACCGTTCTCCTCGCCGACCAACATGTCGGCGGGAACGTGGACGTCGTTGTAGTACGTGGCGTTGGTGTGGTGGGCGCCGTCGGACAGAATGATCGGCGTCCAGGAGTAGCCGGGGTCCTTGGTGTCGACGATCAGGATCGAGATGCCCTTGTGCTTCACGGCTTCCGGGTCGGTGCGACAAGCCAGCCAGATGTAGTCGGCGTCATGCGCACCGGTGGTGAAGATCTTCTGCCCGTTGACGATGTACTCGTCGCCATGGCGCACAGCGGTGGTACGCAGCGACGCCAGATCGGTGCCGGCCTCCGGCTCGGTGTAGCCGATTGCGAAGTGCACCTCACCGGCCAGGATCGACGGCAGGAACTTCTTCTTCTGCAGATCGCTACCGAAGCGCTGCAGGGTCGGACCGACCGTCTGCAGCGTCACCGCGGGCAGCGGGACGTCGGCGCGATGTGCCTCGTTGACGAAGATCGACTGCTCGACCGGGCCGAAGCCCAAACCGCCGAACTCTTTTGGCCATCCGACCCCGAGCTTGCCATCCTGACCCATCCGCCGGATCACGGCCCGGTAGGCGTCATTGTGCCGGTCCTTCTCCATCGCCTTCATCTCGTCGGACGAGATCAGGTTTGAAAAGTATTGGCGCAGTTCGGCTTGCAGCTGGCGCTGCTCCGGGGTCAGTTCGATGAACATAGCGCTCCCACCAGGTCGAGACGATGCGACGGCCCGCCCAACAGCCGGGTCAGGTCCTTGATCGTGGAGTAGTACCGGTGCATCGGGTAGGTGATGTCCATACCCATGCCGCCGTGCAGGTGGTGGCAGGTTTGCATTACCGGCGGCGCTTGCGACGTGATCCAGTAGCCGAGCACGTCCAGGTCTTGACTGGCGTCGCGGCCCTCGGCTAGCCGCCAGATCACCGACGTCGACGCCAAATCGATGGTCCGCGAAGCGATGTAGACCTCGGCGAGCTGAGCAGCGACGGTCTGAAAGGTCGACAGCGGCTTGCCGAACTGCTGGCGGTTCGCCACGTAGTCGGCAGTCAACCGCAACGCGCCGGCCACCAGGCCAGCGGTGTAGGCACCGATCGCGGCCAGCGCCAGCTGATTCACCCGCTGCGCCGTCGCTCCGGTGAGCACATCCCCGTCCGCCACAGCGACATCGGAGAACGTGACGACGTATTCGTCGGCCCCGCTGGATGTCGGGGTTTTCGCGATCTGCACGCCGTCGGCCTTGGGCGACACCACGACGACGGCGCTGTCGGCGGTGACCAGCATCCACTCCGCGTTTTCGGCATACCCGACACCGACTTTGGTTCCCGACAGCCGACTGTGCACGAAGGTCGTCGCGGGCCGGTCCGGCAGTGCTGCGCCGGGCTCGTTCAGCGCTGCGGTGAGCACGGAGCCCTTGGCCAGGCCGGTGAGATAACGGTCCTGCTGGTCGTCAGAAGCTAAGTCCAGCAACGGAATCGCACCGTACCCGAGCGTTGCCAGCGCCGGGCTGATCAGGCCGTGGCGACCGATCTCGGTCAGCGCCGTGGCGATCTCGGGCAAGCCGACACCGTCACCGCCCGCCCGTTCAGGCACCGGCAACGCCGTCACACCACCGGCAACAAGCGCTTCCCAGGAGTTATCCCGATCGAGTACCGAGGTGACCACATCGGCGACAGCTTGCTGAGCCGGGTCTGGCGTGAAATCCATCAGCCGGCGACCACGCTTTCGCCGGAGTAGTCGACCTGCCAGTGCTTGATGCCGTTGAGCCAACCCGACCGCAGCCGTTCGGGTTCCGAGATCGGCCTCAGGTCTGGCATGTGGTCGGCGACGGCGTTGAAGATCAGGTTGATGGTCATGCGAGCGAGGTTCGCGCCGATGCAGTAGTGGGCACCGGTGCCGCCGAAGCCGACGTGCGGGTTCGGGTCGCGCAAGATGTTGAAGGAATGCGGATCCTCGAACACTTCCTCGTCGAAGTTGGCTGAGCGGTAGGACATCACCAGCCGCTGGCCCTCCTTGATCTGAACGCCGCCCAGCTCGGTGTCCTCGTTGGCGGTCCGCTGGAACGCCGACACCGGCGTCGCCCACCGGACGATCTCGTCGGCGGCGGTCGACGGGCGTTCCTTCTTGTACAGCTCCCACTGATCCGGGTTGTTCGCGAAGGCGATCATCCCGTGCGTGATCGAGTTGCGGGTGGTCTCGTTGCCGGCCACCGACAGCATGATGACGAAGAAGCCGAACTCGTCATCGGACAGCTTCTCCCCGTCGATGTCGGCCTCGATCAAGGTCGTGACGATGTCGTCGGTCGGGTTCTTGCCCCGCTCGTCGGCCATCGCCATCGCGTACATGATCAGTTCCATCGACGACTGCGCCGGATCGACGTCGGCGAACTCGGGATCCTCGCCGCCGGTCATCTCGTTGGACCAGCGGAACAGCTTGTCGCGGTCGTCCTGCGGCACGCCCAACAGGCCGGCGATGGCCTGCAGCGGCAGTTCGCACGACACCTCCTCGACGAAGTCGCCACTGCCCGCAGAGGCCGCGTTCTTGGCGATGTTCTGGGCGCGCTGTGCGAGCTCTTCCTCCAGCCGACCGACCGCGCGGGGGGTGAATCCCCGGGAGATGATCTTGCGCAACCGGGTGTGATGCGGGGCGTCCATGTTGAGCATGACGCTGCGCTGCAGCTCGACGTTCTCGCGCGTCATTTCCTTGGGCCAGGTCGGGATGGCGCCGTTCTGCCAACTGGAGAAGATGTCGCTGCGGCGCGACACTTCCTTCACGTCGGCGTGCTTGGTGAGGATCCAGTAGCCGTTGTCCTCGAAGCCTCCGGTGCCGTCGGGCACGTCGACCCAGTGGATCGGCTCGGACTCGCGGAGCTCGGCGAGCTCCGTCACGGGAAGTCCGGCCAGGTTGACGTCGGGATCG
>DATAZN010000154.1:0-31978 GCA_036272035.1 Mycobacterium sp. | reverse complement strand
CAAGGGTTGCCGAGCGGTCGGCATCGCCGGTGGCGAAGACAAATGCCGCTGGCTGGTCGACGAGGTCGGATTCGACGCTGCGATCGACTACAAGGCTGCCGACCTGCGTAAAGAGCTCAAGACCCACGCACCGGACGGTGTCGACGTTTATTTCGACAATGTCGGCGGTGCAACGCTGGAGGCCGCACTCAACCGGCTCGCGCACGGAGCCCGCATCGTGCTCTGCGGTGCAGTGTCCCAGTACAACGACGCCCCGCGCGGTCCGGCCAACTACATGCAGTTGTTGGTGGCTCGAGCATCCATGACGGGATTCGTCATCTTCGACTACGCCGAGCGCTACCCGGAAGGCGTTGCGGAACTGGCGAACTGGCTCAACAGCGGCGAGCTGCGATCACATGAACAGATCGAACACGGCGGCGTCGGCGACTTTCCCGACACCCTGCTCAAGCTGTTCCGCGGCGAAAACACCGGCAAGCTGATCCTCGCCGTGGAATAGCCTCGCAGGACCGAGGCGTTGAGGCGCGTATGAAAGCTTTCTCCGAGACCGAACGTCAAGAATTCCTCGCCGCTAAGCATGTCGCCGTGCTGTCAGTGGCTGCCGAAGGGCGCCCGCCGGCCAGTGTCCCGATGTGGTACGACTACGCCCCTGGCGGGGACATTCGGATCAACACCGGCGCGGGCGCACGCAAGTCCAAGCTCATCGAGCAGGCGGGCGCGGTGACGCTGGTCGTGCAGAACGAGGAACCGCCGTATCAATATGTGGTCGTGGAGGGCACCGTCGTCGACACCGCGCCCACGCCGGTGGAGGTGCGAGAAGCCATCGCTATCCGCTACCTCGGCGAAGAAGGTGGCCGAGCTTTCGTCCGCAGCATGGAGGGCCGGCCCACTGTGTTGTTCACCGTCCGGCCCGACCGCTGGATCACCGCCGATTTCTCAGATGAGTTGTAGATTCCTTTACGTTTCCTAATTTCACGCTGATTGGCCTCCGTCGTGTCGCGTCTGTTGACGAGCGCACTTGTCATAAGATAGCCGTCTCCGACATTGGGTCGTTAAGCGCGAAAACCCTTAGGAAGCAACTCAAATGGACCTCGACCGCATCACCAACCCGCTGCGACTTGCGAGGGGATCACACCAGCCCGGATCGGGTAAAGGGTGCGCCATGAACGTGATCTCGTACATCAACGGCGACGAGCAGATCACCGACTTTCCGGCAACCTCCGCGCGCCCGTTGGCATCGTTCGTGCAGCTGTGCAACGACCTACTGGCCGGTCCTGACGGCTACTTGTCGCCGGAGAACAGTCTGCTGGTGCTCGACCTCGGGTGGCTGACCGTCGGGACTGCCGATGTCGCAGATACGGTCATGCACATCTGGGTGACCAAGCTGCTGATCAGCCCGCCGTGGGGCGTCGTTCGCTACGCCGCGGACGCAGCCGCCGATGCGATCACCGACATCGCCGAGCTGCACCGTCGGCTCGTGCCCGGAGACCTGCCGCCAATTGCCGAGTGGGACAGCGCCGCCCGGGCTGCCCGCTTCGTCAGCGAGACATCGGAGGGCGCCGAGCTCTACGCGGTGCGGGCCGCCACGCAATCGACCGCACTCGTGGAGACCGACGACTGGGACACTCTCGATGCGGTGACAGGCAACGCGCTCCGCGCGCACCGGCTGGCAAACGGCGAAGCCGGAGTTGCCCGGATCTTGGAGGTCACTCGCAACGCCATCCGCTCGTGGCGGCGCCTCGCCGGGTTGAGCGTGGTGGGCAACGACCCCATCCCAGTTGCCGGCGTGAGGCCGCGCAAATCCGTCGCGGCCTGAATCAGTTCTGCCGGTGACTGTCTCGCCGTAGCCGTAGTGCCCGGGTGACTGAGACGGTTGCCGCGAGCAACGCCATCACGGCGAGAATGATCTGCGAGCCGCCAAACCCGACTGAGGTCAACAGCAGCGGCAGGCCAAAGCCGATGTAGGTCAGCGCGTAAAACGCGCCGGTCAGCATGCCTCGGACATGTTGTGGCGCCGCGGCTTCCAAGTCGATCAAGCCTTCGCGCAACGAAAGCCCGGATGCGCAGCCGAGGACCAGCAACAACGCAAGGCTCATCACCGGCGTGATCGTCGGCGGCGTCACCGCGATGGCCGCATAGCCGACCGCCGCCAGCGCCGCACCGATGGTGCCGGTGCGCGGACCCCAGCTCCCCAAGCGGGCGATGATCTGGATGACTCCGCTCGAGCCGTTGACGATCAGCGCCGCGATACCCACGGCGATCGGAGCCGCGAGCCCAGTGTGGACTCTCGCCGGAATCGTGATGAATCCCAGTGTGGCCGAGGCGAACACCCAGGGGGCCAACGGCATGGCCCACATCAAGGCGCGTCTGCTGGACGGCCTTGATGTGGTGGCGGTTAGCACGTCACTCGTTGCTACCGGCACTGACTCCGCTGTGCCGCGTGCGGCCGCGAACATGATAGCCATCGCCACCACGACCAGGGCCGCAGCTACCGCGAACGACACCTGGACGCCGAAATCTCCCGCCCCGGCGATCAACCCTCCGGCGAACGGTCCGATGGCGAATCCGGCGATCAGCACGGCGCCGGCGGTGGCCGCCCCGGCCGGACCTTTCAGGTCGGACGCCCATGCGGTGCCGGAGGTCATTGCCAGACCCACACCAACGCCGACGATCAAACGCCCCGCCAGCAAAACGCCGGGTTGCTGGGAAAGCAGCATCGCAACCGTGCCCAGCACAGCTGTCGCCGAACCGGCCAACGCGACTGCCTTGCGTCCGAGGGCATCCGAGGCCCGGCCGCCGATGAGCAGGCCGGGCAGCAGACCCACCGCGTAGATACCGAAGATCGCGTCGAGCGTCGACCTGCTGAGGTGCTGGCGATCGCTGATGGTGGGCATCAAGGCGACGAAATGGTTGGCGACCCATCCGGTGACCAGCAGGACAGCCAAGACGGCGCCGAACTCGAGGTTCGCGCCGAGCGGCGCCGAGCGCGGCCCAGGCAGCAGGCCGGTTGACCCATCCGGCGCGATCATGGACGCCATTCCTCCTCGTAGTCGTGATCAGACACGACCACAACGCCTGGAAAGTTATTCCCGGTCGGACGGCGATTGCAACGCATTTAACTCGAAGTTCAGGTCCGCGGCCAGCTCCCGCTCACGCTGATGCAGCCCGGATGGCCGCGTGCCGGCCCTATGATGCGCAGGTGGCAACCAGCGGCGATGCGGCGACGTATACGCCAGCGCCCGGCAAACCCGCACTCCTGTTGGGCGCCTTTGACATCGCCAGTGTGGGATACGTCGCAGAGGAATTCTTCATCGCGGGGTCGGCATCGTCCTACGGTCCTGCGGCCGAACTCACCCCGGATGGCCGGTGGAGTGTGTCGCCGACAGCAGCCGCCGACTACACCACCCGGATCGTGGTGCTGACCCCATCGGATCTGGCCCGGTTCAACGGAACGGTGCTTGCCGAGTGGCTCAATGTCAGCGGCGGCATCGATGCGCCTGCGGTCTGGATGATGGCGCACCGCGAAATGCTGCGCGCCGGTTACGCCTACGTCGCGGTGTCGGTGCAGCGCGTCGGCGTCGAAGGCGGCGCGAATCTCATGGGCATCGACATGTCGCTCAAAAGCCAGGATCCACAGCGGTATTCCCCGCTGCATCATCCCGGCGACGCCTATGCGTACGACATCTTCTCCCGGGCCGGACGGCTGGCACGGAACGAGGAAGTTCTGCGAGGGCTGCGCGCCGAACACGTCGTCGCGCTGGGCGAGTCGCAGTCGGCGCTGTTCCTGACCACCTACATCAACGCCGTCGACCCCCTCGCCCAGGTGTACGACGGCTTCCTGGTGCATTCGCGATTCGGGACCGCAGCCCCGTTGGACGGCGGCTCGATATTCGAGACACTGGAAAGTAACTCGTCGCAGGCGGTCGCGTTTCGTCCCGATCTGCGTGTACCGCTCGTCACGATCATCACCGAGACGGACCTGTTCGGCGGCCGCCGACAGGGCTACCACAGCGCGAGACAGCCTGATAATCAACGACTTCGGGTGTGGGAGGTCGCCGGCACGGCTCATGCCGACAACTACACGATTCAGGTGGCACCGATCGACACCGGGTCTGCGGCCTTGGCTGACATCGTTGCTGCCTATGCGCCGACGAACATGCTGATGGGTCAACAACTGGAGCATTGCATCAACTTCGCGCCGCAGCACCACTACGTTCTGCAGGCGGCGTTGTCGCACCTGAACAACTGGGTGAGCACGAACCAGCCCCCGCCCAGCGGCGCAACCATCGAACTAGATGGTGAGCAGCCTGTTCTCGACGAACACGGGCTCGCGCGGGGCGGCGTCAGGACACCGTGGGTGGACGTGCCGATCGCCCGGACATCCGGTGTAGGAGGCGAAGAGAGCACGATGTCATCGATCTTCGGCTCCGGCGAACTGTTCGACGCCGCGACCGTGCAACGGCTGTACCCGGGTGGGGTGGCGGACTATCTGGAGCGGTTCACCGCATCGCTGGACACGGCGATCCAGTCGGGCTTCCTGTTGGCCGCGGATCGCGAGGAAATTCTTGAACTTGCCGCCGCGACATTCCCCAGCGAGGACGACCTCAGAGTGGCGAGGCCTCGAGCGTCAGATTGAACAGGGCCCAGGCCATGCAGAACAAAAAGTTGAGCGTGACAAGGACCATGCCCACGAAGATCAGCATGCGTGCGCCGCGGCGCTTCATCCGCCGGACCCGCGCCGTGAATTGGTCGCGCTTGAATTGCGTCGCGATCAGCGCAAAGTTGAAATCTGCCATTTCGGCGTAGGCCGCGGGTGCACCCGCCAGCATCTGCCGAAGCCGATCTGGCGGAGTTGTGATGCCCACGCGTGCGAAGCGCCGACTGAGGCGTCGTGCCTGCCGACGGCCAACGATCTGACTGCCGACTCGCAGCCGCTGGGGAAGTTGCCCACGTTCGTTCCCCCAGGGGGTCGACGGGGTCATCACACGGCGAAGTGTAGCCAGCGGTTCTCCACTATCGGAAGCACTCGGCGAATGTGCTCCCAAAAATCTGAATCGTGAGGCCATCCAACGCTGATCGGCCCATAACTAGAACGTGTTACAGTTTGGCCGCATGAGCCGCAAACGCGTCGTTGTCGCGGGCTTGGGCGATGTCGGCATTCTCGCCGCGATCCGGCTCGCCAAACATTTCGACGTCGTGGGTATCTCGGTCAAACCAGGATTGGTCAGCGGCCAAGAACTCGGTGTCCGGTTGGCCCGCCCCCGCGACTGGGCCCGCGACTACTGGATCCCGTTCGACAGATTCCGTCGTCTGGATCCGGTACGGATCGTTCAGGGCTCCTTGACCGAAGTCGATCTGGCCGCACGAACTGCCTCCGGCCGCGGCGACAACGGCGAAACATTTATCGAGGGATACGACGCGCTGATCATCTCGACCGGGGTCAGCAACGGCTTCTGGCGCCGGCCGACCGTGCAGTCGGTTGCGGAGGTCGGCACCGATCTCAACGCCGCACACGATCGAATGGCCGCGGCGAAGTCAGTAATCGTCGTGGGTGGCGGCGCGGCCGCGGTCACCAGCGCCGTCAACCTGGCAACCAGGTGGCCGGACAAGCGAATCGACCTGTACTTCCCCGGCGACCGGGCGCTGGGCGATTATCACCCGCGGATTTGGCGGCGCATCCACGGCCGGTTGACCGAGCTGGGCGTGGGCCTGCATCCGGGGCATCGCGCCGCGCTTGCCAATGGCTTCGCGGGCGACGAGATCACCAGCGGGGGCGTCGACTGGAGTACCGGACAGCCGGCATCCTCGGCCGACGCTGTGCTCTGGGCGATCGGGCGGGTGCAGCCCAATACTGACTGGCTGCCGCGCGAGCTGCTGGACGAGAGCGGCTTCGTCCGCGTGACACCGGAGCTTCAAGTGCCGGGGCATCGGAATGTGTTCGCGGCCGGCGATGTCGCGGCCAGCGACCCGCTGCGCAGCTCCGCCCGCAACCGCGGGGATGCGCTGGTGGCCCACAACGTCCGCGCCGAACTTGGCGGCCGACGCTTCCGCACGTATCGAGCGCCCGGCCGCCGTTGGGGCTCGATACTGGGCATCCAGCCCAACGGCTTGGAGGTCTTCCTCCCGACCGGTCAGGCGTTTCGCCTGCCGTCGTGGCCGGTCCAGCGGCTGGTGATGCCGTTAGTTGTGCGGCGGGGCATGTACGGCGGAGTGCGGGAAAACCACCCGGCGGTCTAAGGACCGCGAGGTCAGCCGCGCTTGCCGCGCACCCACTGGAACGTGCCCAGGCTCTTGACGCGCACGCTGGTGAAGCCGTGCTCTTCCAGGATGTCGCCGACTTCGTCCTCGCCGAAAATGTGAGCTCCCCCGGTGGGAAGGGCCCGCCACAGATCGACCGGTGGACGCAGGGTCGGGACCATGACCGCCAGTCGACCGCCGGGCTTCAGCACGCGGGCGATCTCGGACAGCGCGGCGGCCGGATCGGGGATCAGCTGCAACACCGCGATCGAGACCGCGGCGTCGACGGTCTCATCACGCAACGGAAGTCGTTGCGCGTCCGCCCGCAAGAACCCCACCTGCGGACCCGCGGCCGCGCGCACCGCGCGCACCAGCATCGGTTCGGAGATGTCGACGCCCAGCGCAAGGCCGTCGACTCCGGCGGCGTGAGCCAGCGATGTGGTGATGGAACCGGGACCCGCGCCAACGTCCAATGCGACGCCGCCCTCCGGGATGTCCAGCCATTCGATGGGCAGTTGCCACGCGGCGATGAACCGGCGGGTCAGGGCCTGGGCGTTGTCGTAGATGAAAGACCCGATCGGCGAGGCCCACACCGCTTGGATAGCGCCGTCGTTCTTGGCCACCTCGTCGTCCCCGTCGACTGAGGTGCCGAGCAGGTCCAGATAGCCGTTACTGACATCCGGCTCGCTCGGCGGGTCAATCAGCAGATCCAGTGCCCTACTCAGGGCGGGCGGCAGCGTCGTAGTCACATCTGTCATTTGCGCACTCCTCCTCATTGCTTCGCGCTGCATTGTCGCCGGCGCGTGTCATGTGCGTTCCTTGGACGAAATATCAAGTTTCACAGGCGTTTACGAATTGACAACCACCATTCGACGAGCCCGTTCTTCCGTCCGCAGCCTACGCCTGGGCACCCGACGCTTCCACCCGCCGAGGTAGCCGCACCGGCGGCGGCGCTAGTGTCGAAACGTGACTACACAATGGTCGCCGAGCCGACTCGGCAACCTGTCCGGCAAACGCATCATCGTGACCGGGGCTACCAACGGAGTGGGTCTCGGTACCGCGCGCCTTCTCGCGCAGGCGGGCGCGCACGTGATCCTGGCTGTCCGCAACACGCAGTTGGGCGCTCAGCGAGCCGCCGAGATCGGCGGTTCTACGTCGGTCGCCAAGCTCGACCTCGCCGACCTCTCGTCTGTGCGGGCATTCCCCGACCAGTTCGACGGCGACGTCGACATCTTGATCAACAACGCCGGAGCGGTCGTCCAGCATCGCACCGACACGGTGGATGGCTTTGAAATGACCATGGGTACAAACTTTTTGGGCCCGTTCGCGTTGACTAACCTGATGTTTGAGCGGGTGCGCTCGCAGATCATCAACGTCGGATCCGACGCGCACAAGTCGGCGACATTACGCCTGGACGACATGCACCTGCGCTCGCACAAGTGGACGGCGTATCCGGCGTACGCGCGTTCCAAACTTGCGGTGATGCTCTGGGGCCTCGAACTCGACCGCCGGTTGCGGGCGGCGCAGTCGCGGGTCGTAACCCAGCTCACTCACCCAGGTTGGGTGTCGTCGAATCTTTCTCAAGTGTCGGACAAGCCCGCGATGGCGGGTTTTCATCGCGCGGTGACCGCGTTGGCGGACCGGTTCGGCAACGACATCGAAGAAGGCGCGGCGCCAACGCTGTATTGCATCAGCGAGCCGATTCCGACCGGCAGCTACGTGGGTGTCGACGGTCGGCTGGGGTTGAAGGGTGGCCCGGTGCTCATCGGCCGATCGACTCTCGCGTGCGACTACGACACCGCCGCAAGGGTGTTTGAGTTCGGCGAAAAAGAAACCGGCACAGAGTTTTTGATTTAACCGACCGTTTGGCTATGCGGGCGTGGCGAAGATTGCCACGGCGTCCCCACCAACCGATACGCCGTCCGGGCCGATGCGCTTGATCAGCCGTGCGCGCAGCTCGGTCGCTTTGTCCTCGGCGAGAATCAGCTGGTGGGAGAACGTGAACGCGATGTCGGCCCACTGCTGAGCGGAGTAGTGCAGATCGTGCGGGTACTTCCGCTCGGTGACGGTGAACCCCGCCGCGGCAATCATGTCGATGACCTCTCCGGGATTCCCATCGCCCCTGCGAGTTTCGACGTCCATGTAATCCCGGTAGATCGCTTCGAACTCGGCGCGCGTCGGATTGGTTGGCCGTAGCCGATTCCAGATCAGCGCCAGCTTCCCGCCGTCGTGGAGGATGCCGCGGATTTTGGGCAGCGCCACGGCCGGATCCACCCAGTGGAATGACGCGGCGAATACCACCCGGTCGAATCGACGTCCGGCGGGGTCCCAGTCTTCGAACGTCGCGAGTTCAACGGGGATCCCCTTGGCCTGCGCGACGGCGGCCATCCGGGGGTCGGGTTCGACGGCGAGAACGTCGGCGCCACGCTCGATCATTTGCATCGAGGCGATCCCGGTGCCGGCACCCGCCTCCAGGACGCGGTGCGCATCGGGTGCCAGCAGATCGTCGATCAACCGGTCGGGATAGCGCGGACGATACGTGTCGTAGTTCTGTGCCGCGCCCCCAAATGAGTTGGCGCGCTCGCGATTAGTGAACAAATTCAGTCGCGGCGGCATGTCGCCCAGCGTATCGACGTAACTTGTGAGCCCGCTATGAAGGCATAGTGGCGCTGCTCACCATTGCAGCTCAGCGATGAAGATTGCTACCAGTGCGCTTGCGTGAGTGGTTACTGCGCAATAGTTTCCGTGGCACGGTTGGTCTTCCCGTCGGCGAGGTCGTCACCGACGTACTGGGTGAACAGGTCGGCGAGGGTGTGGGCGAGTTCGGCGGCGTTGGTGGCTTGTGGCGTTGCCGCTGCCTGCAAGGCGCCGTCACGGGCCAGGACCACCAGGCCGTGCACGAGCGCCCAGCTGATCAGGGCCAGCTTCGGAGTGCCCGGTGCCGTTGCGTCGATTCCTGCCAACTCGCTCACCGCGCTGGTCAAGGAGCCGATGGCTTGCTGTTGTGCCGCGGTGAGTTGCGGATCGTCAGCGTGCAATTCGCTGGGTGCAAACATCAGCTCGAAGAGGGCCGGGTGGGACAGGCCGAAGTCAATGTAGGCGCGGCCCAGTACCGCGAGTTGGTGCCGAGCGTCTGATTCGTGCACGTCGGACAGGTGACGCGCAAGCGCATGGAACCCTTCTGTGGCGATCGCGGTGAGCAACCCGGAGCGGTCCCCGAAGTGGTATTTCGGCGACGCGTGTGAAAGACCGGCACGTCGGGCGACGGCGCGCAGGCTGATCCCGGCGCGACCGTGCTCGACGAGTTCTGCGCGCGCGGCAGCCAGCAGAGTTTCGCGGACTTGAGGGCGAGTGGCGGGAGCCATACGGATATTCTCGCGTACTCCTCTTGACAGTGTCAAACAGCTTTGACATGCTGGCGGGAGTTGTTTGACAGTGTCAAATCGAACGGAAAGGGGAGCATCCGATGTATCACGCGATCGTCAAGCGGGTCGCGACCAAAAACTTCGAGCGCGTCAACGAGCATGCCTACGGCGCCATTCTCAAGGACTGCGCCGCCGACATCCATCACCGCTTCGGCGGACATCACGCACTTGGCGGCGAACGTCATGACCGCGAAGCACTCGGCCGCTGGTTCGAGCGTCTGGGCCGTCTGTGCCCCACGCTGAAGCTGACCGTGCGGGACGTCTGGGTAAAAGGCTGGCCACACAACACGACGATCGTCATTCGCTGGGTGGGAACGCAAACCCTGCCCGACGACGCGCCGTACGTGAACCACGGCGTGCACGTCATCCGGATGCGCTGGGGAAAGGTCTTCGACATCGATGCCAACGAAGACTCGCAGCTCGTCGCCGAAACACTGAAAATCCTTGGCGCCAACGGCATTGACGAAGCGCTCGCCGAGCCGATCGTCGGCTGACCGGCCACGTCCATCAAGGAGGAGTAAACGATGAATTGCCCAGTCGTAGCCTCAGCGCAACGACCACACCGCCCGGCCAACGCCGATCTCGGCGTCCGGGTCGGCGACCGTGAGCGGGAGAAGGTCATCGCCCGCCTCGGCCAAGCGTTCACCCAGGGATATCTGTCGATACCCGAGTACGAGACCCGGCTCGACCGGGCCTTCGAAGCCCAGACTGCCGGCGCCTTGGGTGAGGTTCTCAGCGATCTTCCGGTCGGCCGGATCGCGCGCGACGACCCCCAGCGGCACGCGGCCAGGGCCGCCGCTGCGCGCCGCGGCGTACGAATTCATCTGGTCGCGTACCTGGCGGCGTCACTGCTGATGATCGGCATCTGGCTGGCGGTCGCGGTGACCGCAGGCGCCTGGTACTTCTGGCCGGTCTGGCCGATCATGGGCATGGGCATTGGAGTCGTCTCCCACGCTGTCCCGGTCCGTAGCTACGCACGCAGCTGGGGTCTCCCCTTTACTGCTTGACCGTGGCGAGCGTCCGCTCGAGAGCGCACAGACACCAGTGGCCTGGCACGCCTTTCAGGTGGTGCTCGCCGCGGTCGGCGAACCGGTGCCGCGAGCCGGTGACGATATCGCGCACCGTCGATGACACCAGCACCTCGCTGGGCCCGGCCAGCGCCGCGACGCGCGCGCCGATGTGCACAGCCATCCCGGCGACATCGTCACCGCGCACTTCGACCTCGCCGGCGTGAATACCCACCCGAATCTCGATGCCGAGCACCCGGATCGCGTCGACAAGGGAGTCGGCGCACGCGATCGCGGCGCTCGGGCTGGGGAAGGACGCGACGAATCCGTCACCGGCGGTGTTCACTTCGAAACCGCCGAACCGTTCGAGTTCGTGACGCACGATGGTGTCGTGGTTGTCCAGCAGATCCCGCCACCGGCCGTCGCCGAGCACCGCGGCGCGCTCGGTCGAGCCGACGATGTCGGTGAACATGATGGTGGTGAGCACCCGCTCGGCGCCGAAGCCGCCTCGAACGCCAGTGACGAATTCCTCGATCTCGTCGAGCATTGGGGCGGTGTCGTCGGTCCAGTAGAGCGCATCTGCCCCACGCAGCTCGATGAGGTGTGCTCCGCCGATGCGCTCGGCGATGTAGCGGCCGTTGTCGACGGGGCAGAACTCGGACTCCTCGCGGTGCAGGACCAGCGTCGGCGCGGTGATGCGTGACAAGGTGTCGCGGACATCGCAGTGCCGCACGGTCAAGATGATGGCGCGGGCCATGCTGGGTGAGGCGGCCCGGTTACCGGCCATGTCCCACCATGCGCGGAATGCGTTGTCGTTGACCATGCTGGGCGCGATGAAACCGAGCATGTCGAAGCCCTGGTCGACGGCATCGGGCTCCATCGCCACCGTCGTGTAGGGGTCTTCCTCGACGATCTCGAACCCCATCGGGTAATCGGGCGCGCGAAGCGTCCGGGCCGCCCCGTTGACGATCACCAGGTTGCTCACGCGCTCCGGATAGTCGGCCGCCAGGACGAGTCCGGTCATCGAGGCGAACCCGGGGGCGAAGATCGTCGCCCGCTCGCATCCGATCGCATCCAGCACCGCGATGGCGTCTTTTGCCCAGAACTTCGGCCCGATCACGTCCCGCGAAACGCGCGACGACATGCCGACCCCGCGCTGGTCGAGCCGAATCACCCGGCTGAATGATGCCAGCCGCCGGTGAAAGCGGTACATCGACGGCTCGGCGTCGATGGTGTCGATCGGGATGGACGGGCCCGGCAGCACCAGCACGTCGTTCGGTCCATCGCCAAACGCTTGGTAGGCGATGTCGACCTCGCCGCAACTGGCGTAGCGAGTCCGCGGAAACTGCGCCACTGTTACAGGCTAGTTCAGGAGTCCGACACGTTTACCAAGACTTGGACGCGGTAATCGCATACCGTCCCTGCTGCCGCGAGTATGCGGGGAGCAGAAAGCGACGGAGAGGAACAACGCATGCAGTTGACGGGTAACACCGTTCTGGTCACCGGAGGTGGTACCGGAATCGGCCGGGGCCTCGCGGAGGCATTCCACCGATTGGGCAACAACGTCGTCATCGCAGGCCGCCGACACAACACACTGGAAGCTGTCGCGGAAGCCAACCCGGGCATCCAATGCCTGTCGCTGGATCAAGGTGACTCCGCCGACATCCGGCGATTCGCCATCGAGCTGTCCGACAAATACCCCGAGCTCAACGTGCTGGTCAACAACGCGGGGATTCAGCGCGTCGAGGACCTCACCACCGGTAACCCCGGCACGGCCGAGCAGACCCTTGCCGTCAATCTGCTCGGCCCTATCCGGCTCACCTCGGCATTGCTGCACTTACTGCTCGGGAGGCCGCGCGCGGCGATCCTCAACGTCACGTCCGGCCTGGCGTTCATGCCGAGCGCGCTCACGCCGACGTATTGCGCCAGCAAGGCAGCGCTGCACTCCTACACGCAGTCGCTGCGTTTTCAGCTGCGCGAGTCGGCGGTCCAGGTCGTCGAAATCATTCCGCCGCGAGTGCAGACAGCGTTGCAGGGCGATCGCGGATTCGACCCGCGGGGAATGCCACTGGACGAATTCATCACCGAGACGATGACACTGCTGCAAACCAAGCCAGACGCCGACGAGATCGTGGTGGAGCGAGCCAAGGGATTCCGGTTTGCCGAGCGGGACGGCGCGTTCGACGAGATCTACCCCGTCTTCAACGAGAAGATGACCGCTGACGCCGACTAGGGGAGCAGCGCCATCTCGCGGGCATTCTTGATGGCCGTGGCGACCTGGCGCTGCTGCTGCACGGTCAGACCGGTCACCCGGCGTGACCGGATTTTGCCGCGATCGGAGATGAACATCCGCAGCCGGTTGGTGTCTTTGTAATCGACTGCGTTGACGCCGAGGGTTTTCAGCAGATTCTTCTTGGCTGGCTTCGTCTCGGGTGCAGGGGCACGACGGGTGCGCTTGGATTTGCCGGCCATTCAGCGTTCCTCCCGAAACTCGACGTGCCGGCGAACCACCGGGTCGTATTTCTTCAGCGTCAGCCGGTCAGGATCGCTGCGCCGGTTCTTGCGTGTGACGTAGGTGTAGCCGGTGCCCGCGGTGGACCGCAGCTTCACGATCGGGCGAATCTCGTTGCGTGCCATCAGATTCGCTCTCCTGACCGGCGGAGCCGGGCGACGACGGCCTCGATGCCGTCACGATCGATCACCTTGATGCCTTTTGTGCTGACCCGCAACGTGATTCGCCGGTTCTGCGACGGCAGGTAGTAGGTCTTGGACTGAATGTTCGGTGACCAACGCCGTCGCGTGCGCCGATGTGAGTGCGACACGGCGTTGCCGAAACTCACCGACCGTCCGGTGACTTGGCAGCGTGCGGACATGCGGCTGTGCTCCTTAATGAAAATCGTTTTCGACAAGGCTCGCGATGGACTGTAGCGTGTCGGGGGACTTATTGAAAACCGTTTTCAAGAGGGAGTGGGATGCGGACACCTGTGGTTCTCGTCGCAGGACAGCACGGAACCGACGCAGCGGCCGGCGCGTTGCTGCGGCGACCGGGAACGGTGGTGGTCGAGCACCGATTCGACGGCCAGGTGGTGCGCCGGACGATCGTCAGGTTGCGGGACGGCGATCTGGTGATCGCCGAGGAGGCGTTGGAGCTGGCGCACGGCTGCTTGGCGTGCACGATCCGCAATGATCTGCTGGTGCTGCTGCGCAAACTGCACCGCCGCAGCGACGTCGACCGGATCGTCGTGCATTTGGCGCCGTGGCTGGAGCCCGAGCCGATCTGCTGGGCGATCAACCACACGCCCGTGCACGTCGGGCCCGGATATTTCGACGGGCCCGCCGCTCGCGATGTCGTGACGGCGGGGGTGGTGGGCTGCGTGCTGGCGGTCGACTGGTTGGGGCAGGCCCTGGGCGATGACGAGCTGTCCGACGGACGCACGGTCGCTCAAGTCGTGGTCTGCCAGGCTGAGTTCGCCGACCTGCTGGTACTCAACCACCCGGATCCGGCGACGCTGGCGGTGTTACGCCGGCTGGCCCCCCGCGCGCGGATCACCGTGGGTGTTGACCGCGTCGAGATGGCGCTGGCGCACCTGGACGACGATTCACGCCGCGGCCGCAGTGATCATCCGCACGCACCGCTGTTGGCCGGCCTGCCGCCGTTGGCTGCCGACGGAGCGATCAGGATTCTCGAGTTCAGTGCGCGCCGGCCATTTCACCCGGAGCGTCTGCATGCCGCGGTCGATGTGCTGCTCGACGGCGTCATTCGCACGCGCGGTCGACTCTGGCTAGCCAACAGGGGCGACCAGGTCATGTGGCTGGAATCGGCCGGCGGTGGTCTGCGGGTCGCCTCGGCCGGAAAGTGGCTGGCGGCCATGACTTCATCGGAGGTGGCCTACGTTGACCCGGAACGCCGGGCGTTCGCAGATCTGATGTGGGAGCATCGATTCGGCGACCGGCACACCTCGATGACAATTCTGGCGTGCGGTGCCGACCCGGTCAGGATCGCCGACGCGCTCAACGGCGCGCTGCTCACCGACGACGAGCTGGCCCAGCCGCAGTCCTGGGGTCACTACGACGACCCGTTCGGCGACTGGCACCAAGACCCCTGCCACGAAACACCAGATCTGGCAGGCGAATTCTCGGCGCACCGCAACAACAACGGAGAAACGTCATGAAACCCGGCATCCATCCCGACTACCGGCCGGTGGTGTTCCAAGACGCCAACACCGGCGCGCAGTTTCTCACCCGCTCGACGATCACCAGCTCACGCACGATCGAGTGGGAAACATCGACCGGTGTGCAGACCTACCCCCTGGTGGTGGTCGAAGTATCCAGCGACTCGCACCCGTTCTGGACCGGGTCGCGGCGCACGCTGGACACGGCGGGCCGGGTGGAAAAGTTCTACCAGCGCTACGGCCGTCGCCAGTCATAGCGGCCAAAGTTCTTGGCTTACAACCTCAGTCGCGGATGAAACCTTTGTTGCGCATCAGGAAGTCGGCGAGGAAACCGTCGTGCGGAATGTCGGGGGCGGTGTGGTGGGTGGGATGCCGGCCGCCGTACACGTTGGCGATGGTCGGCTCGGCAAGCAGATCGCCGACCAAGTTTTCGTCGTCGGTGATCGCGCTGATCACCAGCGAATGCCGCAGCGGTTCCAGCCCGTCGGCCCGCGACCACGGCGAGACCCAGACGCATGGGAACGGCAATTCGAGGTTCAGTTTGGCGACGTCGGGTTTAGCCAGCAGGTGTACGGCCGGGCGTAGCGCCGCGTAGCGGTCAGTGAGTGCGGCGACCACCTGGTCTGCGCCCAGCAGCGGCGTGGTGCCGGCGGCCACAGTTGCCAGGTGACTCGCCAAAGCCGTTGCCGCGTCGATGTTCTGCGTGGGCAGAATGGATCGCTCGTCGTCGGTCGGCAGCACCGCGATCGTCGACAATCGTTCGGCGATAGCCTCGGCCAGCGGAGCGGGAT
This sequence comes from Mycobacterium sp., assembly GCA_036272035.1. Lineage (GTDB taxonomy): Bacteria > Actinomycetota > Actinomycetes > Mycobacteriales > Mycobacteriaceae > Mycobacterium. Next base: position 16,349 of record DATAZN010000154.1, on the reverse strand, counting down.
CGCCTTCGAACAGCACGGCGGTGGCGTTGACGCATGCCACGCCGCCGAGATTGGCGATCGAATCGGTGATCACGTCGAGGTAGTCACGCCAGTCGTGGTCGGCGGTGATCAGGATCTTGGCCCGCCCCGGGCCGTTGACGAACACCGTCGGGTCGCCGGCGTATTTGTCGACGACATCCTGACCGCCGTAGACCATCGCGAGATCGGCCGAGCGGATCATCTCGTCGGCGCCGGAATGATCGGTGGGCAGATACACGGCGTCATGCGGCCGAAATCCGGCCTGGCCTAACGCATGGATGAGCCGGTGTGCGGTGAGCGGCTCACGGCGAGACGGGCGGACCGCTACCCGGTAACCCAGTGCGAGCGCTTGCGGCCACAGCCCGTGCACGCCCGGGCCGTTGCCGGAGGCAAGCACCGCGAAGGCTTCGCCCCGCCGGGCCCACACCGCACCGCCGTGTCGGGTGGACTCACCGCGCCAGTCCAGCGCCGCACCTGTCGGCCGGGCCGCCTGCACCGCGCCGAAAGCCGATGCGACACCGTCGGCAACGCTGCGGGCGCCGGCCCGGGTCACCGAGATGGGCACACCCGAAATCCGGCTGGCCGCAACGGTGTAGGCGTCGAAGTCCAACCCGGCGATCACCCCGTTGGAAAAGGCATCGGCGGCCTTGGCCATCGCGGCTTCCCGCTCGCGCGCCGGCAGCGGCCGGACACCGCGTTGCGCGCTGATGGTGCGTGAGACGTACAGCGGCGGCGCCATGCTGAGTTCGGCGACGGCGATGCCATCGGTAGTCATGACCAGCTCGCGGTTGCGGGTCCGGTACGCGCCGTCGGGGCCGAGTGCATCGATGGCGATCAGATCCGTTGCATCGGGAGCCATCTCAGTAGACGCCTTCGATGACCGGCTCACCCTCGAAGGACGCGACGGGCCGCACCTCGCTGACCGAATCGCCCACCTGGCCGGGGAGTCCCGGCATCCGGATGGCACTGTCGCGTTCCAGATTGTTCGGGAGGAACATGCCCTTGCTGATGTGATTCATCACCACCTGCCCGCGGTGGCCATACGGCACTTCGTCGCCGCTATCGGGATCCACTACCCAGAAGGTGGCATACGGGCTGCGCGGGTGGAAGACGAACGGGTCGTCATCGCGGCGGCGGGTGATCGCCTGGGAAAGAATCATCGTGCTGCCGAACGCCATCGTGATCGTCGTCTTCGGGAAGATCCCGCTCAGCAGATCCAGCGTGTCGACGTCCACGTGCGCACCGCTGAGCAGCATGAAGCCGATCTTCTCGTTCATCAGGTTGACCACGTCGTCGTTGCGGGCCATGGCCTCGAGCAGCGGCGGAGTGGTGTGCAGGTTCGCGATGTGCTGGGTCTGCAGCACATGGACGGCCTGCTCGACGAGGTGGTCGACGTAGGCCGTCACCTCCGAGGCGGCGTTGCGGGCAGTGATCTTCTTGACCCATCGCGGGTCCAGGTCGATGGCGTGAAAGGTCGAGCCGAGCCGCTCGGAGACGATGCGAGAGAAGTACCCCACGCCGTGCGGCCCGCTCGGCATCATGCACAGGAAGCCGCGGCCGCGCAGGAAGCCACCGCCGGCGAAATCCTCGGTCTGCCATTCGATGACCTGGGCGACCCAATCCGGCAGCTGGACAGTCCTTTTCGGCGCACCGGTGGTGCCACCGGATTCGAAGATCTGCGGCACCGGCGGCGGTGATCCGTAGCCGCGCGGAATCAGGTCTTCGACGGGCTCGGTTCGCAACTCGCTCAAAAGATTAGGAAGCAGTCGTAGGTCGGTGAAGGTGTTGATGTCGGTCAGCGGGTTGAAGTCCAGCGTGCGGGCCGTCCGCAACCAGAACGCGCTGCCGGTTTCCTCGCCGAAGTGCCAGGCGATCGCGGTGCGCAAATACGCCTCCGGATCATCCACCGGCGCTGACCGTGGCACGTCCAGCAGCGAAAAATCGATGTCGGCCATCCCCCGATCATGTCGCAGCCCAGATCGGCCGGGCAATCGACCACCCGCCAATCCGCTTTACCGAGAGCGGTTTTCGTACCCCGTTCACCGTCTGTAGCGGCGGCATTCGCCGCCCCGACATCTCGCGCTGCGCCGGCTCCATAAAGGGCCCTGAAAACGGCGGCCTGGCTGCTACCGCCGGTACGGCTGCCAGCCGCCTTCGGGTTGAGCCAGCCGGTCGGCGATCACCGACAGCGTTTGTAGGTTATGCCCGTATCCCAAGTGGCTGCTGCGTACTTCGATGTTTTCCGTCTGAGGGGCGGGCATGCTGGTGCAGCACTGCCAGGCCACGATGCCGTCCGATTTGCTGTAGATGCAGGTCGTCGGCACCGACAATGGCTGGGCGCGACGGTTCAGCGCCCGTTCGGAGACGGCCTCGGTGGCGTCCGCGCCACGATTCACCAGGCGCCATACCCGCCACGCGGTGGTGGCCTGGTGGTTGCCCCGAAACGGCGACCCCAGGGTGATCACCGACCTGACATCGTCGGGCAGCGCGCGGGCCAGTTCGCGAGCGTAGATACCGCCGGCGCTCCAGCCGATGAGACTCACCCGGCGCCCGTCGGTCCGGTCCCGAATGTGGTGCAGGCGCGCCGGCAGCGTTTCTTTCATGCTGGCGCGATAACCCATGTTGGTGCCCAGGCCCCAGTCGTAGACCCGGTAGTCCAACTGGCGCAACACGTTACGCAGCAGTTCGGTCGATCCTGGGCCGGCCAGGAACCCCGGCAACACGAGAACGGGATGGCCGTCGCCGCGCGGCCAGCTGGCGATGCGGCGCATCGCCAGCCGAGCCGAAACGTACTCCAGGCCGGTGCGCCACTCGAGCGTGCGGAGCAGGTGTCCCGGTAGCGCCGCGTTAGAGGCATCGGGGAGCTCAGCGGACGGCTCGGCCACCGGCTCAGGAGTAGAAGCCATCCAAGGTCTCCTTGTTCTGCTCAGCGACAACGCCGCGCTTGACCTTGAGCGACGGTGTCAACTGGCCACCGTCGACGGAGAGGTCGTGGTCGAGCACTGCCCACTTCTTGATCGTCTCCCACCGATTCAGGCTGGCGTTCAGCTTCTTGACGTGCTCGTCGATCATGTCGTGCACCTCGTCGGATTTCGTGAGGTCCTCATACGACTTGCCGTCCAGCCCGTTGTCCTTAGCCCACCCGCCGATCGAGTCCCCATCCAGAGTGACCAGGGCGGCTGCGAAGTTCTTGCCCTCGCCAAACACCATGAACTGACTGGCGTACGGGCACAGCGTCGCGAATTTCGCCTCGATCGCCGGCGGCGCGACGTACTTGCCGTTGGACAGCTTGAACAGTTCCTTGATCCGGCCGGTGATCGACAGAAAGCCGTCGTCGTCGAGCTTGCCCTGATCCCCGGTGGACAGCCAGCCATCCTTCAGCGCCTCGGCGGTGGCGTCGTCCAAGTGGTGGTAACCGGCCATCACGCAGTCGCTGCGGAACTGCACCTCGCCGGCGTCGCTGATGCGGACCTCGGTGCCCTCGAACGGCAAGCCGACGGTGCCGAGCTTGTAGTTGTCCGGCCGGTTGATGAAGCCCGCTCCGGACGACTCGGTCAGGCCGTAGCCCTCCAGGATCAAAGCGCCTGCGGCTTCGAACCATTCGGCGATGTCACGGTTGAGCGGCGCGGAACCAGAGATGAAGAACCGGATTCGCCCACCGAACACGTCGCGGATCTTGGCGAACACCAGCCTGTCGAACAACTTCTGCTGCAACACCAGGTGCGGCCACACGAACTTGCCTTCGCGGCGTCGGCGGGCGACCTCTTTGCCCACCGCGAACGCCCACCCGAACAAGACGGCTTTGGCGCCTTTTTGTTGCGTGATGATTTTGTTGTAGGCCTTCTCGAAGATGCGCGGCGCGGCGCCCATGAAGGTCGGTTTGACGGTTCCGCAGTTCTCGACGATCTTGTCGACGCGACCGTCGATCGCGGTGGCGAAACCGCACGCCACCTGGGTGGCGATCAGCACCTTGCCGAAGGCGTGCGCGAGCGGCAGCCACAGCAGCTGCAGATCGCTTTCGTCGAGCAGGCCCATGTCGGCGATCACGCCGCCGGTGTACACCCAAGCCGAGTGACGCAGCCGGACGCCTTTCGGCTTGCCGGTGGTCCCAGAGGTGTAGATGAGCGTCGCCAACTGGTCGGGCTTGATTTCGTCGGCGACTTTGCGCACGCAGTTGGCGTGCTCGGCCAAGTATTTCGCCCCCTGGTCGGCGAGGTCGTCGAGCGTGATCACCTGGTCGTCGTCCGAGGTTCCGTCGAACAGCACCACCTTGGTGAGATTGGGCAGCTCGCCGCGTTGCTCGGTGAGTTTCTTGAGCTGGGTGTCGTCCTCGGCGAAGACGACTTTCGAGCCGGAGTCGGCCAGGATGTAGGCGGTGTCCTCGGCGTTCGTGCTCGGGTAGACCGTGGTGGTCGCCGCTCCGGCGCACAGGATCGCCAGATCGGACAGTATCCACTCCAACCGGGTGGCGGAGGCGATGCCGATCCGGTCTTCGGGCTCGACACCCAGCGACAGCAGCCCGGCCGCCAGCGCCTCCACCCGTTCGGCGGCCTGATTCCAGGTGACCGAGGTCCAGTCGCCGTTCTCGGGGATGCGGAAGGCCTCGTTGTCTCCTGATCTCTCGACGCGCTGCAAGAACAGCTGCGCCAGGTTGGACGCTCGGGTCGGGGTAGCACTGCTCTGGCTCATCGGACTTCCTTTTGCTCTCAGCGACGTCGCTGTATTGATCTTGCTGGGAGTGCCCATCGCTGTCTGGACAAAACGCGAATTGGCTGGCCTCTCGAGGTCACGCGGCGCCAAAAACCGAGTAGGCCAGGAAGGGCGTCGGAATCGGTGCAACTCGTCGCTGCGGAGGTCCGAGCGTCGGGCTAGCCGTGATCTGACAGCAGAGCCAGGTGCTGCAGGTCGGTGACGTATTTGTCGATCAGTGCGGCCGACAGGTGCGGAATGTCTTTGTCGGCGCCAATTTCGGCGGCCCGCACTGCGGTCTGAAACACCTCGGTGGGTGTGGGAGCGCCGCGCAGCGGCTTTTCGGGTTCGCGATAGGCGCCGAGCAGGGGCAGCACCGACCGTTGTCGTTGCTTCTCCGGTAGCGCCTTCAGCGTGGTTTCAAACCGGGTAAGCCACTCGTTGTAGTCGCTAATCCGGTGGATCTTGTGGCCGGCGTTGATGAGCCAATCGACAAAGGTGTCCAAAGAAATGCCGTCGTCATGCGGATTCTCTACGTCGAAGGAACGGAACCCGTCGGTGACCTGCTTTCCCAGGGTGGTGACGGCTTCGGCAACGAAGTCGGCGGGCACCCCTGCGTAATGCGCTCGCTGACGATTTCCCGCGGCGTCGGTCTGGTAAAAGGACCCGGGCGCGATACCTGTTGTCAGCAGACTCAAGAGCAGCCGGGTGAAATTGTCGACGACATTGAGCTGGCCGACGTATCGGCTGTGGGCCAGGATCATGTCGGAGCGGAACACCGCCACCGGCAGGCCGCAGAGGTCAAATGCCTCACGCAGCAGGATCTCCCCGGCCCACTTGCTGTTCCCGTAGCCGTTGGCGTACGAGTCGTCGATCGCGCGCGCCGGGCTGATGACGCGGATATCGCCATCCTCGGCAAACTTCTCGGGCGCGATCTGCATGGCGACCGCCACCGTCGACATGAAGATGATCGGTTTGATCCGCGAGGAGATGGCCAGCTTGATCACCTCGGCAGTACCAACAACATTCGGCCCGAACAGTTGCTCGTAGGGCAGCACGTGATTGACCAACGCGCCGACGTGCGCGATCAGGTCCACGCTCTCGGCCAACCCCTGCCAGGTCGGGTCGTCGAGGCCAAGATTGGGTTCACCGATGTCGCCGACGATGACTTCCAGGTGCTCGGTCGCCATCTCACGGAAGTGGCTGAGCAGCTGAGGGTCTCCGCTGTCGAAAGCCTCCTCCAGCCGCGCACGTGCCACGTCGGCGTTGTTGCCACGAATGATGGTGATCAGCTTGCCGCCGGTACGGGACAGCCGTTCCAGCCATTCCAGCGTCACGAAACGGCCGAGGTAGCCGTTGGCGCCAGTGAGCAGGACGGTGTGCGGCTCTCCAGCGGCTAGCGGCAGCGTCTTGGCCGCGGTCAAAGTGCCGGCGTGGATGAACCTGTCCAGTGTCAGATCACTTGCGTAGACGGTGGTTTGGCCCTTGCCGTGGATCCTCGCGAAGGTGGGCCGCGTCGACCCGGACCGGCGCTCGGTCTCGATGTAGTCGGCGATCTGGCGCAGGTCGCTCGCGGGGCTGACAAGCACCCCCACTGACACCTCAACCCCGAGCAACTCCTGAAGCAGGTTGGAAAACGTCAGCGCGGAAAGCGAATCCCCGCCCAGGTCGGTGAAATGTGCATCGGAATCCAGGTCGGCGCCCCCTGATCCGAGCACCGCCCGCGCGGCCCCGATCACCGTGTCCAGCACCGGCTGCTCGGCGGCCGCTTGGCGCAACGCGCGGAGCTCGCTCACCTGTGCGGCGGCCAGCTCGGCGTAGAGCTGCTCTAGACGCGCACCGTAGGCATCCTTGAGTTTGGGCCGCAGATTCTTGCCGACCCCGGAAAGCAGGCCATTGGCCGCGCTGAACGGTTCGGTCTCGATCAAAAAGTCGGCGGGCACGTCATAGGACTGCAACTCGGCGGCTGCCGCGGTCTGCTGCAGCGATTGCCGTAACGCGGCCTGCAGCGCGGCGGTGTCGTCACCAAACTGCGAAAGCGCTTCAGCGGTAGGGACGATCACCGCCAGCAGGTAGGAGCGTTCGCTGTTGCCGTAGACGAAAATCTGTCGCACCAGCGGCGCCGCGCTGAAGACGGCTTCCAAGTTCGCGACGGCCACGAACTCACCGTTTGCGAGCTTGAGGACGTTTTTGCGCCGATCGACGTAGACGACATGGTCGGGTGCGATCTCGGCCATCACATCGCCCGTGCGGTAGTAGCCGTCTTCGTCGAACGCCTCGGCGGTGACCTCGGGACGTTTGTAATAGCCGGGTGTGCTGTTCTCCGATTTGACCAGCAGTTCGCCGCGCGGATAGGGCTTGTCGGTGGTGAAGTAGCCCAGCTCGGGGACGTCGATGAGTTTGTAGTCGATCACCGACGGGCGGACGATGATGCCGTCCCTGGTCACCGGGACGACCTCGGTCAAGCCATACAGGTCGCCCACGTGCACGTCGAGGCACGACTCCAGAAACGCCCTCAGCTCGCTGGCCAGCGGCGCCGTGCTGACGGACGTGCGGAGCACCCGGCCGCCGAGCTCCAGGTCCCGCAATTCGATGGCGGCGTCCTGCTCCGCGTCGGCTATGTCGGCGCCCTCCAAGCTGATCCGGTCCACCGTGGACCGGTAGTGCTGAAAGAGCATTTCGACAACCCTGGGCACCAGCAGCAAATCGGTGGGTCGCACCAGCGCCCAGTCGTCGAACAACGTCGACAGATCCGACTCGGCGACGAAATAGCTGGTGCCGCCGGTCAAGAAGGCCGCGGCCAACGGCATCCGCCCGGCGATGTGGTTCAGCGGCATGAAATTCACGTTGAACACCGGGTGTTCAGTCTCAAAAAGCGACGAGGTGTACAGCCTGGCCAGCGTCCGCTCGGTGAGCATCGCGCCCTTCGGTGTCCCGGTGCTGCCCGATGTGTAGAGGATCATGGCCAGCCGCTGGTCGGTGTCGCCGGTGTAGAGCGGTTCGGGCGGAAGTTCCCGACCACGCTGGATGACCTCGTCGAGCGTGCTCACGACGACCGGCATGCCGGCGTCGTGGAGGCGCTGCCGGGCACGCTCGAGGTTCTCTCTGTGCTCGTCGACCTGCGGCTGGTAGTCGAATACCACCAGATGGCGCAGCGACGCACTCTGCAAAGCAGACTCGACCGCCAGATCCAGATATGCCGCACCCGCGGCGAGCACCCGCGGCTCGACCTCGTCGATGATCGGTTTCAGCACCGATACCGGGGCGTTGTGTTGCAGCGGAACCGACACCAAGCCGAGGTAGGCGCACACCAGCTCGACAGTCAGATAGCTCGGCCCGGCGAAACCCACAGTGGCAACGAAGTCGCCGGGATTCACCGGAGACGTCTCATCGCGGCGCCATGCCGCAGCAACCGCGCGCACTTGCGTCCATAGTTCGCCGTAGCTGATGGTCTCGAAATTGGGCAGCAGCCCCGTCGTGGTGCGGCCAGTCGTCGAGTCGAGCACCAGCTGCCGGGCGCGTTGCCCGAGTGCGGGCCGATCCTGGTAGCCCCCGACGAGCGTCTCGATCACCTCGGGCAGCCGAAGTCCTGGCCGGCGCGCCGCATCGATCACGTCCTGGATCGGTTCGCCGGCCTGGAACTGGCGGTCCGAGGCGTACAGCGCGCCGACACGACGCGCGCGTCGTTCCGCTCGGGTGTCGCTTGAACCTGGCGGGTTGGCGACCTCGCTGCGGACGTCCGTAGTCATATGCGAGGCCCTCTCCGTCTAACGATCCAACTGACGGTTTCAACAACGAGGACCATGACATGTGATCCGGTGCAACGGTGTGATGGCCGACACACTTTGGGTTCCCGACTGATCACCCGCGACCGCACCTACATCCGGCAGCGCACAGTGCAAGTGCTAGTGCCGATCGCGAAGTCGGGCATTTGGCCGCTTTGGCCGATCATGCCGGAACATCCTGTGGCGTAGGCGGTTCCCCGGATCGCGTGAAGGCGCGGCTGATTGTGTCTGTGACGAGGTCGGGGGCGTCATGTAGCAGCATGTGTCCGGCGCCGGGCTCGTGCACGAGGATGGCCCGGGGGATGGCGGCGGCTAGATCGTAGGCATGCGCGGGCGGGGTGAGCTTGTCGGCTCCACCAGCGATGACGGTCGTGGCGGCGGAGATGGAACCAAGCGTGTGGTATTGGTCGTAGTTCCGCAGGCTGGGAAGGAATCCGACTTTGGTCGGCAATGGGGTTGCGTTAATGCTCGCGGCGGATACAGCGGCGAGAGCACCGTTGCCTGCCGCGTATCCGGCACATCTCGTCAGGGCGGGCCACAGCGGGCGGGCGAGGGCCCGAACTATCTCGTCGGTCACCGAATGCGGCGTGTGCGCCACGAGCCCGTGGAGGATCTTCGCGGCGGGGGTGGCCAGGAGCCGGCCGAGGCCCCGGTTGGCGAGTTTGCCTGCAGCAGTGGCGACGAGGACAAGCGATTTCGGCTCAACGGGGCGATGACTGGCGCTCCGGGCGAGGTAGGCCAGGGCTGTCATGCCGCCCATGGAGTGTCCTGCCAGGGTGAGTGGGCCTTTAACGCGAAGCGCTATGAGGAGCGTGGCCAGATCGTCGGCGAGCTGCTCGATGTGGTAAGTGTGCATGGGCGCGTCAGCGGAGTCGCCGTGGCCGCGATGGTCGTAACTGATGATCCGAATGTCATTGCCCCACTTGCAGATCAGCTGACCGATCTGAATATCCCACGACGATTGGTCTAAGCAAAGGCCATGCAGAAGGACCACAGTGTGGCCAGGTGTGCGAGACCCATAGTCACGCACGGACAGCCGCACACCATCACTAACGGCGATGATCCGAATGCGGCCGAGAGGCGGCCTGTCTCGCCGGATTGCCGCGCCGGGCTGCGTTCGCGCGGAGCCACTTTCGCCGCGGCCTGGCGATGCCCAGGACCGCCTACCCGGCGCGCTCACGCTGTCGCCGATCTTCGGTAAAGGTGGGCGATTAGTTCAACCCACTCACGAGCGTTCTGCCGGTTTTCTAGCTGAAGGCGCGGCGGGACCAGGCGGGAATGCGACCGGCCGCCAGCTTCGGCCACAGTGGCACTGATATAGATCAGCCAGTATGGGCGGCCTGCCGGCTTGAACGCGCCGCAGATCTCTGCCCGATCCATTCCGAAAGCGCTTATCCGCTCACCACCGTCGTCGTCGAGACACGTGATGACTCGATGCAAGTCGGCGATGGTCGATGTCATCTCCGACTCCTCCTGTACTTTGGGCTCATCATCAGCCGTCTGGGGTAGCACCCACATCCGCCAGCGCACAGTGCAACTGGCTACTCAGGTAACTGGCCAGTCACCTTGACTCGGACCGGCGGCTCAATGTATAGGACACGGTCGGGCGGCTTGCGCGGTTCAATGCCGAGTTTGATGAAGCATCGCCATGCCCCCGTGGGGGAGCGACGGACTTGTCTGCTGCGCCGCACTATTAGCGCCAAAGTCTATGGTGTGATTGACGATTGGCTTCCGACCATCAGAAAGCCGGCGCGGGCCGTCGCGCCGAGACACCGTCAAAAGCTAAGGACGTCGGCGACCCTATGCGCGGTTCGTAGCGCGAGGCAGGCTGATTCGAGGCGGCACCATATTTGGATCGGTGGCACCGTCACTCACGCTGAAATCTCACGCCAATTCGGGCTGCACCATTCCCGCGGTTTTGGCCAACCAGTTGGGCGCGAGCACCGAGAGCCCGGTGGCCGCCGCGGTTGCTCCCGCGACACCCGTCCAGGCGACCGGCCCCAGCGGCGTGCAGCCGAAGAAGTGGCTGACGCCCGGCGTCTGGACAATCGCCACCAGCACCGCCGAACTGCCCAGTGCCGTCGCGACGACGAGCGGGCTGTGCCGCCGGGTGAGCAGCGTCTGCGCCAGCTGCGTCATCACCAGAGCGGTCAATCCCATTGTCGAGGTTCGCCTTTCAGTGCCAGGAGTCCAGCGGCCGATGGCCCAGGCCGCGGTCGCGCCGGCAGCGGTGACGGCCCCACGGGTGACGATCTGACGCATGAGCGGAACATCCAGCGACGGCGTCGGCCCGGTCAGCACCGACCGCTGATAAGCGCGGCGGGCCTCGACGGCCTCTTCCTCGGTGTCGTATTCGTCGGCGTCGGGTTCTTCGAACTGCGGGGTGACGGCGACCGCCAGCGCCGGGAACATGTCGGTCAACAGGTTCACCAGCAGCAGTTGGCGGGTGCCTACCGGCGCCCGGCCGGTGCCCAGGGCCGTGCCGATGATGGTGAACAGCACCTCGCCGACGTTTCCGCCGACCAGGATCGTCACCGCGTCGCGCACACCGGCCCACATGCCGCGGCCCTCGACCAAGGTGTCGAGCAGCACGGTCAGGTCGTCGTCGGTCAGCACGATGTCAGCGGCGCCGCGGGCGGCCGACGAACCGCGACCGCTCACCCCGATACCCACGTCGGCCATCCGGATCGCTGCGGCGTCGTTGGCTCCGTCGCCGACCATCGCCGTCACTCGTCCGCAGCGCTGCAGCGCCCCGACGATCTGCACCTTCTGCTCCGGGCTGACCCGCGCGAACACCTGCACGTCGGCGGCCAGCTTCGCGGACGCGTCTTCGTCGAGGCCGTTGAGGTCGGCGCCGGTGACCACGCGGACATCGGCGGGCAGCCCCAGCTGACGGGCGATCGCCCGCGCGGTCACCGGGTGGTCCCCGGTGATCAGCACGACGTCGCGGCCGGCCTCCGACAGCGCTTCGATCAACGGGCGCGCTGACGGTCGTGCGGTGTCGGCCAAGCCGACGTAGCCGATCAACTCCAGATCGTGCGCGGCAGCGTCGACCGCATCGGCATCGGTGTCGTCATCGTCCTCGGTCTCGTGGATCCAGCTGCGCTGCGCCACCGCCAGCACCCGCAAGCCTTGCTCGGCCAGGGTGTGCACCATCGACTCCGCGCGATCCTGATCGGCCTGCGGGTCGTCGAACCGGCAGCGCGGCAGGATGACTTCCGGAGCGCCTTTGAGCATCAGGAGAGGCTTTGTCGCGTCCGCGCCGCGCGTGCCGATCGAGGCGGCGAAGCCACGGCTGGACTCGAACGGAACTTCGGCGACCAGGTTCCACTCGACATCGTCTTTGAGTGACGCCGCAGCTTTGACGATTGCCTCGTCGGTGGCGTGGGCATGCCCCTGGGCCTCGTGCGGTTGGGTCGTTGCGCGCGCGGCGGCCTGCAGAACCCGGGCCGCCTCCGGGTCGGCGACGCCGGGGAAGGGGCCGTGCGGATCGGTTGCCGCCGGTACCGAACGCACCAGGCGCAGCCGGTTTTCGGTGAGCGTGCCGGTCTTGTCGAAGCAGATCGTGTCGACGCGGCCCAGCGCTTCGATGGTGCGGGGGGCGCGGACCAGCACGCCGCGTCTCGACAGCCGCTGAGCTGCCGAGAGCTGAGACAGCGTCGCCACCAACGGCAGACCCTCGGGAACGGCTGCCACAGCGATCGCGACGCCGTCAGCGACCGCCTGCCGCAGCGACGCCCGCCGCAGCAACGCCAGACCCGTCACCGCGGCTCCACCGGCCAGCGTCAGCGGCAGCACCTTGCCGGTCAGCTCGCGCAGCCGCGCCTGCACGCCGGCCGACGATTCGACGTCGAGGACGGCTGAGATCGCCCGGTGCGCCGCGGTGCCCACACCGGTGGCCACCACGATGGCCCGGGCATGCCCGGCGACGATCGTGCTGCCCTCGAACAGCATGCTTGCCCGCTCGGTGTCGGCGGCCGCGACCGGGTCGACCTGCTTGTCGACCGGCAACGACTCACCGGTGAGCAGAGATTCGTCGACCTCCAGATCCTCGGCCACCAGCAGACGGGCATCGGCGGGCACCACGTCGGGAGCCGCTAAGTCGATGACGTCGCCGGGTCGCAATGCGGTTGCGGACACCGTGACCGTGCGTTCGGCGTTGCGGGCTGCCTCCAGCCGTCGCCGGGCGGTCGCCACCGTTGGCACGACGACGCGGCGCGCGAGCTGGTCCTGCTCGGCGAACAATTCAGCGGCCGCGGCATCGGCCCGCAGCCGTTGCGCGCCGCCGGTCAACGCGTTGACGGCCATCACGCCCCCGACCAGAAGGGCGTCGACGTTGCTGCCCATGATCGCCGACGCGGCCGCGCCGACGGCCAGGATCGGAGTGAGCGGATCGGCGAGCTCGGCCCGCGTCGCCGACAGCAGCTTGCCGGCCTGACGTGCCGGCCCGCGCAGCGGCGACACCACCGGGCTGTAGGACAGGTCCTCGAGCACACGTCGCCAGCCCGGCATGCCGGGCTCGACGTCAAGCGGCCGGGCCCGCCCGGCCAGCCGGGCGTAGACGATTTCCGGGTCGAGTGCGTGCCAGGCAGTCAGCGGCTGCGGCGTGGGGTCGGGTTGGCGCAGCACCTTGCTGGCCGAAAAGGCCCCGGACACCAGCGCGCTGGCGGCGGCCGCGTTGACCGGGTTGAGCCAGCGGCGAACGTCCAGCCGGCTTGTCGGCGTCTGCGGATTACCGGTGACCAGCAGCAGCCCGGCCAGGGTGGTTCCGCCCTTGGCGAGGTTGACCGACGACTCGCTGGCCTGACGTGCGGCGGGCAGAGCCGACAGAATCCGCACCGCGGCGGCCAGGTCGGTCCCGGTGATGATGTCGGCGCTCCACGGCGTTGCCGCCTTCGGATCGTCCAGCGCGACCCCCACGTCGGCGATGGCCAGGGCGGCCAGGGTGTCGGTCGAGGCGAAGTCGCGGTGCAGCGCGGTGATCAGCAGCACCGGCCCGCGATCGGCGCGCAGATCGCGCACCAGCTTGAGCAGCGGAGTGCCGCTCGGATGACTGGCGGCGACGCTGGCGGCCAGATCCTGGGTGCCGGCCACGTGACGTAGCACCACCCGGGCGCCGGTGCGGTTCGCGATCTGCAGCAGCGGAATCGCGAAGGGGTCGACCTCCCAGCCGACTTCGACGTGGCCGACCGTGTCGCCGTCGACCACCAGGTCGGCGTGTTCGAGGCCCTGCGCGGGGGTGGCCGACGGCCCGTCTGGGCGCAGCCAGCGCAGTCGTGCGGTGTTGGCGGGCAGCTCGTCGGGGTCGGGCTCCGGCGGCTCCTCGGCGTGCAGCAGCGCGTCGGCGACCTCGTAGACCCGGTCGGCATCCCAGCCCGGTACGTCACCGCGGGCGTGCAGCACAGCGCGGTGGTCGCCGCGCAGCGCGGCGCCGTCGATGACGACGACCTTCACCCGGTCCAGCCGACGCAGAGCGCCGGGGTCGAGGATCATCTGCCCGTCGTCGGCGAGTCCACGGCCCAGCACCGCGGCGAAGGACTGACGGCCCATGTGCGCGGCCTTCGGTATGCCCGCCAGCACGGCGCCGGCCGCGTCTTCGGGGCCGCCGCCGGCGACCAGCGCGCTCGCGGCCGCGATCAGCGAACCGTTGGCGGCCTGATCGACGTAATCCTCGACCGGTCCGGCCATCGATCCTTTTGCGGTGTCGATGGCGGCGTCGATCGATCCGTCGACCACGACGTGCGAGGCTTCGCCGGCCGCGGCGGCTGCCCAATTATGCCGGGGCGCTTGCGATTTGGCGCCGGTTGATGAGATGACCGGGACGACCGGAGCCTGCGGTCTGTTGGGAGAGGCCAGCTGCGGCTCCCGGTCGCGCCAACGGCGGCGATGCGCCTCGGCTTCGGAGATTTGCAGGACGCGCTCGACCACGTTCAGCAGCGGCGTGCCGACCGCCTGTGTCAATCCGTTGGCGGCCGCCGTCGACGCGCTGAGCACGAGATCGGTGCCGACCCGGCCCAGCCGCGACTCGAGCACGGCGATCATTCGCGGCTGGTTGTTGAGCAAGGCGGCGGCGGCTCGGGTGGTCCGTGGCGCCGCGGGGAGCCTGATGACCCAACCGGTGACCGCGGCACCGATCGCGACGGCGTCGAAGGCGGCCGCGGTCAGCGGCACCAAGACCGCCAACGGGTTACCGGGATCGGCGAACGGAGCGGTCCGGATCTGTGGCTCTCGTCCCGCAGCGGCCAGGTCGGCGGCGGCGGAGTTCACTGCATCGCGCACGGTGTCCACGACGTCGTCGGCGTCGACACCGTCGTCGATCTCGACCACCAGCCGGCCCAAAGCACCTTCGACGTGGGCGCTGGCCACGCCGGCAATTTTGCGCACCGGATCTTCGACTACCGCCGCGTGCTCGTGCCAGCGCGGGAACGGCAGCAGCGGGTCCAGGTCCAGGTGCACTCGTTGCCCGCTCTGCCAGCGCACGGTTGCCGAGGCGCCGTCGCGGTTGCCGTTGGTCGGACGACTGGTCCCCATTAGGCGTGCCGTCGACTGGCTCACCGAATCGAGCACCGGTCCGGTGAGCGTCTGCACCGCATCTGCGGCCGTCGTCACGCCGTGCACTCCGGCTTGCAACATTTGCACCGCACCCCCGGCGACCCCGCCGACCAAGGCGGTTACACCTGGAACTTTCATTACCCGTCCTCCACAACGTCTACGGTGTCGATCAGCTCCGCCCCGGAAACGCGGCGGCCATGGCTGTACGACGAAATGGGGAGAAAGCGGTCACCCCCGTTAGTAGACGAGCGTACGTGTTACGACAGCGTGTAGCCGCGCGAAGAACTCGCGGTTAGCGCGCGAGTGTGCCGATCCGTCAGATGCGGATCGGATTTACGTGCAACCGCTGATGTGGATTCGTCGGCCGGCGCCAACGCAGACGTTGACCGGCGGCGGTGGTGGCGGGGGCGGAAAATCCCCCGGCAGCGGCGCATAGTAGGCCGGCGGTGGGACGTAGCCGTTGATCGTGTCGGCAACGTTGGTGCACCCGCTCACGGAGACGCGCCTGCCGACGCTTGCGCACACGTCGGCGTTGGCCACACCAGTGGTCACAACGGCATTCGACGTGACGGCGAGCACCGCTATCCCCCCGGCGATCCAGGACCGCCGGTGCTTCGTGCTCATGCGGCACCCTGCCCAAGTAGTGGAGTCCACTGGCAACGTTCCCTGATGTCGGTCAGCGGTTGACGGATCCCTTCGAGTTCGGCTTCCTCTTGCGGATTGGTGCTGAAGTAGTTCTGTACCTGGGCCCCGATTTGATCTTTGGGCTGATCCTGAAGTCCGGTGTAGAACGCGTTCACATCCGGGTGAGTGAACAGGTAGGTCGTGAGCGCTGTCCCAACACCGGCTGCAACGCTGGCCACGTCTGCTGCTGAGCAGTTCGGTGGCCGAGGCGTCGGATCAGCCGCGGCAATTCCCGCGGCGCTGGATAACAGCGAGCAGGCAATCGCTCCACCGCCAATAGCGCCGACTACCGCTCGACGCGAGATGAACTCAGAGAGGGGCATCACTGGCTCCTTTGTGCGGTAACCGATCGCGGTCGTCCCCCGGGCTCAAGCTAAACAGATGCGGCTGGTCGCTCTGGCTGATTGGCCTGAAAACAGGTCAGCGTGTCGGCCGAAGACCGAACAACGAAAACAGTTCCGGATCAAGAAAAACGACGGCGGGAGGAATCGTGTGACGGTGTCGCGTCCGGAGAACCAAGACATGGACGCGACACGAGAATCATCCGTTTAGTCGACGATGATTCCGCCGGTCAGATTGACGACGGTGCCGGTCATCGCGGCGGCCCGATCCGAGGCCACG
>DATAZN010000153.1:0-3873 GCA_036272035.1 Mycobacterium sp. | reverse complement strand
TCGACGAGCGTGTCGGCCGAAACGACCGAGCCGTGGTGCAGCCCGAGCATGGTGAGGACGGCGCGAGGTTTGGCGCCCGGGATCGCGACGGGTGCTCCGTCTTGTCGGACCTGCAGAGGTCCCAAAACCCCCAGTTCCACGGCTTGAAGCGTAGTCACGTTCCCGATCATCCGGGTGGGTATTCAACGCGCGGTCAAGATCGAGTAAAGGCCGTCAAGCGGGCTGGCTTTCCTGACGGGAAGCCCCAACCTCAGCAGACCCGACCCCGGGCAGGCGCGCAGCCCCGACAGCGACTACCTTCACCTGTAGCAAGCTTGTAGGGGCAGATCAGCCGAGACCGCAAAGGGGTTCTAGTGGCCGCAACCGACGACTCCGCCACTCTTCAATACCCGGGTGGTGAGTTGGACCTGGAAATCGTCCACGCCACCGAGGGGGCCGATGGCATCGCGCTCGGCGCGCTGTTGTCCAAGACCGGCTATACGACGTTCGACAACGGCTTCGTCAACACGGCGTCCACCAAAAGCGCCATCACCTATATCGACGGTGATGCCGGCATCCTGCGCTATCGCGGCTATCCAATCGAGCAGCTGGCCGAGAAGTCGACCTTCATCGAGGTCAGCTACCTGCTGATCAACGGAGAGCTGCCGAACAAGGACCAGCTGGCCGAGTTCACCAACCAGATTCAGCGACACACCATGCTGCACGAGGACCTGAAGCGGTTCTTCGACGGCTTCCCCCGCAACGCCCACCCGATGCCGGTGCTGTCCAGCGTCGTCAACGCGCTGAGCGCCTACTACCCGGATTCGTTGGACCCAGTGGACAAAGAAGAGGTCGACTTGTCCACGATCCGGCTGCTGGCCAAGCTGCCGACGATCGCCGCCTACGCCTATAAGAAGTCGGTGGGTCAGCCGTTCCTCTACCCGGACAACACGCTGACCTTGGTGGAGAACTTCCTGCGGATGACGTTCGGTCTGCCCGCCGAGCCCTACGAGCCCGACGCGGAGATCGTTCGGGCGCTGGACTTGCTGTTCATCCTGCACGCCGACCACGAGCAGAACTGTTCGACGTCGACGGTGCGATTGGTCGGCTCATCGCAGGCCAACCTGTTCACGTCGATTTCCGGTGGCATCAACGCACTGTGGGGCCCACTGCACGGTGGCGCCAACCAGGCAGTGCTGGAGATGCTCGAGCAGATCCGGGAAAGCGGCGACGATGTGAGCGAGTTCGTCCGTAAGGTCAAGGACCGCGAAGAAGGCGTCAAGCTGATGGGCTTCGGGCACCGCGTCTACAAAAACTACGACCCGCGGGCCCGCATCGTCAAAGAGCAGGCTGACAAGATCCTCGGCAAGCTGGGCGGCGACGACGATCTGCTGAGCATCGCCAAGGAGCTCGAAGAGGCGGCGCTGACCGACGACTACTTCATCGAGCGCAAGCTGTACCCGAACGTCGACTTCTACACCGGGCTGATCTACCGGGCGTTGGGATTCCCGACCCGGATGTTCACCGTGCTGTTCGCGCTCGGCCGGCTGCCCGGCTGGATCGCTCACTGGCGTGAGATGAACGGGGAGCCCAGCAAGATCGGCCGCCCGCGCCAGATCTACACCGGCTACACCGAGCGCAAATACGCCACCATCGACGCGCGTTAGCTAGTCGCGATCGCGAGCGCAGCGTAGCCGGGCGAAGCGGGTCGCGACCATCTACCTGAGCGAGGCGAGTACCGCCATCGCGGCGTTGTGACCTGCGATGCCGGAGACCGCACCGCCGCGGCGCGCCCCTGAGCCGCACAGCAAAATGCGTTCGTGGCCGGTGGCCACGCCCCATTTCTGAGCCGGGGTATCCAACTGCTCGTGGTCCTCGGCGAACGGCCACCCTAAGGCGGCGTGGAAGATGTTGCCGCCGGTCATTCCCAGCCGCTGCTCCAGGTCGAGGGTGGTGGTCGTCTCGATGCAGGGCAAGCCGTTTGCGTCGTTTAGCAGCACATTCTGAATCGGTTCGGCCAGAACCGAATTCAGCGACGACAGCACGGCCTCGGTGAGCGCGTCACGCTCGGCGCCGAACACCGGGTGCGGCGTGTGCAGACCGAACACCGTCAACGTGTGTGCGCCGGAATCGCGCAGCTCGGGCGACAGAATGCTTGGGTCTGCCAGCGAATGGCAGTAGATCTCGCACGGAAGTGGGTCCGGCAGCGCGCGGTCGATTGCCCGCGAATAGGCGGCGTCCAGCTGCGACCAGGTTTCGTTGACATGCAGCGTTCCGCCGAATGCCTGCTCGGGCGTGACGCTGTCGTCGCGCAGTCTTGGTAGCCGCCGCAGCACCATGTTCACCTTGACTTGAGCGCCCGGCACCGCGGCCTGCGCCGGCTCGCCGAGCAGGCCGGCCAGCGTCGTGGGTGTAACGCCGGCCAACACGAATCGGCCGCGGATCACGTGCTCCTCGTCGCCGCGGCGGTAACGCACCTCGCCGGCCGGATCGATCGCGTAAACCTCTGCGCCGGTGACGGTTTCGGCCCCGTGAGCGGAGGCGGCGGCGGCCAGCGCCGCGCTCACCGCACCCATGCCGCCGACCGGGACGTGCCAGTCGCCGACCCCACCGCCGATCAGGTGGTACAGGAAGCAGACGTTCTGCAGCAGCGACGCGTCGTTGAGCCGGGCGAAGGTGCCGATCAGCGCGTCGGTCGCAACCACGCCGCGCACCAGATCGTTGTGCATCGCGTCGGCGATCGCGGCGCCGATCGGCCGTTCGACCATGGCCCGCCACGCCGCGGTCGCCTGGGGATCGCCGTCGACGACCGCCGCCCGGGCCTGCTCGCGGGTGCGCAGCGGCTCCAACATGGTGGGCCACAGCCGCTCAGTCACCAGCCGGCAGCGCCGGTAGAACTCGGCGAAGGCCCGCTCGTCGTCGTGGGCGTCGATGGCGCCGAACGTGGACCGCGGACCGATCAGCAAGCCGGTGCGCCCGGCCGTCGCCGGATCGGGGGTGTACGACGAATAGGGTCGCGGGGCCAACCGGACCGTCGCGCCGAGGTCATCGAGGATGCGCGCCGGCATCAGGCTCACCAGATACGCGTACCGCGACAGCCGCGCGTCGACGCCGTCGAACACCTGCGCTGACACCGCGGCACCGCCGACGTGCGGCAGCCGTTCCAGCAGCCGCACCCGCAGGCCGGCACGGCCCAGGTATGCGGCGGCGACGAGACCGTTGTGTCCGCCGCCCACGATGACCCCGTCGACCTCACCCGCAGTCATCTCCTCAGCCCAGGTAGCCCTCAACCTCGTCGGCGGGGCGCACCGCGGCGTCGCGGGGATCGCCGCCGGTCTCGCGCAGGGCGCGGCGCTGCCTGAGCAAGTCCCAGCACTGGTCGAGTTCGATCTCGAGTTGCCGCAGCCGCTTGTTCTCCTCGGGTTCGCTGATCTCGCCGTGCTGCAACCGCTCTCGAAGCGCCTTCTCTTCGGCGACGAGTTCGTTGATCCGTGACAGCGCAGCGTTGTCGGGTTTGTCGGTCATGCTCGGTCCTCTTTCACGAGTCAAGTGTGCCGGACTAGGGTCTTTTCCGTGTCAAGCAAACCTGAGATTGAATTTCCCAGCGGCCCAGCACCTACCCAACTTGTCAGCCAAGATCTGGTGGTCGGCGACGGACCCGAAGCCGTGCCGGGCAGCACCGTCGAGGTGCACTACGTCGGCGTCGACTATGACTCCGGTGAAGAGTTCGACAGCTCGTGGGGCCGCGGCCAATCCATCTCGTTCCCGCTGCAAGGACTGATCCAGGGCTGGCAGGACGGCATCCCGGGGATGAAGGTCGGCGGGCGGCGTCAGCTGATCATTCCGCCGGAGCAGGCCTACGGGCCGGCCGGTTCGGGGCATCAGCTGTCCGGT
>DATAZN010000152.1:0-3461 GCA_036272035.1 Mycobacterium sp. | reverse complement strand
TGGTAGATGGTCTGGAAGTTGCGGCCCAACTGGGTGATGAACTCCTGGCAGGCCACCGAACCCGAGCCGCCCCAGAAGTCACCGGCGGCCAGTACATCGCGCACGATGGACTGGTGCTCGGCCTCCAGGGAGGCGGCCTGGGAGCGGATCATCGCGCCGTGGGCATCCACGTCGCCGAACTGGTAGTTGATCGACATGACTGTTCTCCTAAGACGTTTCGGTGATCGGCTAGCTGGACAGGATCTGCTGAGAGGCCTGCTCTTGGCTCTCGTAGTTGTTGGCGTCGCGGATCAGGCCGTCGCGCACCCCGTGCAGCATGTTGACGATGTTGCGGAACGCGGTGTTCATCTGGCCCATGGTGTCGTAGGAGGTGGCCTGCGCGGTACCACTCCAGCTGGCACCGGCAATGTTCTGGCTCGACGCCCACATCTTGCGGGCCTCGTCCTCAACCGTCTGCGCGTGCACATCGAAACGGCCCGCCATGGACCGCATCTCGTGCGGGTCAGTCATAAAACGTGAAGGCATATCTCTCTCCTTAATTTCGTGCTAATTGGAAACTCTCGGTCGCGGTGACCCAAACGAAACGAATGGCCTTCCTTCATCATTTGGTGTGTGGCGCATGTCCGTTGGTCGGTACGTACACGATGGCCGGCATGTAGCCGGGGGGCGCGTGTCCGTTCGTCGGGAATCCGGCGGGCGCTGGATACGCCGCTGCTGGCGACGCGTATTCCGGATCCTTTGAGTATCCGGCGCCCGGCGAGCGCGAGAGCACGCTGAGGCGCGGCGAGTATTTGGAAGCAACTGCACCGCCCACGCCCGCTGCGGCGGCCACCCCCGCGGCCCGCCCCATCCCGCCCATCATTGGTAGCCCAGCTGCCAGTGGTAGCCCACCCGCCGCGCCCACATTGGCGCCCGCCAAAGCCGACGCCAACGGCACGCCGCCCATCATCGCCGCCGCAGGTGTCGCGGCCCAGCCCCAGCTCTGCGGGACCGACAAGGTGCCTACTGAGGCCGCTTGCCCGAGGCCCGCCAGTCCGCCCAAGCCTGCAGAACCGCCCAAACCTGCAAAACCGCCCCCCACGGCCCCCAGGCCCGCAGCTGCCGCCGGGACCGCAAGCGCCGCGCCCCCGGCGGCCGCGGCAACGGGGGTCATCGCTTGGCTGAGTGCGATGTTCATCGGCGTACCAATCAAGGGCTGTATCGCATCCATCGCCGAAAACAGGCCAAAAAACGACGCGTCCGTGATGGGCAAAGTAGTGAGAGTGTTTATGAGGTTGCCCGAGACCGTCCCAAGCCCTGGTAGCGATGTCGTGCTAGTGGTCGAAGACGACGTCAGACCAAGGTCGTTCAGTAGGTTGGAAAGCAGAGTGGACAACGACGTCGACGACGTCGACGACGCGGCTGGCGATGCGAGGTTCTGTAGCGTCGAGGTAATCGTCGAGCTCAGCTGGGATAGCGCCGACTGCACGCCGTTGCCAGTCGCGGTGCCGCTAGCCTGAGTGACTGCGGCGGCCTGGCTGGCCGCGCCGGCCGGGTTGGTTGTCGACGGTGGCGCCGTGAACGGCGTGACACGTGCAGCGGCCGCCGAGCTGCCGGCATAGCCGTACATCGCGGTAGCGTCCTGGGCCCACATTTCGCCGTACTGAGCCTCGGTCGTGGCAATCGCGGGGGTGTTTTGGCCAAAAACGTTGGTCGCTGTGAGCGCCGCCAGCTGGGTGCGGTTGGCAGCGATCGTCGCCAGCGGCACCACCGCCGTGAGCGCCGACTGATAGGCGCTCGCCGCCGCCCTGGCTTGAGCGGCCGTCTGCTCAGCTCCTCCGGCGGCGGCATTCAGCCACGCCACGTACGGTGTCGCCGCGGCCTCCATAGCTGTCGACGACGGGCCCACCCATGATTCGCCGGTCAATTCCGAAATCACTGCTCCGTACGAGGATGCCGAGGACTGCAACTCGGTGGCCAACCCGTCCCAGGCCGAGGCGGCGGCCAGCATCGGCCCCGACCCCGGCCCGGCATACATCCGCGCGGTGTTGATCTCTGGCGGTAATCCCCCGAAATCCATCGCTGAACCTTCGGTTGCCTAGAGCGCCGCGGCCGCATTGGCGGCCTCGGTGGCCGCATACGATCCCGCGCTGACACCCAGCGTGTTCACAAACATCTCGTGAATCGCCGCGGCCTGGGCGCTGACCGCCTGGTACATCTGAGCGTGCGCGGCGAACTGCGCCGCGGTCAACGCGGACACCTCGTCGGCAGCGGCAGGAACTACCCCAGTGGTGGGTGCGGCGGCGGCCGCGTTCCCTGCCGTCATTGCAGATCCAATGCCCTGCAAGCTGCTGGCGGCACTCCCCAGCAACTCTGGCTGCGTGGTCACAAATGACATGTACGTCTCCTTGCGGAAGCTGAGGGCCGCTGTTCGGGCGACGCCTGGTGCCACCCGGTAGCTATATACCAGTTATCCGTGCAAACCCAATATTACATACCAAATGACGGATTACAAGCTAAAAAGGCTATTTGTAGTCTTGTAATTTTATTAACGCATCCGCGCGTTCCACCTACGGGGCGAAGTCGCAGATAGAGCGTTGCTGGGGTCTTCGGCGGTGCCGGAATCGTCCCGCGGAGACGCGATGTGTCCTTGGTGTAGCGGCTGACTATTGGATCCCCGGCGCTTGATGCCCTCGGCCGTGAGCGAGAGAGCAGAGGTAACAGCTGATCGGCCGGTCGTCTGATGGTTCCTGCCGCGGCGCGTCGCGCCTGATCGTCCCCGGTGCTCACACGGATGTCTTCCCGATTCGACGGCGCACATCGGCGAGCACCATCGACAGCCCGTCTGCAGCGCGATCCACGGCGAAAGAATCTGCGTAATGACGCGCCGCCGCTGCACCCCGCAAGGTCGCGGTGAGCGGATCCGACAGCTCATCGAATGCGGCAGTCAGCCCTGCGACATCGTCCACCGCGATCGGAGGAAAGACCGGGGGCTGGTATTCCGGCAAGCCGCCGACCGGTGAGACGATCGGCATGACGCCCAGATGCATCGACAGCATCTGCACGCCACTTTGTGAAGCAAGACGGTAGTGCGCAACCGAACCCTTCGCAGCGGCCAGTGTGGAGACAACGTCCGCATAGCGATAATTGCCAGGGCGCCAACGGACGTAGGCCGGAAGGGTCCGGATGACCAGCGGACCGTTACCGATCAGCAGCAGCTCGTCGCCGCGCCAGCTGCCTCCGTCAACGTGTCGCTGCCAGGCTTCGAGGACGACGTCGATATTTTTTTGCGAGCCCAGCTGGCCGGCCACGACGAAATCGTGCCGTTCTTCAGGGCCCGCGAAAGGGGGAACCAGCGCGGGATCCAGGTCGCTGCAGAGCGGCAACACGTTGACGGGGGTTCCAGCCACGTCGCGCCGGATGGCGACAGCAATAGCGGCGTAGTTGCTGTAGGTCACGGTGGCCGCGGAGCGAGATGCCCA
>DATAZN010000151.1:0-2600 GCA_036272035.1 Mycobacterium sp. | reverse complement strand
CCCGGATACCGAACCGCGACGCGTTTGATATCGCTGGCAAAGGCTTTGGCGAAGGGAACGTAAAACTCTGCCGATCCCCCGGCATGCGGAAAGATGTAGAGCTTCGGTGGCTGCCCAGTCACGCGGCAACGATACAGTCCCCGACTTGCCGGCCCAGGCAGGACTCGGTGGCGCTCACTCGGGCGGCAATGACTTAACGGCGTTCAGCCAAGCATTTGAAAACCTGTGAAAAAGCCAAGAAAGTTCTGTGCCGTTTTCGGCCGATACGTTTCGCGATTCGTCTATCGCGGCACGCGAAAAAAGCTTACGATTTCTCCGCCATCAGGCGTGGCATTCGCTCTAGGGGAGGTCCATCCAAACGCCCAGCTTCAAGTACTCTTTGGGGTCAGTGGCGTCCGGGTCGTGGGAAAGGTTTGAAGATGTTCGTAACTACACAGCCAGATGTGTTGCAGGGGGCAGCGGGCACGCTGTCCGGCATCGGGGACGCGATGGTGGCGCGCAACTCGGCGGCGGCCGCGCCGACGACGGGCTTGTCGCCGGCGGCTTCGGACCTGGTGTCGGCGATGACTGCGGTTCAGTTCGGCCAGCACGGCGCGACCTACCAGCAGATCGCCGCCCAGGCCGCGGAGGTCCACGAGCAGTTGGTGGCCGCACTGCGCTCCGGCGCCGGCGCCTACGCGCTGACCGAGGCGGCCAACGCCGCGGCAGGGTCGATCGGGTCGTAAGTCGATGAGCTTCTCGCTGATACCTCCGGAGATCAACTCCGCGCTGATGTACCAGGGCGCCGGGTCTGGTCCGTTGTTGGAGGCCGCGACGGCATGGGACGGACTGGCCGCCGACTTGGAGGCGACCGCCACCCAGTACCAGACCGCGATCACCAACCTGACCACCGGCACGTGGCTAGGTCCGTCGTCGGCACACATGGCCTCGGCGGCCGAGCCGTACATCGCGTGGCTGCAGAGCACCGCGGCCGAGGCGGCCCAGACCGGCGCCCAGGCCAAGGCTGCTGCCGCCGCTTATGGGACCGCCTACGCCTCGATGGTTCCGCCGCCGGTGATCACGGCCAACCGGGCGGAATTGACCACGCTGGTGTCCAACAACTTCCTCGGCCAGAACACCGGGGCGATCGCCCAGAACGAAGCCGAGTACCTGGACATGTGGATCCAGGACGCGCTGGGCATGGACACCTACAACCTGAACTCGACGGGTGCGTCATCCGCGCTGCCGACACAGACGGCGGCGCCGCTGGTGACCAGCGGCGCGCAGGCTGCCGCGGCTGCCGCTCCAGCGGATAGCACCACGGACGCCCTCATCGTGGGGATTCTCAACGCCGTTGCGGCCCTTTTCGGCGGCCCGGCATCGGGAACGGGTAGCCTCACGACCTTGGCCGGGTTTGACACCTGGCTCCCTTCGGTGGTCAGCGCGGTGGTCGGCAACCCGACTGCCGCGTTGCTTCCGATACAGGCCACCTACTACATGGGCATGTTGGGCAGCACGCCCGCTCGTATGTTCATGAGCTCGGGTGGCAGCAGCAGCGGCGCCGCTAGCGGCGACGTGCTGGCCGGCATGCAGACATCGCTGCTGGACAACGTCTCCAAGCTGGTCGACGGCAAGGCCGCCACCGTGATGACTGGGGTGGGTGGCCAGCTGTCCAAGTGGGGGGCCGGGATCCAGGCCGGCATCCAGGCCCAGATGGCCAATGCGATGCACGCGGGCGGCCTGTCGGTACCGCACGGCTGGCACACCGGTGTCCCGGACATGAGCCGGGCTGCGCCGTTGCTGCCGGCCGACAGCGTCGCCTCACCGAGCATGACGACCGGCCTGCCCACCAGCCCGTTCTCGCAGGGGCTGATGGGTGCCCTGGCCGGACGCGGTATGAGCGCCATGGGCTCGAAGGTCGCCGCCAAGGTGATGCCACGTTCGCCCGCCGGCGGTTAATCCCTTACCCCACAACGTATTGACTCTTAAGCGCCCACGATAAGGAGAAAGATATGCCTACACGTTTTATGACCGACCCGCACGAGATGCGGTCCATGGCGGGCCGTTTCGATGTGCACGCCCAGACCGTTGAGGACGAGGCCCGCAAGATGTGGGCGTCGAGCCAGAACATCGCCGGTGCCAGCTGGAGTGGTACCGCGCAGGCCACCTCCTACGACACCATGGGCCAGATGAACACCGCGTTCCGCAACATCGTCAACATGCTGCACGGGGTGCGCGACGGCTTGATCCGCGACGCGAACAACTACGAGAGCCAAGAGCAGGCCTCTCAGCAGATCCTGTCCAGCTAGCCGATCACCGAAACGTCTTAGGAGAACAGTCATGTCGATCAACTATCAGTTCGGTGACGTGGATGCCCACGGCGCGATGATCCGCTCCCAGGCCGCCTCGTTGGAGGCCGAGCACCAGTCCATCGTGCGCGATGTGCTGGCCGCCGGCGACTTCTGGGGCGGCTCGGGTTCGGTGGCCTGCCAGGAGTTCATCACCCAGTTGGGCCGCAACTTCCAGACCATCTACCAACAAGCCAACAGCCACGGCCAAAAAGTCCAGACCGCCGGCAACAACATGAGCAGCACCGACTCCGCTGTGGGCTCTAGCTGGGC
>DATAZN010000150.1:0-4499 GCA_036272035.1 Mycobacterium sp. | reverse complement strand
GAGGCGGGCCGGGCAGCGGCGCTCAAGGCGTTCTCCGGTGAGCAGCACCTGGCCGGCCAGTCTTTCGTCGCGGTCGCGGCCGACAGCATGGACCCGTGCGATCTGCGGTTGGCGTCCGGTGACGGCGCGCTGCGCGACCTGGTGGCACGACGAACTCCGTTGTTCGAGTTCGCGATTCGCACGACGCTGAGCGACATCGATTTGGACAGCGCCGAGGGCCGGGTATCCGCGCTGCAGCGTTGTGTGCCGATCGTCGCCCAGATCAAGGACCCGACCCTGCGTGACGAGTACGCGCGGCAACTCGCGGGTTGGGTCGGTTGGGCCGACGTCGCACAGGTCATCGGCCGAGCCCGCGAACAGGCGAAAAACCCTGGCGTCCACGGCCCTGGAGGAAGAAACAGACCGCGTCGTCCCGTCACGCAGGCTGACCCGGCTGCGCGGGGACCGGCCGTGCCCCGCCCGGACCCCAAGGATCCCACGCTGTGGCCGCAGCGCGAGGCGCTCAAGTCGGCGCTGCAGTACGCGGCGCTGGCTGGGCCGGTTTTCGATGCGCTCACCGTCGAAAGCTTCACCCACCCCGGTTACGCCGCCGTGTGCACGGCCATCGAAGCGGCCGGCGGCACCGCGGCCGGTATCGGCGGGGGGGAATGGCTTGACGCGGTGCGGCAGAAGGCGCCATCGCCCGCGGCCGCCGGTCTGATCAGTGAGCTTGGCGTCGAAGCCATCCGGGTCGACGACGACGAGAAACTGCCTCGGTACATCGCCGGCGTGCTGGCTCGTCTGCAAGAGGTGTGGGTCGGCAGGCAGATCGCGGACGTCAAGTCCAAGTTGCAGCGGATGTCGCCGGTGGAGCAGAGCGACGAGTATCACGCGCTGTTCGGCGATCTGGTCGCAATGGAGGGCTACCGGCGCAGTCTGCTGGAGCAGGCCAGCGGCGACGATCTCACCGCCTGAGGGCCGCCGTCAGGGATTTAGGTGACGACCCGCTGCGGCCTGGCTTCGCCGCGATTGCGATCGTCACCGCTTGCGATCGTCAGGGTGCGGAGCGTGGCCGTTGCGGCTCGACCACGGTGGTCGCATCGTCGATCTCGCTCAGCGTCACCATCCTCGCGTCCGGCGACACACGATTGGCGACCTTGCGCCGTCCCGCTTCGATCACCGACTTTGCGGCGGGGCTGCTGGTCAGGGCGCGGTAGGTGCCGACGATCTGGTCGTAACGGCGCCGACCGGCCTTTGTGCCCAACACATAGCCCAGTCCCAGCACGACGACGTAACGGATCAAAACGGTCCCTTCCGAGGTTTGCGCGTCTGCGTCCATCCTGCCCCATGCCCGCGGTTTGGTGCCTCCCGGCGGGCGATCGGTCTGGTTGGGCGTGCGCACGCCAGTACGCTAGAGTCTCCAGCGATCCGCGCCGATGTGCCGCGGACACCAGGTAGTCCCCTGTAGCTCAATTGGCAGAGCATTCGGCTGTTAACCGAAGGGTTGGTGGTTCGAGTCCACCCGGGGGAGCAAGTATCTCTAGCGCCCGCCGAGGCCCGGGAACGGCGAAGAACTTTTGGTCGGCGTGCTGGACTTGTTCAGGTAGTCCGGACAGTAGGCGCTCGATGCCAGCGCCGCGAATTTCATCGCACCGCCGGAGTTCAAACCCGGATTGAGCATGCTCAACTTGTCGACGACGTCCTTTTCCGACGTGCCCGAGTTCATCAGGTCGCAGGCCATCCTCCCGGCCGCGATGGCGCTCGAGCCATTGCTGTAGCTCATGCCGGCTTTGTTGAGTGAGTCGAGGAAGGTCGCGTCAGCTGCCGGATTGTCCGGCACGCTCGGCGGGGGCGGGTCGGCCAGCGCCGGCACGGCCAGACCGACGATGGTGGCCACGGCGGCAAGTGCAAGAGACAGTCGCATCGGCTCATTGTCGGCCAGATCGGTCTGGTTGTCCTGTTAAGAATTCTGGCCGCGGGCTTCCAGTCGGGGTTGGATGGGGTGTGTGACAACACTGGAGTCGCGATCCGAGGCTGTGGCGGAAAGCTCGATCACCTGGGCCGACGGCGCATTGCTGGCCATTGACCAGCGCCTGCTGCCGCGCGAGCTGCGCTGGCTGCGGATCACCGCCGTCGACGAGCTCATCGACGCGATCAAGACCCTGGCCATCCGGGGTGCGCCGGCACTCGGGGTGGCCGGCGCGTTCGGTGTGGCGCTCGCGGCATACACGCACATCGGCGACACCGACGCGACGACGTCGGAAGCCGCCCGGATCGCATCGGCCCGGCCCACCGCGGTGAATCTGGCCTGGGGTGTGCGGCGAGCGCTGGCCACCTTGCCCGCGGGCCCGGATGCCGTGCTCGCAGAGGCCCAGCAGATGCTGGCCGAGGACGCACGGGTCAACCTGATGCTTGCCACCCATGCCGCCGACCTGGTGCTGCGGCTGTGTCCCGATCGTCCGCTGCGCCTGCTCACGCACTGCAACACCGGTCGGCTGGCCACCACCGCAGTCGGTACTGCGCTCGGGGCGCTGCGAGTGCTGCACGCTCGCGGCAGGGTCGCCGAGGTATTGGTCGACGAGACGCGACCGCTGCTACAGGGAGCCCGGCTGACCGCGTGGGAGTTGGCCGAGGCCGGCATTGCGCACCGGCTGACGATCGACTCCGCCGCGGCGTGGGCGATGGCGACCGGGCAGGTCGACTGCGTGATGGTCGGCGCGGACCGGATCGCGGCCGACGGCTCGGTCGCGAACAAGATCGGCACCTATGCGCTAGCGGTGGCGGCGCACCGGCACGGTATCCCGTTCATCGTTGTCGCGCCCGAATCGACTCGCGACCTCGCGACGGCGACGGGAGCCGAGATCGTCGTCGAACAGCGGGCCGCAGCGGAAATCACTCATGTCGGCGGCGTTGCCACCGCCCCGGATGGCACCGCCGTCTTCAATCCCGCTTTCGATGTCACACCCCCACAGCTGATCACCGCGGTGGTTACCGAAAACGGTCCGATCGGCGAGGCGAATACCGCTGTGGGACAGCAGATTGCCGACATTGCCCGCAGCTTGTACGCGCGTGGCTGGATGCCCGGCACGGCAGGCAATATTTCGGTGCGCACCGGGCAGACGGCGGCGATCACCGGCAGCGGGCTGTCCAAGGGCGAGCTCACCGCCGACGACATGGTGACGGTGGCTGTCGGCGACTCACAACCGGTGTCGGGTAGCCGCCGTCCCTCGGCGGAGACCGCGATTCACACCGCGATCTACCGGGCCACCGACGCCGATGCCGTCGTTCACGTCCATGCGCCGCACGCGACCGCCCAAACGGTCCGTGCTTCAACGTCTTTGACGTTCACGGGCTACGAGCTGATTAAAGGACTGGGCACCACCGGCACCATCACCATCCCGGTGTTCACCAATCACGCCGATGTGGCAAGCATCGGCGAGGACATCGAGCAACATCTGAAGCAGCATCCGGAGGCCCCGCCGGTGCTGTTCATTGCCGGTCACGGGATCACCGCGTGGGGCGCCGACCTTGCGCAGGCTCGCGACCGCATCGAATGTTTGGAAGCGATGTGCGAGTTGGCGATGCTGACCGGGCGTCGCGAGATAGGGATCGAATGACACTGCTGCAGGTGATGGCCGACACCGACGCCGACCAGGTGCGGTTGCGCACCGACGACGGCCGCCTCATCGGCGACGAGCTTGCCACGCGGGGGATCGTTTTCGATCGCCGGCCGATTGCTTCTGACGTCGATGCGAGCGAGCCGGCCGAGCGGATTTTGGCCGACCACGCTGACCAGGTCGCGGCAATCAACTCCGACGACCGCTTTCGGCACATCGATGTGGCCGCGCTGCGACCCGACCACAGCGACCCCGACTGGCACGCCACGGCGGCCGCCGCTCGCGCGAAGTTTCTGGCCGAGCACCGCCACGCCGAAGACGAAGTGCGCTTCTTCGTTGCCGGGCGTGCCTGCTTCTACCTGCATCTCGAGCCGGAAGTCTTTGCGGTGGTGTGTGAAAGCGGCGATCTGCTGACGGTGCCAGCGGGCACCCGGCACTGGTTCGATATGGGTTCGGACCCTGAGTTCGCCGCGATCCGGTTCTTCGAGCAGGCGGACGGCTGGATTGGCGACTTCACCGGCGATCCGATCGGAGAGCGCTTTCCGACACTCGATCAGCTCGTCGCGACGTGATCGCAGCGATCGTCATCGATATCGAGGGCACCACCAGCCCGACCAGTTCGGTGCGTGAGGGTCTCTACAGTTACACCCGCCAGCATCTGGTCCAGTGGCTGGCTGACAATGTCGGTGGTGCCGCCGATTCGGTAATCGCGCAAACCCGTGAATTATCGGCACAGCCAGACGCCGGTCCGATCGAAGTAGCGGAGATCCTCTGTGAATGGCTCGATTCCGATGTCAAGGCCGCGCCGTTGAAAGTCGCGCAGGGCCTGATTTGCGCGGCAGGCTTCCGCAGCGGTGCCTTGCACGGCGAATTCTTCGACGACGTACCGCCGGCATTGGCGGC
>DATAZN010000149.1:0-4534 GCA_036272035.1 Mycobacterium sp. | reverse complement strand
CGCGCCGGATTCGACTCTTCTCGCGTCGTGTTTTCCTTATGACCAGCCTGCTCGGCCTGCTCAGCCTGGTCATCGTGGTGGCGATCGTCGGCGTGGCGGCCGCAGCATCACTGCATTGGTGGAATTGGGCGGCCGCGAGCGCGCACCGCGGCACCCCGATGTCCTATCTGCTGCCGTTCGTCGTCTATACGGCGCCGGTGGTCGCCGCCGCATCGCTACCCTGGCGCATCGATCCGTACGGCATCGACGCGCGAACGATGCGGAAAACGCTCGATCAACCGGCGGTCCAGGACGCGGTGATCGCGCCCCGGCAGCAGACCATCGTGTGTGCGATGCTGGCCGGTGTCGACTCGATTGACGCCGGAATCCTCGCCAAGACATTGCGGGTGGGCGACGAGGAACTCCACCAGCAAACAGCTGAACTTGTTGCGGCACAATACATTGACGTCTATCCCTATTACGGCCGTAGGTGGTTCAGTCTTACCGCGGTCGGCCGCAGTGCCTACCGCCGTCATTTGCGGACGCTGGTGTCAACCGAGGTGCCGACGGTGGCTGACCACGTTCTCTAGCCGGTGAATCGGTAGTCCTCGAGATCGAAACGACGGCTCCGCCAATACACCTCGAAGGTGTTCGCGGGTCGTAGCCCCACGTCGCCGTTCTTGTCGAAGTAGTAGCTGTTGGCCGTCCGGCAACTGTCCTGCCAGAACACCTGGCGGTGTCGACGGCTCAACTGCTCGGCGAAGTAGCGGGCGTTGGCTTCTTCGCTGATCTCGACGCGGGTGGCGCCGCGCTGACGGGCCCGTTTCATGCAGCGCAGCATGTGGTGTGTCTGCGCCTCGATCAACGCGAAATACGACGAACCGACGTAGCCGTAGGGTCCCATCGTGCTGAAGAAATTAGGGAAGCCCGGAATGGTGGTTCCCTCGTAGGCTTGTGCCCGGTTCACTTCCCAGAACTGGGCGAGCCGCTGGCCGCTGCTACCGGTGACCGCAAAGGTCGGCGTGGTGTCGGCGTCGAAAACGTGGAAACCGGTGGCCAGCACCAGCACATCGATCTCGTGGTTGGTGCCGTCGGTGGTGGCCACCGACGACGGCGTGATCTTGTCGATCGGTTGGGTCACCAGTCGGACGTTGTCGCGGTTGTAAGTCGACAGATAGCTGTTGTGGAAACCGGGCCGCTTGCAGCCGATGGCGTAGTGCGGGGTGAGCTGCTTCCGCACCGCCGGGTCGCGCACCTTCAGTCGCAGATAGGCGCGGGCGAGTGACTCCATCCACCGGGCCAGCGGGTACACGGTGAAGTATTGGGCCGGCAGCGGGAAGGTCACCTCGACGTAGCTCTGGGTGATCAGCCGCTGCAGAGTCTTGGCGCCGGGCAGCCGTAGCCCCCAGTGCGCCGGCTTGGGCAGCGGCACGTCGAACTTCGGAAAGCACCAGATCGGTGTGCGCTGAAAAACCTTGAGCTCTTTGACAATTGGCGCGATCTGGGGGATCAGCTGCACCGCCGAGGCGCCGGTGCCGATCACGGCGACCCGTTTATCGGTCAGGTCGAGGGTGTGGTCCCAGCGGGCGGTGTGCACGGCGGCGCCGCCGAAGGAGTCGACGCCGTCGATGTCGGGCGGCTTGGGCACGGTAAGCACACCGCTGGCGTTGAACACGAACCGTGCCGTGACTTCTCCGCCCGGATCGAGCTGGATCCGCCACAGCGACCGCTCGTCGTCGAATTCGGCGGACAGAACTGTGGTGTTGAACCGGATTTTCGGCCGGATCCCGTACTTGTCGGTGCAGTGTTCGGCGTAGGCCTTCAGTTCGCCGCCGCGCGCGTAGGTTCGCGACCAGTCCGACCGCTGCTCGAACGAGTACTGGTACGACGCCGACGGAATATCCACGGCGATACCGGGATAGGTGTTCCAGTACCAGGTGCCGCCGACTTCCTCGCCGGCCTCGACGACGAGGTAGTCGCCGAATCCCTCTTGGTCGAGCTTGATCGCGGCGCCGATGCCGGAGAACCCCGCGCCAACGATCAGACAGTGGTAATCGGGCCGATCGCCGTTCACCGGTACCTCCCTCGCAAGCCGCTACAGCCGGTTAGTCGATACCGACGGTACCGGGTGCCGAGGATGACCGATTAGTGCAGTGCCGCTTTGAGGGCGGCAAGGCCGCGGTTGGTTGCCTCGGCAGCGGCCGGGACGATCAGCGCGAGGCTGACATACCCGTGTACCAGGGTGGATTCGTTGCTCAATTGGGCGGGCACATCGGCGTCGTTGAGCAGACCTGCGTAGAGGGCCGCGTCGTCGCGCAGCGGATCGTGTTCCGCGCTGCCGATGAAGGCTGGGGCCAACCCGGCGAAGTCCGTGGCGTTGGACGGCGCCATGAACGTCGGCAGAGCTTTCGCATCGCTGATGTCCACGCCGGGGATGTACCACTGCAAAAAGGCGTCGATGACGTCGCGGTTCAGTATCGGCGCGTCGGCGTTCTCGGTGAACGACGGCAACGACAGGTCTGCGGTGATGCTCGGATACCAGAGCAGCTGAAACGCCAGCCGGGGTCCGCCCTCGTCGCGAGCGCGTAGTGCCGTCACCGCGGCCAGGTTCCCGCCGGCCGAATCACCTGCGACGGCAATCCGGTTTGGGTCGCCGCACAGCTCGGCAGCGTGCTCGGCGACCCACTGCAGCGCGGCCCAGCAGTCGTCTACGCCGGCTGGGAACGGGTGCTCCGGGGCGAGGCGGTAATCGACGGACACTACGATGGCCTCCGCGCCGACGGCGTGCGCGCGGGCCACTGGGTCGTGGGTGTCGAGGTCGCCGAGCGCGAAACCTCCGCCGTGGTAGAAGACGACGATCGGCAGGTTGCCGGCCGCAGCCGACGGCCAGTAGATGCGGACCGGGATGTCGGTGACGTCACCGTGCCCGACGATGCGATTCTCGATGCGCAGGTCTGGCAGCATCTCTGGGGGTGCCTGCAGTTGCTTCAGCTTCGCCCGTGCGGCCTCCACGCCGTCGGAGGCCTTGAACGTCATCGGGATCGCGTCGACCACTGCCTGCAGCGTCGGGTCGATCTGTGGTCGGGCGATGGTCGGCTCTGTCATGGGCCTACCTTACGTATCTGCTAATGCAGCGCCGCGCGTAGTGCAGCCACCCCGCGGTCCATCGCATCGGTGGCTGCGGGGACCACCCCGGCATAGCCGAGGTACCCATGCACCATCGTCTCGGCGTTGTGCACCTCGACTGGAACACCGGCGGCGGCGAGCAACTCCCCGTAGCGCATCCCGTCGTCGCGCAGCGGATCGTGGCCGGCGACGCCGATGTAGGCGGCGGGCAGATCGGTCAGGTTCGCGGCCCGGCCCGGCGCCATCCCGGGCGGGGGATTGAACAGGTCGATCTCGCCGGCGTAGTAGCGGCTGAATACGGCGACGGCTGCGCTATCCAGGACGGGCGCGCCCGCGTTTTCGGTGAACGAGGGCAGCGACGAATCCCACAGTGTCGCCGGATACCACAACAGCTGGAACAGGATTGGCGGTCCGGCATTGTCGCGTGACCGCTGCGCGATCACCGCCGAGATGTTGCCGCCCGCGGAATCTCCTGCTACCGCAAGCCGACTCGTGTCGGCGCCGATCTCACTGCCGTGCTCGGCGACCCATTGCACTGCGGCCCAGGCATCGTCGATCGCCGCGGGGTAGGGATGCTCGGGGGCCAACCGGTACTCGACCGACACCACCACCGCCGAGGTGCCCACAGCGTGCTGGCGGCAGGTGCCATCGTGGGTGTCGAGGTCGCCGACGACGAAGCCGCCGCCGTGGAAGAAGACCACCACCGGCGGCGCGGCCTCATCGGTTGGCGGCCAGTAGATCCGGATGTTGAGCGGCCCGGCCGGCCCGTCGATGGCGCGGTCCTCCACCCGAAGCTCGGGATGAAAGCTGCGCCGCGGCAGATCCCGCAGTTGCCGGCGAGCCGCGTCGACACCGTCGTCGGCGGATAACCGGAACGGAACGGCGTCCAGTACCTTCTGCAGGATGGGATCGATGGTGGATCCGGAGTCGTCGACGCTGGGCATGCAGACACCGTACGCACCGCGGGTGATGGTGGGTGCCTGGGTGGCTGCCGGCTGGGCGGGTATCGCCTACGGAGCGTTTCTGACCATCATGGCGCTGCGTTCGCCGCCGGGCGCGGACCTGACCGGGCAGTGGTTTGCCCAGCCCGCGTTCAAGGCGTCGATGGCGCTGTTGCTGGCGTTGGCGGCGGCCGCGCATCCGGTTGTCCGCGAGCGACGCTGGCTGATGCTGGCACTGCTGTTCTCGGCGATCGGCGACGCGCTGCTGGCCAATCCGTGGTGGGCGCCGTCGTTTGTATTCGGACTGGCCTCATTTCTGTTGGCGCACTTGTGTTTTCTCGGTGCGCTACTGCCTCTGGTGCGAGAATCGCGGCAGTCGGATCGGTCGCGGACCCGTTGGATCGCCGTGGGGTTGATGTGCGCGGCCTGCGTGGGGCTGCTGGCGTGGTTCTGGCCACAGTTGGGTCGTGACGGTCTGACCATTCCGG
>DATAZN010000148.1:0-2740 GCA_036272035.1 Mycobacterium sp. | reverse complement strand
GGGCGACCAGTCGTCCGAGCCGATCGCCGACATCGGGGTCGGCGTCTTCACCGCGGCGCTCAGGGAAGCCATCCACGAGGGCCAGGTCGATATGGCGGTGCACTCGTACAAGGACTTGCCGACCGCCGAGGACCCGCGATTCGTGATCGCCGGCATCCCGCCGCGTGAAGACGCCCGCGATGCCCTGGTAGCCCGCGATGGGTTAGTGCTGGGAGAGCTGCCGGCGGGCGCAATTGTGGGCACTTCATCACCCCGTCG
Organism: Mycobacterium sp.; assembly: GCA_036272035.1. Lineage (GTDB taxonomy): Bacteria > Actinomycetota > Actinomycetes > Mycobacteriales > Mycobacteriaceae > Mycobacterium. The sequence goes on along the minus strand of DATAZN010000148.1, from coordinate 2,482 downwards.
GGCGGCACAGCTTAGAGCACTGGGTCTCGGTTTGGAAATTCGCCCCCTACGAGGCAACCTAGACACCAGGTTGAACAGGGTAAGCAGGGGTGATTTGGACGCGATCGTGGTTGCCCGGGCGGGTCTGACCCGGCTGGGACGTCTCGACGACGTAACCGAGACGCTGGAGCCGGTACAGATGTTGCCGGCGCCGGCTCAAGGGGCGCTCGCCTTGGAGTGCCGCGCCGGGGATTCCCGGCTGGCAGCACTGCTTGCAGAGCTCGACGACGCCGACACCCGCGCGTCCGTCACCGCCGAGCGTGCCCTGCTCGCCGAACTGGAGGCGGGTTGTTCCGCGCCGGTGGGGGCGATCGCTGAGGTGGTCGAGTCCATCGACGAAGACGGCCGCGTCTTCGAGGAGTTGTCGCTTCGCAGCTGCGTGGCGGCGCTCGACGGATCCGACGTGATCCGCGCGTCCGGTATCGGCAGTCCGGATCGGGCACGAGAGCTCGGGCTCTCGGTGGCCGCCGAGCTGTTCGACTTGGGCGCACGGGAAGTCATGTCGAGTGCGCGGTAGCAACCCGCGCGCGAAAACGAGGTAGGAGCGACGATGACGACGCGAGGGCGTAAGCCGAGGCCCGGCCGCATCATGTTCGTGGGCTCGGGTCCTGGTGACCCGGCTCTACTGACGACGCGGGCCGCTTCGGTACTAGCGAATGCCCCCTTGGTGTTCATTGACCCCGACGTGCCCGAGCCGGTGCTGGCGTTGATCGGCAAGGATCTGCCGCCGGTATCCGGTCCCGCGCCGGCCGAGCCGGCCGCACCGTCGGACAACGGAGCCGCTGAGGGGATTGGGACTGGCACCGAGGAACAACCCGCCGCCGTGGTGACGGTGGGACCCGACATCCGGCCCGCTTTGGGCGACCCGGCCGAGGTGGCCAAGACACTGGTCGCTGAAGCCCGCACCGGGGCCGACGTGGTGCGCCTGGTGTCCGGCGACCCGTTGTCGGTGGACTCGGTGATCACCGAGGTGAACACCGTGGCCCGCAGCCACCTGCACTTCGAGATCGTGCCTGGCCTGTCCGCCAGCGACGCGGTGCCGACCTACGCCGGGCTGCCGCTCGGCTCGTCGCACACCGTTGCCGACGTGCGCGGCGATGTGGATTGGGGCGCTTTGGCCGCCGGCCCGGGCCCGCTGATCCTGCAGGCCACGTCCTCGCACGTGGCCGACGCGGCCCGCACGCTGATCGAGTACGGCCTGGCCGACACCACCCCATGTGTGGTGACCTCGTCGGGGACCACCTGCGCGCAGCGTTCGGTGGAGTCGACGCTGGGCGGGCTGACCGACTCGAACCTGGTCGTCAACGCTGACGGCGCCGCGCCGTCGCCGGTGGTCGTCACCATCGGCAAGACGGTGGCCAACCGGGCCAAGCTGAACTGGTGGGAGAGTCGCGCCCTGTACGGCTGGACCGTGCTGGTGCCGCGAACCAAGGACCAGGCCGGCGAGATGAGCGAGCGGCTGACCGCGCACGGCGCACTGCCGATCGAGGTGCCGACCATCGCTGTCGAGCCGCCGCGCAGCCCCGCCCAGATGGAACGCGCGGTCAAGGGTCTGGTCGACGGCCGCTACCAGTGGGTGGTGTTCACCTCGACCAACGCGGTGCGCGCGGTGTGGGAGAAGTTCGGCGAGTTCGGTCTCGACGCCCGCGCATTCTCCGGCGTGAAGATCGCCTGCGTCGGCGAATCGACCGCCGACCGGGTGCGTGCGTTCGGGATCAGCCCCGAGCTGGTGCCCTCCGGTGAGCAGTCGTCGCTGGGTCTGCTGGACGAATTCCCGGACTACGACAGCATTTTCGACCCGGTGAACCGGGTGCTGCTGCCGCGCGCGGACATCGCCACCGAGACGCTGGCCGAGGGTCTGCGCGAACGCGGCTGGGAGATCGAGGACGTCACCGCCTACCGGACCGTGCGGGCTGCTCCGCCGCCGGCGGCCACCCGCGAGATGATCAAGACCGGTGGCTTCGACGCGGTGTGCTTCACGTCCAGCTCGACGGTGCGCAACCTGGTCGGCATCGCCGGCAAGCCGCACGCGCGCACCATCGTCGCCTGCATCGGCCCGAAAACCGCTGAGACCGCAGCCGAATTCGGTCTGCGCGTCGACGTGCAACCCGAAACCGCCGCGGTCGGTCCGCTGATCGAGGCGCTGGCCGAGCACGCCGCCCGGCTGCGCGCCGAGGGCGCGCTGCCGCCGCCGCGTAAGAAGAGCCGCAGGCGATGACTCTGCGTGTGTTGACTCTGCGTTCATGGCGGAAAAGTGCGAGTAGCCACCGCCCCCAGCGCAGAGTCGATGCGCGGCTGAGGCGCTAATTGTGCGGCAGCGTCCGCGCCGACTCCGGACGACCCCGGCCATGCGCCGGCTGGTCGCGGAAACGTCGCTGGAGCCAAGGCATTTGGTGTTGCCGATGTTCGTCGCCCACGGCATCGACGAGCCGGCGCCGATAGC
>DATAZN010000147.1:0-11542 GCA_036272035.1 Mycobacterium sp. | reverse complement strand
CCTCACCGGCAAGATCATTGACATTCCCCGCGCCGAGATCACCGGCGTACGGGAAGCGAAGGTGTTCAAAACGTCTGTGCGAGGCGGTCGTTCGCACCTGATCGTCCAAATACCAACGGGCGAAATCGCCTTCTACGTCTCGTCGAACGCCGACTGGATCAACGCGATCAGGACCGTCGGGTCGGGGCAACCGACCTAGCCGTCGGACGGGTGCGTCGAGAACGACCGCCCAAGCCCGGGATCAGCATCGGAACGCGGCGACGGTAGTCGCGGTACTCCTCCCCGAACACGCGGATGAGGTCGCGCTCCTCGAATCGAACAGCGACCAGGATGTAGCCGGTGGTCACGGTCGCAAACAGCAAGTGCCCCAATGTCATCCGTGGTGTCACCCAGAATGCGATCAAAAAGCCCAGATATAGCGGGTGTCGAACGGCCCGGTAGAAAAGCGGCGTCATGAACTGATGCTCGGCCAGCTGCCGGCCGCGGATCCGGGCGAACACCTGACGCAGGCCGAATAGATCGAAATGATCGACGAGGACTGTGCTCAGCAACGCAACCGCCCACCCGACAAGGCCAGTGACTGTCAGCAACGCCCGCGCGGGCTGGGCTGCGACCCGCCAGACGTCGTGGGTGATCGGGAACCAGCCCGCGAAGAGAGCGATCAGACAGCCGTTAGACGCCAGGACATACGTCGACCGCTCCGCGCTGGCGGGCACGATGCGGGTCCACCAGCGTTTGAAGCCTGTCCTGGCCATGATGCTGTGCTGGACCGCGAACAGCGCGAGCAACGCTACGTCGACCACCACCGCCGTGACGGTCAAAGTGCCGTCGCCGAGACCGCCGCGATCGAGGGTCTTGCCCACCACATGCACATTGCTGATCATGAAGTCGGCGTCAGCGACGAATCCGATCAGGTACAGAAAAGTGAGCAGGAACAGCACGTACGCAAATATGCCGTAGGCCGCAATTAGGACACCGCCGGCGAAACTGCCGGCCGGCTGCGATGAGGACCCGTCGCCTCGCGCCACATCAAGATTGTGCTCCGCTTTCAGCGCAAATACAGTAGCTCGGCGAAAAGTCTAGATGCAAGGCGCGACGGCTTCGGATTCCAGGGCTTCGGGCTCGTCGGCGTGCACGCTCCGGCTGCCGATCAACAGTCCCAACAGCGCACCCACCACGCAGACGACCACAGTGACCTTGAAGATGCCGCCGTACATCTCAGCGAACGCTTCGCGATACATGGTGGCCTGATGCAGGAGGCGTTCGGCGAGGCTGGCGTCTGCGGGCACTTCCGATGCCAATTTCGCGACGAGTTGCGGCAGTTGGTAAAAGCCCCACGCGCTCAGCGAGGCGACGCCGATCAGCATGCCGGTCATCCGCGCCACCACCACCGCTGCAGACGCAATGCCGTGCTGTGCCGACGGCACCACACGCAGGCTGGCCGATGTCAGCGGGGCGATCACCAGACCCAGCCCGATTCCGGCAATTGCCAGATCGGTATCCATCGCGGGCAGCGACAGTCCAAAGATGTTGTGGCGGACGGTCAATAGGTCAATCGACCACTTCGAGATGAACCAATAGCCACCGGCGGCGATCAACAGCCCCACGAAGGCCACTGCCCGGTCGCCGATTTTCGTCGCGATCCCGCCACCCACGAGCGCGCCGATCGGCAGCGCTGCCAGGAACCACAGCAGCATCATTGCGGCGTGGTCCTGGTCCTTTCCGAGCACACCTTGGGCGAACAGTTCGACGTCGACAAGGGTCACCATCAGGGCCGCACCGGCGCACAGCGACGAGCCGAGCGCGGACAGGAACGGCCGGAAGTGCACCCCGGTCGGTTCAATCAGTTTGGTGCGGGAGAAACGTTCCCACACAAAGAAAATCACCGCGAAGACGACTGCCGCGACAATCAGCGGTAGGCCGTAGCTGGGTAGCGCGTGCTTGCCGTCGGGATTGGCGTTGTACAGACCGATGACCGCCAGACCCAGAGTGATCGCCAGCAGCAGCCCGCCGATGATGTCGATCTTTTCCGGCTCGCCGCTGCGATCCCGGGACGGCAGGCTGAAGTGGATCATCACCATCGCCGCCAGTGCCAACGGCACATTGATCCAGAACACATCCTGCCAGCGACTGGTCAGCCAGACGATGAAGATTCCGTAGAGCGGGCCGAGCACGCTGCCCAGTTCCTGTGCGGCACCGATGCCCCCGAGGACGCCGGCGCGGTTGCGCTGCGCCCATAGGTCAGCGCCCAGTGCCAGCGTCACCGGTAACAGCGCGCCGCTGGCCACGCCCTGGATGGTGCGGCCAACCACCAGCACATCCAAGTTGGTGGACAGCGCCGTGATCACCGACCCGATCATGAAGGTGGCCAGGCTGACTTGCAGAAGCAGCTTGCGGCCGAACCGGTCGGATGCCCGGCCCAGCAGTGGCATCGCCGCGATGTAGCCCAGCAGATACCAGGTGATGATCGGGGTGATGCGCTGCAGATGGTTGACCGGAATGCCGATGGTGCTGATGATGTCGCGCATGATGGTGACCACGACATAGGTGTCGAGTGCACCGAGGAGTACGGCCAGGCTGCCGGCGCCGATCGCGACGCCGCGCCCCGCGTGACGGGGTGCCGTCATCCGCCGGCTACCGGAGGCTTGGTGACCTGCACCGGCGCGTTCCAGTTCGACAGCGTCATCTGGACCGAGTTGCCCGGAGTCTGCTCCAGCTGGACCTGGGCCAACTGGTGGTCACCGTTTTCCTCGATCCACGCGGTCGTAGGGGCAGGCTGGGTTGCCTTCAGTTGCGGCGCAAGGCCATTTACCGCGTCCGCTGAGGCGGTGCCGGTGATCTTGATGGTGCTCTGCCCATTGATCGTTTCCCGTGATTGGGACTTCGGGTTGCTGATGTTGGTCAACACGTTGGCCAGACCGGCGTTCGGGTTGAGGATCTCCGACGGGTCATAGATGGCGGCCGCGGGACCGAAGCTTTCCCATTGTCCGGGGGTCATCGCCGCGTAGAGGGTTCCGTTGTCGACCACGAACTGGGCATCGATGTCGGAGCCGCCGAGCGTGATGTCGGCGTTGCCCTGGGCGGCGGTGTCAGGTGTCGTGGTCAGGTCGCCGGTGAGGGTCTTGATCGGCAGGTGCTTGATCTTGCCGTTCACCGATAGCACCAGGTGCACGCTCTTGACGTTTCTGGTAGTCAGGTTGGACTTGGCGAGCAGGGTGGCCGCGTCCGGCAGCGCAGCGCCGGATTGTTTGGAGGACGACGAGCAGCCGCTGACAACAGCGGCGGCGATCGAGAGTGCGGCGAAAGCGGCGAGGATTGGGCGACGCGTCTGCATAACTTGCAGAGTAGCGGGTCGCTCGAAGTCGATCATGAAGCGCAAGGTGGCTGCGGCGTCGCGCGGGGGAGCGACAATCACTAGCCTGAGGCGATGTTCACCGGAATCGTGGAGGAACTGGGTGAGGTCGTCGGTAAGGATGACCTGGGCGATTCCGCTCGCTTCACCATCCAGGGTCCGGTGGTGACCGCCGACGCCGGTCATGGTGACTCGATCGCCGTCAACGGCGTGTGCTTGACCGTCGTCGAAGTGCTGCCCGGCGGCCAGTTCACCGCCGACGTGATGGGCGAGACGCTGAGCCGGTCCAGCTTGGGTCGGCTGGCGGCAGGTAGCCCGGTCAACCTCGAGCGGGCCGCCGCGGTGAACAGTCGGCTCGGCGGCCACATCGTCCAAGGTCATGTCGACGGCACCGGAAAGATCTTGTCCCGCTCACCTTCCGAGAACTGGGAGGTGGTCCGCATCGGTCTGCCCGCCGAACTGACCCGCTACGTCGTCGAAAAAGGTTCGATCACCGTCGACGGCATTTCGCTGACGGTCTCCGCTGTCGGCGACGATTGGTTTGAGGTGTCGCTGATTCCGACCACTCGCGAGCTGACCACATTGGGTGGGGCTCAAGCCGGAGATCCGGTGAACCTTGAGGTCGATGTCATCGCGAAGTATGTTGAGCGGCTGCTCAGTCATAGTAATACTTCTGCCAGCGGGTTTGCCGACACGCGCGAGAATAACACGTAAGCACAGCGCAACGGTTTAAGATAACCGTGTGCCGTCCACCGTGCCTGATCTGGCCGCTCTGCTGCCGTCCTGGCAACTGTCGATGCGTGCCGAACGTAAATCGCCCGCCACCGTGACCGGCTACAGCGAGGGTGTCTTGGCGTTCCTGCGCTGGTCGGACACCGCCAACGTCACCCCAGAAATCACTAAGGCCACAGTGCAGGCATTCACCGCCGCCCTCCTCGACGCGGGCGCTCAAGCAGCCACGGCCCGGACCCGATACATGGCGCTGCGCCGGTTCGCGGCATGGCTCGCAGAGGAGGGCGAACTCGACGCCAATCCTCTGCTCGGGGTGAAACCGCCGAAGCTCGACCAGAAGGTCGTTGAGGCACTGAGCGACGAGCAGCTCCGACTGCTGCTGAAGGCGTGCAGCGGCAAGGAGTTGATCGACCGGCGCGACGAGGCCATCGTGCGCCTGATGGCCGAAACGGGCCTGCGCGCAGGGGAAGTCATCGCCATGCAAGTTGGAGATCTTGACCTTCAGGAGGGACGGGCAATCGTGCGCCGCGGTAAAGGCGGCAAAGGCAGGGCAATACCGTTCGGACCCCAGACTGCGGCCTCGATCGACCGCTACATGCGCGCTCGCCGCGCACACCGCCTTGGCGGCACCGCGGCACTGTGGCTTGGAGGCAACGGCCAAACATTCTCGTACCACGGCCTCGATCTCGCGTTGAAACGCCGTGCCACGGTTGCCGGCATAGCCGGATTCCACCTACATCTCATGCGGCACACCGCAGCGACCCGGTGGCTACGTGCTGGTGGCTCCGAGGGCGGACTCATGGCCGTGGCGGGTTGGTCAACTCGCTCGATGGTCGACCGCTACACCGGCGCCAGCGCATCCGAACGTGCTGCGACCGAGGCGCGCGGCCTTGGATTAGGAGAGATATGAGTAGGAGACACAACATGAGCGAACCGGTATACGGCCAGATCAAGCTCAAATGCCCGTATAAGCACGAGCTCGACGTCATCTTCGTCAATCCGCGGCACCCTGTCCGCAAGCAGACGTTTGACCGTGTCGCCGATGTGATCAAAGAGCCTGAAATGGTTCCGGTCAACCCGGGTGATAAGAATGGCGAACTCAAACCAGTCGAAGCTGAATTACGGTTCGACACACTCGGGGTTGTGGAACAGGGCCAACCAGTCAGTGCCGAGTGTCAGCGGTGCGGACAGACGTGGCAGACGCCGTGGGAGATGGTCGAACCGGAAATAGCGAAACTCGTGAACACGCCGGTCGTCACGTTAACGCTGTACGACCGACCGCTGTGCTAACGTCAAATACCAATAGCCCTAGAGGGCCGCTCAATCCGTAGGCGTTGATCACGGGTTCCATTTAATGAACGGGAACCCCTTTGAGTCAACCCAAGGACGCACAACTAGGCTTCTGCCGGGGCTGAGGTTCGGGTTGCCCCCGCATATGGAATTAGACACCGCAGATGCCGCGCCGCCTGTGATAAGCGAATCTCCGGGGCTCCATCACTCAGTGCTACCGCGCTCCAGGCGCGTTGTGTGCTCGACTAGGGGATACGCTAATCACCAGAGGAGGGGCACTTCGGGTCTTCGACGCAGGGGACTGTCGACGTCGGCGCCGAACCGCTCGGTCCTGACTGCCCTTCCGCATTCATGTCACGGATGCCGTCTACGCAGCCCTGAACCCAGTCGTCTGAATCCCGCCTTTCCACATGGCGTCGGCCTGCGTCAAATTGGCAATCAATCTTTCCGGAAATGTTGGGCGTCATGTGCTGGTTGCCCTCCTCGTAGCCGTCGTTGTAGGCGGGACTGTGTGATCCCGAGCGCGCTTGGCCAGGCGCCGCGGGTTGGCCAGGCGCGGGTTGAATGTGTTCACCCCCGCCGCACCCGCTGGAGGCAATACTGAGGGCGACGAGCCCGACACCGAACAGCATCTTGTGTTGCCACGCACGCTCAAGCATGGGGCTTCCTTTCACTCAGTGGACTGGTCGCCCTGGTTGGGGGCTGCATGTGCCGATGGGGCGAGGGCGATGGCGGCTACTGCGGCGACTCCCCCGATAAGTAGGTTTTTCATGTGTGATCGTTTCCTTAGGGACAGAGGTATTGTCGTGCGCCGGTGACGACAAGCTCAGATTCGGCGTTGCTGATGATTCCCTCAAGCCGTCCAATCTCCGAGCCTGGTGACGCGCCACTCTGCAATGCCTGGCATACCTGCTTGCCATACGTCAGGTAGCTCACGCCGGTGTGGCTCGCTGTCGTGGTGTTGCCGTGGTTGACCATGTAGTTCATGAACGCTTGGTCATCAGCGTGTGCCGGTGTTGCGAAGAGAACGGCGGCGCTAGCCACCACCGGGATGAGTATTGTCTTCACAATTTCCTTTCTCAGCAGAACTGGAAAGCGATGTCCCAGTAACCCTGCGGCTGCGCCGGCACGATCCTTTGCGCGTCCGGAGTGCGGCTGTTGTCCGGGCTCCACGACACCGTGAACGAACCACCCAGAGCTCGGTTGGCGTCGACGATAGTTCCCGCTCCACCTTGGCCGGTGGGTGGGTTATTCCACACGATGCGCTGGAACTGCGGCGCCAAGGTGCGCGTGCAGTGCTGCTGAAAATCGGTGTAGGCCGACCCGACGATCTGGTCAAGGTTGGCCGTGTTGCCGTCCGCGTGCGCTATCGGGGTGAAGATGATAGCCGCGGCCGCGGCCGCCCCTCCGATGAGTAACTTCATCAGTTCTGATATCCCGGCACGCTGTAGATGGGGTCGCCCGGGGGCAGCCACGGACTTGAAGGGCCGGTTGGCGCTGGCGCTGGCTGTCCGGGTGTCAGTACCGGCGGCTTCGAGTCTCCTGGCTGCTGATCCTCATGACCATAGGGACCGCCAATGCCGTACGGGTTCTTGTCGTTGAAGCAACCCACCAGGACGACGCGGTTCGGCTGACCCGACACGCTTGATCGCAGACATTCCGGCCCGTTGTCGTTATTGGAGTTGTCCGGTGGATTCGGAGCCGCATTTTGATCCGGTGCGGGAGTGTTCTGAAGGGCATTACATTGCGCAAGCCAGCCTGGACCCTCGGTGACGCCTCCCGGTCCCGCCTGCAGGAGTCCCTGGAGCTTGCTACAGTCCCCGGGAGCGGCGTGCGCTGCCGGTGCCGCAGTTCTCGCCAACGGTGCCGCGCCGACCAGCATTCCTGCCGCGGCGGTGATCGCGAACCTTCGCATCAGCATGGCTCACCCCGAAGCATGTGTGCGGCACAGGTCGCCGCAGGATTACCGGGATTAATACCTGCCGCGCCTCCCCCGCACACGGCCTTGTTGATACCTTGTTGCACCGCGTGCATTATGCAGGTGTCGCACTCGAGTGATATTCCCTGATGGCCAAAAGAGTCTCTGCCAGTCTCGTGGTCGCACGGCGCTGCTTGCGCCACAGTCATTGTCGGGACGGCGAACATGAAGCCAATCCCTATCGCAGCTGCCGCGGCCGCTCTCAGTGATCTACTCATCTTCGTATCTTTTCTTGGGGTCGCGCGTATCAATACTTCGTGCAGTGCTAAATGCGCGTGTCTTTCGTGAACATTGGATGGTCGCGAAGAGCGGCTTCGCAGTCCTCGGGGCCGTAATGTCAGCCCAGCTAGAGAGACGTTGTTATGGCTGAAAACCACCCAAATCGCTGGAAGCAAAGCGCGGTCGACCTAGGTAGTTGGAGTGTATGCACGCCGGAAGCCGGGTGTCCCGGAAATCTGACAGATATTCCGATGGCGGAAGCCGCGATAAAAGTAGGTTGGGCCGCCGAAATCCCTAGAATTTCTAGTGATTCAAATCTTGAATAGTTAATCGCCTTAACAGTTAACGAAAACCGTTCGCCTCGGGGCGCACATTTGGGTTGTGGGAATCGCCTGGTCAGATCCCCTCTGCAAGCATAGAATGTGCGACACAGAGATTGGCTTATTGGCCATTTTCGCGGGCGCAGGAGGATCTTATGTTGTGGGTTGCGTTTTTCGTGATAGTTACTGTCCTCTTCTTCTATGGCGCTTCAGATCGCAACCAGATGCGACAACGAGCTAGACGTCAGATGAAGTACAACAAGGTCTATTGGGAGGAGGAGGAGAGAGCCCGCCGCCGTGGGCGGTATTGAGGCAATCAAACGCATGCGGCCTGGCGCCAAGTTTGAGGACCACGCCTGAGTCTCAAATACAGTCAGCGGGTTTGCTCGTCCTCTTACTTGGAGACGGGGCCTCGGTCGCGGATTCGGCGAATTTCGCCACTCAATCGGTCCGAAAACCCATTCTGAGCTGCGCAAACGTAAGTGCGCGGTACTGGGATTGAATCACTCAGGGCTTGCCAAACGGCAAGGGTGCTTGCGGCTAATCTGCTATCTGCGAACCTTTGTGGTCGCCTGCGCTCTGTCGGATCTACCGCGCGGAACTCATCGAGTGTAGGAATCGCACAAGCGTGTAGGACACGCACTTTCTTTGGGGCGAAGGGCGCACCGCCCCTTGAAGATGCGGCCCGCCCCGAGGAGAGAGCGGAACGGGCCGATATCTAGTCAGACGTGGGCTACGCGAGTTGGCTCCCTCGTCGAGAGCATCACCAGTACGGCCAGTCGCTTGAGCGCTCGGATCATGCCGATACCTCGCGATTGGAACCGAGGCGCCAGCTCAAACATATTTCGTACGACACCGCTGCCGATTGACCAGGTTTTAGCAGGTCAGGCACAGCGCTGGTTCGTTCCTACTCGCGAAGTATGTCGAGCGGCTGCTCACGCACAAGTAGGGCTCTCGCTGCGCCGCGGACGTTCGAGGGTTACTTACGAACGGATGGATCGTCAAGAGGGCGACGGTGATGCACAGGCGGTGCCTGGTTGGCTGGTCCCTGGTTCGCCGGTCCCTCGATCTCTGGCATGGGGCCCGGGGGTGACGGCGGTGCCGGCTCCTCAAACGCCGGGAAATCGAAGTGTCTGGAGGCCGAAGCGGGTCCGGTGCAATGTGCCGGCGCAGCGGGGCCGACGAGCATGGCGCCGGCGAGCACACCCGCGCCAACCAGACCAACGGTCAAGGCGCGCGCTGGTTGCGTCGAGCGCAACGTCGCCATTTCCCCAGAGTAACGCTCGACTTTGGCAACTTTTCGGGGATCGCGCATCGTCGCCCAAGGTGCACCGTGTTGTTGGCAAACCGTTATTGGGCGGACAGGTACAACTGCTGGCAAATGGGCAACGCCCGCTCCGCCAATCGGCGAAGCGGGCGTCTGGTGAGGTGAGTTCTTTACAGCGGGATCCAAACTCCGAAGAAGTTGAAGCCGAACTGGTTGAACTGCGGGTTCCAGAAAGGCGTTTCCTGGTAGCCCCAGTAGTTGACCGGCCCGTAGTTCCACGGTCCACCGGCCGGCGGAAGCGGCCTGTCCCATGCCGGTCGCGGTGGCTCGCCAGCACCCCAGGGTGCGGGTCCGTTCCCCCACGGAGCGTTGTTGAAGTAGCCGCGGTGGTCATCGCCGTGCCATGCGCCGCCGGGACCGCCTGGGCCTCCCGGACCGTGGAATCCGGGGCCACCCGGTCCACCAGGTCCGCCGGGTCCGTGGTCACCCGGGCCGCCGGGTCCGTGGTCACCAGGTCCGCCAGGCCCGCCAGGCCCGTGATCGCCCGGGCCGCCGGGTCCGCCAGGTCCGCCAGGCCCGTGATCGCCCGGGCCGCCTGGGCCACCGGGTCCGCCAGGTCCGTGGCCGCCCGGTCCACCGGGTCCGGGGCCACCGGGCCCACCGGCTCCACCCGGCCCGCTAGGTCCGTGGCCGCCTCCGCCGCCCGGCTCCTGGGGAGCGGGTCCAGCGTGGCTGACCGCGGGTGCGCCATGGCCACCGGGCTGCGGCCCCGGAGCGGCGCTGGCCGCACCGGCCCCCACGCCCAACGCGGCTGCCCCGAGGGCGCCGGCGATGGTCGCTCCGGCCATCAGTTGCTTCAGTTTCATGGTCCTTCACCTTCTACTTGGATATTCAGCGGACGCTTGCCCCCGACGTACTGAACGCTAAATAGCTAAGCTATGAATCAGCTACGAGAAGCCTCTGGAAACCTTCTGCGCATTTGCTTGCGCTGAGTCGCCGCAGGAAAGGGTCCGCTCAGTGAGCAGTGGCAATAACCAAGCCGACGTGGTGGTTCATACTGGATGAAATGTCTGAGGACTTCGGGTGGAATTTTCTGACGAGGTGGCTGCGATGACGAGGTTGGACTCGGTCGAGCGCGCGATCGCCGACATCGCGGCAGGCAAGGCTGTCGTCGTCGTGGATGACGAGGATCGGGAGAACGAGGGAGACCTCATCTTTGCGGCCGTGAAGGCCACCCCGGAGTTGGTCGCCTTCATGGTCCGCTACACATCGGGATACCTGTGTGTTCCGCTGGCCGGCGATATCTGTGACCGGCTTGGGCTGCTCCCGATGTATGCGGTCAACCAAGACAAACACGGCACCGCTTATACCGTTACTGTCGACGCGAAACATGGTGTGGGTACGGGGATTTCGGCGTCAGACCGCGCCACGACGATGAAGTTGCTTGCCGATCCGGACAGCGTCGCAAACGATTTCACCCGGCCCGGCCACGTAGTTCCCTTGCGCGCCAAGGACGGTGGCGTGTTGCGGCGCCCCGGGCACACCGAAGCCGCTGTCGACCTGGCCCGGATGGCGGGGCTGTCGCCGGCCGGGGCGATCTGCGAAGTCGTCAGCCAAAAGGACGAAGGCGCGATGGCGCAGACCGACGAGCTGCGGGTCTTCGCCGACGAGCACGATCTGGCGCTGATCGCTATCGCCGACCTGATCGAGTACCGCCGCAAGCATGAGAAGCACATCGAGCGGATCGCCGAAGCCCGCATCCCGACCCGGCACGGCGAATTCCGGGCGGTCGGATACGCCAGCATTTACGAAGACGTCGAGCACGTGGCGTTGGTCCGCGGCGAGATTGCCGGACCCAATTACGACGGCGACGATGTGCTGGTCCGTGTGCACTCCGAATGCCTGACCGGCGACGTGTTCGGTTCGCGCCGCTGCGACTGCGGTCCGCAACTGGACGCCGCGATGGCGCTGGTCGCGCGCGAAGGGCGCGGTGTGGTCCTCTACATGCGCGGCCATGAAGGTCGCGGCATCGGCCTGATGCACAAGCTTCAGGCCTATCAACTGCAGGACGCCGGCGACGACACCGTGGACGCTAACCTCAAGCTCGGATTGCCCGCCGACGCACGGGACTACGGCACCGGCGCCCAGATCCTGGTCGACCTCGGGGTGCGCTCGATGCGGCTGCTGACCAACAACCCCGCCAAGCGGGTCGGCTTGGATGGCTACGGGCTGCACATCATCGAGCGGGTGCCGTTGCCGGTACGCGCCAACGCGGAGAACATCCGGTACCTGATGACCAAACGTGACCGGATGGGTCATGACCTGGTCGGGCTGGACGACTATCACGAATCCATCCATCTGCCAGGCGAATTCGGTGGTGCCCT
>DATAZN010000146.1:0-29173 GCA_036272035.1 Mycobacterium sp. | reverse complement strand
AAACGCCCTACTCGGTTGGGAGTGGGCTGACCCCATTGCAGCGTTGGTCATCGCCGCCGTCGCCGTCCGCGAGGGGATGAATGCCTGGAAGGGCGATACGTGCTGTGCCACTCCGCTTCTCGCCGACGACACCCGCACCGGAAGCGGTAGCGGCGAGTGCGGCTGCGGCTGCTGCGCCGACTAGCGTGTGGTGTAGATATGCCTTTAGTCGGCGGGCACGGACCCCTCAGCAACTACCCGATATACGGTGGCGCGGCTAACGCCGAGAGCGGTCGCAATCGTGTTCGCGGATTCGCCGCTGGCGTGCATGCGCTGTGCCAATGCAGTCTTGGAGTCGTCTAGAGCTTTCGGGCGACCAATCGACTGCCCCCGAGCACGCCGAGCCTCACGCGCAGCCGTGCGACGCTCCCGACCAAGTTCCAGTTCCAGTTCGGCCAGCGAGGCGAGAACGCCCGCCACCATCCGGCCCGAGGCGTTCGAGGTGTCGATACCCTCGCGCAGCGAGCGCAATACGATGCCGCGCTCACCGAGATCGCGGATTGTCGTCATGACCTCAGCGGCATTGCGCCCGAGGCGGTCAATACCGACTACGACGATGGCGTCACCCTGCCTCGCGTAGTCCAAGAGCGCGGCGAGGCCGGCACGCTCCTGGCGCGTTGAAGTACCGGACAGCTTGTCGGTGTACACGCGAGCGGCGTCAACACCTGCTGCGGTGAGCGCGTCCATCTGCTGGTCAAGCGACTGATGCGTCGTGCTGACGCGGGCGTAGCCGAGTTGGGTTCCGGCGACGGCGGGAGCGGTGTCGATGACCATGCATGCCATCGTCTCATAAGTCTCATAACACGTCAATATGAGACATCACTATTGAAACATCTTTTGAGACAAAATGAACTGGGGTTTTCTTTCGCGCAAAGCATCTCGGCGCATCAGTCGCAAATCTTTAGTTTTGAGATCGGGATGCCTAGGCCGGTGTCTTGAGCGAAGGGGTGTGGGCGAAGGGGATTCGAACCCCGCGCTTTCCTGCAAAAACAGCGTGTGAAATGCGCTTTGTCGATCCAGGCGTTGTTACGCAAGCTGTAACTCTCCTGGAGATGTGCGGCCACGTGTTGCGCGACGCAACAGTGCTGGCGCCCGTCGAACCATGTTCGCTGGGTTATGAGCTACGTGCCAGGGGTTTTCCTGTGTTCACCCGGTATCAAAGCGCAGGTCAACGCCATTCGGGTATCCGGCTCGTCGCGCCGCATCGCACCGATTCTGGGTGGTTTCACCGCGTTTTGTTCCCAAATTTTTTCCCAAATGGCTCGCATGCCAAAAAGCCAGAGTCCCCACCAACGCGCCCAAACGATGTCGAGCACCATGCTTCACTGTGCTGGGGTTCACCCGCACACGTTGGCCCACCGCGAAGTCGAAGTCGTCTGGCATGGACCAATTTACGGTGCGGCATTTAACGTCCCCACACAGCATTCATGCGGGTCGCCTGTGTCTGGTTTGTAGGGATTCGGATGTGGTCATTTCCAGTCTCGTAAGGGGCGCTTGGAGCGACAGGTCCCGCCGCACCGGTTTGGGTCGACAATGGGCGGGTGTACTTCTTCAAGAAGTCTCCGAGGCCTGCGGGTCACTCACCGGACGGCGGGGTGTTGGTGGGCAGTGACAATGCGCGCCGGCGCCTAGTTGTCTTCGCAGACCCGCAGTGCCCCGACTGCCGCCAGTTCGAGGACGTCTCAGGAGATCTGCTCCGCCGGGAAGTGGCAGCCGGTGCGGTAGCGGTCGAATACCGGATCCGGTGCTTTCTGGGCCCTGAGTCAGTGTGTGCCGCCAACGCATTGGCGCTCGCCGCCGAGGCTGGCCGGTTTGACCAGCTGCGCCGGGAGATGTTCGCCGCCCAACCATCTCCGGGCAGCGTCGGCTATAGCGCCGACGATCTGATCGCGCTGGGCGTGCGAGCCGGCTCACACAATCCCGAGTACGCGACCGCCATCCGGCAGGGCCGCTACGAGCCGTGGGCGCGCAAGTGCGACAAGGTTTTCAAAGACCAAGACCGACAAGGCACCCCGGCCGCGTTCCTCGACGGTCAACCTGTGGCCTCTGAGGTGCTGTATGACCCGCAGACTCTCGGCGAACTGGTGCGCCGCTGAGGGCCAGACCACCCGCGTCTACACAACCCTGCACAGCGCGAACTGCTCGAGCCGACGAGAATGAGACAGTGGACGACTGGACCGAGTCCGACCTGGCGTGGGAACTGGCTGATGCGATCAGCCCGCTGCTCGCCGAGCGTGACCGACTCCAGCTGTACGCGACCATCGGTTCGGGCGACTCCTACACCGCGATCGATGCACTGCTGCGGACCATAGCAGATCAGCAATTACCCATATCTGCCGAGTTCATACCCAAACTCACCGGCTGGCTCGACGCCTACGTCCACAGCGATGACGCACCACGCCTGCTCGAACTGCTCTGTGCCATCAAATCATTGCGCTAACGTCCTCGTTACTGAAGATTGTCTCAACGCATGCCGCGCCGCGCGGGGTGGTCTGCTGGTCAAATGTCAAGCATCAACCCAGGTAATGCACCTCGAATGTGGGACGAGCGGGCTCGAACCCGCGACCCACGGATTAACAATCCTTGAATCCTGACAGTCCCCGTTATTGCCTGTTTCCCATTGTGCGACAACCGGATTGACGACCCCGAACCCCGGTAGCAACCGGGCAATTCCGGTCGGTTCCGGGTCATTGGCGGTGAATAAACGGTGACCGCCGGCCCGCCTGTAACCGTTCCGCCAAGGCCCCGCCGCCACCACCGCCACGCGATCCTGACCCCCAGACTGCCAGGAGCGGGCAGACGCAGTAAGCAGGCAAGATCGACCGCAAACGGTCGTGTAGGCGGCGTCGCTGGGACAGGAACTGTCTGCGTAGTTGCTTCCCGGCGACCTCGGCGGGTGTGGCGTCCATCAGGATGAATGCGGTTAATGATTGACATGGAACTTGACAACGACGAAGTCATACACCTGAAGCCAGGTGACGTTGTCGTTCAACGCGGCACGGTCCATATACCTGGGTCAATAGGGGCTCAGTCGCGGCGGTTGCCCGACAACACAACCACCGCAGTCTCGGTACGGTGTGTGAATCTCGCGTGGCCGGGCGCAAATTCAGTAATCCGGAACGTTGTGCCTGCACCCGTGCCGACATAATTGGCGTGGATGTAATGGCTGACGAAGCCGGCCCTTTGCGCGGCGTCAGCGGCCGCCGAGTTGTCAATCGGCATTCGATTGGTTGACCACATCTCACAGCCTGATATGCCCGCGCCGAGCCCACGTGAAACTGCAGTCAATCGCTCGTCGCTTACAACGACGGTATCGCCGTCCTCATCGTGTCCAGTAACAACACGTCGCACTTGCATTGTCATGGCAATACCCATCTCCTGGAGGCCCCGATTTGGGGGCAGTCGTCACACTTCTTGGGGTTTTCGTTGACCGAGTCGGGGTTCAGAGGATCAGGCCTTTGGTGGTCACGTGTGGCAGCCTTGCCATATCGGCGAACCCGTGTTGGTCGTGGGCCCGACTGGGGTTTGGTGAATGCACGTTCGGGCCATGATTTCGGTGTTCACCGCCGACCGCCGTCGATGGCCACGTCGGTACCGGTGATGTAAGAGGCTCGGGGGGACGCCAGGAAGCCGATGAGGTCAGCGACCTCCTGCACTTGCCCGGCGCGACCTAGTACGGTGGTCTCGCCAATGGCATCGAACAGTTCCCGTTCGGCGGCGTTGGTGTAGACCGGTCCTGGCGAGACGGAGTTGACGCGGACGCCGGCGGGTCCGTATTCGGCAGACCAGGAGCGGGCCAGCGAGGCCAACGCGGCTTTGGTGGCGCCGTAGGCAGCGGTTGTGGGCTGACCGACGGCGCCGGCACGGCTGGCGACATTGATGATCACGCCATGCCCGCGGACCACCATCGGCGGCGCGAGTATCGACACCAGCAGGTAGGGCGCTTGCACGTTGGCGGCGAACAGCTGAGCCAGGTTGTCGGCGGACAGCTTTTCCGTCGGGCCGAACCAGGCAAATCCCGCGTTGTTGACCAGGATGTCGACGTCACCGACTTCGGTGGCCAGCCGCAGCGCCTCTGTGGGTTGGCCCAAGTCGGCACCGACGAATCGGGGTGAGCCTCCGGCACTTTCGATCTCTTTGACCACAGCGATGCCGCGCCCGGCGTCGCGGCCGTGCACGATCACGGTTGCCCCTTGCGCGGCCAGCTGTACCGCGGCGGCCCGACCGATCCCCGATGTCGCCCCGGTGACCAGCGCAACCTTGCCTTCCAGATTCCGATCGACGGTGGGACTCATTGTCACTACTCCTCCAGCGCGTGTACCGATCCGTGTACCTTCAGCTAATTAGACCGACCTGACCAAGGTGCCAACATCGCACACGTGCGCTGCCGATACCCAAGCGTGCTGTGCGCTCCACAGGATCAATTGCTTTGCCCAGCGGGGCTTATGGTGGTCCGTGCTGCGGCGTGGAAGGGCTCGCGTTCGCCGGGTATCGGACCGTGAAACTGTCAATTTAATTCCTGTGCAGCGTCCTAACTGGCAACCCATGCCCTGCCGCAACCCGCTGTCACGGTGCTTAGTCGTCGGTGAGGGTGACGCGTTCGGCCAATCGCTGTTCAGCGAGCGGATCGTGGGCGGGCAGCAGCACGGTCGGTTCGGACCGGGCGAATGCGGCGATGCGGTCAAGGGTGTTCAGCGACACCCCGATGTTCTCGGAGAATCCGTCGACGATGCGCTGCTTGAGCAGTTCCTCGTCGTAGGTAGCGTCGCCAGCGAGGAAGTAGGTCACCTCGGGGGTGCGGACCACCACCGACATGTGGCCGGCCATGTGACCCGGGGTTGGGACGGCGAAGACCGTCCCGTCGGCGGTCAGTGGGTAGCTGCGGTCGAATGACTGCGCGGGCGGCCCGTCGAGGGTGACGCGGCGGGGTGCGAACCACGACGGCCACTCTCCGGGGACGGCGCCGAGTAAGGAACCGGTGATGCGTGGGCGGGCAACTTCGAAGTTCTCGTCGGAGACGACGATGTCGGTGCCCTCGAAGTGGCCCATGCCGTCGGCATGATCGTGGTGCAGGTGGGAAAGCACCAGGGATTTGAGGTCCTTGGTCGGGTCGATGCCCAGTGAGCGCAGCCGAGGGCCGATCTCATCGTCGGGTTCGACGTGGATGTCTACCGCGCGGCTGAAGAAGGGGTTCCACCACGGGAACCAGCCGGGCTTGGTGCTGCGGGCGCACTCGCCGCTGTCGAGCAGGAGCAGCCCTTCGTCGTGTTCGATCAGGTAGGTGTAAATCGGCAGCGGCTGGGTCCAGTCCCGGTCGAGGATGATGGCCAGCCGGCGACGCCACCTCGGTTTGCTCATGTCGGTGGCGCGGTGTGACGGGCGGATGCGGATGGTGCCGGTTTTGACGGCGCGGATGGTGGTAGCCATGGGCTGCTCCTGTCGGTGGGAAACGCATTGGTTGGCGGAGATGTCGGCGGCGCGAACCGGTGAAGGCCAGTTCGCTGACAGGCAGTCAGCCGGCGCTCATCATGCGGGCCTTTCTGGCTCGAACTGCACCCGCAGAACGCGTGCGGGCCCAATGATTTCGTCGCTGCCCGGGCGGTGGTACTCGATGGCTGTGTGGCCGCCGTCGGTGGTGACGTAGGCGATGTGGCCGTAATCTGCGGGCCCGCGCACCCAGACCGCGCTTGAGGGTCCGACGAGTTGTTCGTCGAAGGGGGCCCCCGCCACGACACAGGTTGTGGCGCCTTCGGCGCCGGCGTCGATCGGCACGCGCACGATGGTGTTGTCGGTGTGGGTGGTCAGGTAGGCCACGGCGGCGTTTTCATCGACGCAGAAATCGTCGGCCGTGATGTCGGCGGCAACGACTTTGGGCTGGCCAACCGGCGTGTGTGTAGCGGGGTCGACGGCCACCCGCATGAAAAGGTTTTTCGCCGAGGACGTGTAGTACACGGCGTTGGTTCGTGCGGCGTAGCCAATGCCGTTGATTCCCGGCTGCGGGCCGAACGGCGAGGTGAACCCGTTGTCGGGATCGGGCGCCATGCTGTGGTGGCGCAGCCAGACCGAGGCGGTCGCGGTAAGGCCATCGTCGGCCAGGTCGACTCGCCAGATCAAACCTGCCCGCGAGTCGGCGAGCAGAATGACGCGTGGGCCGAGCAGACACGCGCCGTTGAGACCCGCGGGCTGATCGAAGGTCAGGACCCGGGTCGGCTTCACGGGTGCGCCGGGGATCCAGCCGCACATATCGAATCGCTCGAGGGTGGCCTGGTCGAGCGTGCTGACGTAGAAGATGTCGGGCTCGGTTTCGACGATGCCCATCGCAAAACCATCGAAGGTATGCACAAGTACCGGGGTGACGGGCTGCCCGCCAATGGGAGCGGGCACATACCAAAGTTGCTTGTGGTTAAGCACGGTCACCAGGATCGACCCGTGGGCGCGCACCGCGAGGTTCTCCAGGAAGAAGTGCTCCGGAAAGCGGGCGATTGTGGTGACGTTCGCAGGTGCGGTGGTTGCCATGGTGGCCTCCTTTTCTGGTCGTGATGGCTTGAGTGGCTGTTCACCGACGCTGTCGCACATGGTCTAGTGCGGCGCGGGTACCTCGAACAGGGTGAGCGCCGCGCAGACCGTGTGGTATTCGCCCATCAGGGCGGCGATGTCGAACAAACCCGTTGTGCCGAAGGCGTGTTCGGCCTCGCGATACAGCTCGTCGTCGGCGCGGTGGCTGGTTGACAGTTGGCGCGCCAGACGCGCTGCGATCTTCTCGTGTTCGCTCAGGTCGTCGGGTATACCGGCGTTGGCAAGTGTCGTGACGGCAATCTCGGAAAGGCCGGTGTTGCGCGCCAGAGCACAGTGCGCGTAGAGCTCATACTCGGCACCCCACACGGCGCCCACCGCGATGATCACCACTTCGCGCACCCGCTTCGAAAGCGTCGTGTAGGTCGACTCGGCGGCCTGGAATTCCGAGAACTTCGCCGCCACCTCGGGGTGCAGAAGGAAGGTGTTGTACGGGCCGATCAGCCGCCCGTCGGCGGTCGTCATCTGTACCCCCGCCTTGTTGCTCAACGGCTCCCACGTAGCCTTCAGCGCCTCGAACAGGTCGCGCTGTGCGCCGGTCAGTGTTGTCGGATCGGCAAGCGGCAGCCGCCCGCCCAGGGTTTGGCTTGGCTTGGTCATTGTCGCTGCTCCTTGTCTAGGTTGTGCTGGTTGTTGTTGTCGGCCGTCCGGCGCGACGGTTGTTTGGCTATGGGATCAGACCCGCCGCGTGAGACGGGACGTCGTAGGCGGCCAATGTCAGCGACACGCCGGTGAACCAACCCAGCAGGACGGTCACATCGACGATGCCCCTGTCGCCCAACAGCTCCCGCGCCCGCTGGTAAAGTCCTTGCGGCACCACGCGCGGGCCGATCAACGTCGACGCGAGTTCGTAGACGACCTGTTGGCGCGGGTCGTCGAAAGACGTTGGTAACCCGGCGATCAACGCCTGAACCTTGTGCGGCGCCAAACCACCGGCGACCTGTCCGAGCTGCTCGTGTTCGGAGTTGCTGTAGGCAGCGTGCCACTTTCCGTTGATGAGATTGGTGCCGATCTCGATCTCGGCTTTGGTCAGCGTGGATTCGGTCTGAAAGTACGCGCCGGTGGGTGTGATGGTCTGCAGCAGCTTGGGGTTGGCCAACCAGATTTTGCTCGGGCCGGGCAGATGACCGCGCATCCCGAGGGTGAAGTCGTAGGCCGCTTTCATCTCGGGCGCCAGATGCTCGCCGGGAACCTCCTGGTATCGGCCGAATGTTCCCGAGTCTGAATTATCGGTCATGTGATCGCCTCCGTTCTCCGCGTTGCTGCCCACGTGTTGAAGTCAACGCGCCCGCCAGCAGCTGATAGCGGCGATACCGAGATTGGGTCACGGCCATATCTTTTAGATATCGTGGTGGTATGGATGTCCGGCAGCTCCGGTACGCGTTGGCTCTGGCAGAACACCAGCACTTCGGCCGGGCGGCCGCGGCGGTCGGCATCGCTCAGCCGCCGTTGTCGAAGGCGATTGCTCAGCTCGAACGCGAGGTCGGCGCCAGGCTGTTTGATCGCACCAGACAAGGCGTGTTTCCCACCGCGGCCGGCGACGCTCTGCTGGCCCGGGCGCGGCGCATCGATCAGGAACTCAGCGCGGCCGCCCTCGACGCCCAACGAGCCGCGCGAGGAGAAACCGGCAGCCTGCGGATCGGTTTCATCAGCTCCGCGCTGCTGTCGATGCTGCCGCCGGTGCTGCGCAGATTCCGGGCCGAACACCCGGAGGTGCGGCTACAGCTGCAGGAGATGGTGACGGTGGAAAGCAGCCGGGCCCTGGTGGCCGGTGAACTCGATGTCATCATCTGCCGTGGCGCGCCACGCGGGCGTGGAGTCCAGGAGCTGGTCAGCGTGGCGGTCAGCCGCGACTACCTGATCGGCGTCGTGAGTACCAGCCACTCGTTCGCCGGCCAGCAACGGATCAGCCTCGATCAGCTACGGCGCCAGCCGCTCGTCATCGCACCGCCTCAGGATGAACCTGCCGTCATGAAATCGATGCGCGACGCGCTTCCGGACTTAGGTGCCTGGCCCGGCGTCACCCACGCAGCTAACGCGCAGACCATCATGGGCCTCGCGGCGTGCGGGTTCGGCGTCGGTCTGGGCCCACAGGACGTGCGAACCGCCCCACGCCCGGATATCTGGATCTTCGATATCCGTCCGCGGGTCGCCCTGCCCAGCCTGACGTTGGCATTCCGATCCGAGCACCGCTCTCCGAGTCTGACCGCCCTGCTCGATGTCGTCGCCCAAACCTGCCCCGTCGCACGCCCTGCGCTGACGCGCCTTCATCGCCCAGCAGCCGAGCCCGATCAGCGCCAGCCGAGCCGGACAGGCTAGATCGTCATAGCTTTACCGACTGCCTACAAGCGGTCAGACCTGGCACCCGCTGCCGCTAAAGATGTTGCGGGACTGAGGATTTGACCGCCGACCTTCCGCTTTTCAGACGGACTTGCGCCCGCGTTGAAGTTATTTGCGCTGGTCAGACTAGACACGGGGCCTGCAATCGGACGTGTTGGATCAGCTCGTCTGACCCGTTGGCCCCATCTTCGCCCCATGAACATGGCCCCTCTTGCTCATTTGCTGCGGCCGCCGTCATCGGCGCCTGCCTCGGCCAGCAGCTTGCCGCTCAGACAACACCCGACAGTCCCTATCGCGAGTGGGTGATGACCTACTCCAGCGCGCGGTTCGAGGCCCTAGCCCGACGTCTGGAGGGCCTGCTCGACCGCTACGGCGGTGATCACGACCGCCTGGCCGTCCTGTATCAACAGGCGATGGAACTCGAAGTGCGGTTCTTCGACGCTGCCGCCCGATGCGAGACACCATGACTGCTACCCACTGCCCGGGAGAACGCTGCTGGTGTTCCTGATCGGCCCAGCTACACCCGCGCTACTCACCGGCCCTCTGTTTCCGGTACCCGACATTGTTGACCGAGACACAGGGCCTCAGTCAGAGTCCTAGGACACGCGGATCACCAAGTAGGCGACAACGAAAAAGGCGATCACGACAGCATGACCAGACATGCCGCGACACTCCCCCAACGCGCCTCGTGGGGCCGGGATAATGGTCACCATGACTTCAACAGTGTGAGCGCAATTCATCCGTCGGCGCGTATGGCCTTGGCCTTCTACGGCCCCTTCGCCTTTGTCCTGGCGGTAACCCAGCACGTGATCGCCAACGTCGGCTTCATCGGATTTGCGCTGTTTCTCCGCGTCTTCCACCCCACTGTCGGTGTTCAGGCGATCGACAGCCTGACCTGGGAGTCGACGGATCTGACAATTGCAGGCACACAACAACGCTCGTGGCCGGCAAAGAAAAGAAACGAGTCAGACCCACACCGGTTCGGACGCGGACCCTACCGACAGTCCCACTGCGCCAAGCCGCGGAAACGCCGGCAGATCCTTAATAGCAGTAAACAAAGTCCTCACACGCCGATTCTCTCGGCAAGGCCGTACGCCACACCATTGTCACGCTGGGACATACCTCCCCGGCTATCGACGTCACGTTTGCGGGATCAACCGCGATGTCGTTGACCGCGCCCAGTCGGAAAGCAATAGGGGCAGTGACGGATCCGCTGAGTATTTTTGCCGGTAAGCCTCGTCGACAGCAGCGATCGAGACAGAGTCCCTATCCAGGATGAGGCTGACCTTGTACTGCACACCCGCGGCGTCGACGTACGCCTGCGAGCCAGTGGCGTGGCGGTACCAGAACCCGTTCTTCCCGAACCCGGATCGGACATACAAGTCGTCGCCGACTCGTACGACCCAGACCGGAGTCCAGCGGTTGTATCCGCCACCCGTACGTTCGCTGCTGATACGGATTTCCTCCCGATCGCCAATTTCGCTGAGAATTTGCGGTTTCCAGCCAACTGTCATATCTGCTTCCTTCATTGCGTAGCGTTGTGCCGGACCCACGCGAACGCTGTCACTGGCACCGTCACCACTTAACTGGGGTGCGACGTGTCAGGCGATGTCGCAGTGCCCTGACCCGACGACTCCGCCGAGCCAGCCGCTCCGGGTTGATCGTTCCAGCCGGCCGCACATACGATGTCGAACCAGGTCACTGCGGGTGTCGTCGGGTAATAGAGCTGATGCAGGTGACCGGGCAAGGTCAACGAAGGCCCTTTTGCCGGGTTGTCTTCGACTTGACTTGCAATGAGTTCGGCCAGTGCATAGCCGATGTCATAGCGTGGCCACTCCGCATGAACAGCGTCAGCGAAACCCGTTGGAAGTAAGTGTCTTTCAGCGCCGACAATGTCCGCTGCGATACCCATCTGGGCGACGGCGTGGACGGCGCCAAACCTGTGCGCGAGGCCGATGCTCGTGTGCAGCGCGATCGCCTGCCAGACCGTGGTGACCCGCGCTTCCTGCACCCCTTCGCCGCACAGAAAGCGCACCGCGGCGTCGGCCCCATCGACTTCAAACCGCTGGTCGCCATTCGCGCAGTCGGTGACACCGAGGTCGTGCAGCACGCAGCTCAGGTAAACGAGTTCGTCGTCGTAGTCGACATCGGGGTATAGCCTCTTGGCCGCGGCGAGCTCACGGGCGAACAGGTAACTACGCACGCTGTGATGCGCAACGGGTACCGGCGAGACATTGAACACGAACTGTCTTGCTGCGCAGGCTATATCGGAATCTGGAAGGGCCAGCCGACTCGACATGGCTCAACAGTGCCGGAACAGAGCATTGCACACCAGTGGCCAGATAGCCGGGAACCGCTAAGATCTAGCCACGATGATCGTCGCTGTGCTGGCGCTGGACCAGGTCATGGGTTTCGAATTGATGATTCCCGGCCAGGTGTTCGGCATGGCCAACCTTGCAGCAGCGGAGGCTGGTGCTATTGGCGCCGACGCCCAGGGTGTGCCCCGGTACGAGATACGGGTGTGCGGGGAACGCCCCACGATCAGCACGACCGCTGAGTGGGGCCAGGTCGAGATCCGCACTTCCTCCGGTTTGGACGCATTGGCGGAAGCAGACCTAGTGGTGGTGCCGGGGTCGCATCGATTCATGGAGGAACCGGGCCGGCGCGCACTGGTCGCGCTTCAATCCGCCGCCGATAACGGCGTCAGAATCGCATCGATGTGCGTCGGCGCGTTCACGCTGGCTGCCGCCGGACTGCTGGACGGCAGACGGGCCACCACACATTGGCGGTTTGCCGAGGAATTGGCCCGACGGTATCCCGATATCGACGTCGACCCCAGCGTGCTGTTCGTCGACGAGGGCCCCGTCTTGACGTCGGCAGGAGTCGCCTCGGGGGTGGACTTGTGTCTGCACCTGATCCGCCAGCACCACGGCCCAGACCTGGCGGGGCAAACTGCGCGACGGGTAGTGGTACCTGCGTGGCGGGACGGGGGTCAGGCGCAGTACATCGAGCACGCCGGACCCGTCGACGCCGACCATCCGCTGCAACCGACGATCGTGTGGATGGAGGACAACGCACTCGCCGATCTCGATCTGCAGGCCATCGCGAATCATGCGTCAGTGAGCGTACGAACGCTCAACCGCCAATTCCGAGAGCATTTCGGCACCACACCGATGGAATTGCTGGCGAGGTTACGCGTGGACCGCGCGCGACGGCTGCTGGAGTCCACTGGACTGACCATCGATCGCGTCGCCGAGCAGTCCGGGTTCGGCTCCTACGCCTCGCTGCGCTTTCACTTCCAGCGCACTGTCGGAGTGTCGCCCCAGCGGTACCGACAGAGCTACGCCGCCGGGCACTGACGACATGACGGCAGGGACTGCGATCTCCGATGGCTAGATCTTGTCATCTTGTGACTATCTCGCCACTGGTCCCTCAGCCAGGATGCGGGAACGATTGCCAGCAGGATGAGCAAGGCGGGAATGGTCGGGATGGAGCTTGCGGCGCGAGAGATTCTCTCGGTCTGCGAGACCCTCGATGAGGATCTGTGGCGGCTGCCCAGCGCGGCCACCGGTTGGTCGGTGCAAGACGTCGTGGTTCACGAAGCGTGTCTCCTCGGGGATTTGATTGCCGCAGTGGGCGGCGAGGTCCTGCCCGATCTGAAGATCGAGGCGCTCAACAACATCCAGGTCGACGAAAAGCGTGGCTGGGCGAGCGGGCAAGTGGTCGAATTCTTCCAGCGGCAACTTAACAAGGCCCTGGGTTCATTCGCTCCATTGCAGGATGAACCGTTGGCCTCAGTGGAAACTCAGATGTTAGACCTCGGCGCGTATCCGCTGCATTCCATCGTCGATATGTTCACGTTCGACATGACAACTCACCTGCGCTACGACGTCTTGAAGCCGCGCGGCCCCATCGACCAACACCTACCCCCGCTGGCTGAAGCAGTGCTTGGCCCAAGCGTGTCATGGCTTTTGGGAGGGCTTCCCAAGATGCAACCCGCACTGCCACAGAGCATTTCGGCGCCGATCGCTCTTCATCTGACCGGTCCGGCCGCCGTGCATTTCGTGATCAGTGTTGTTGACGGAGCTATATCGGTAACACCCCAGACCGACGCCGCCGCAGCGGTGACGTCGTCAACGTCAGATTTTCTGGTGTGGTCGACCAAGCGGTTGCCATGGGAGCCGCTGGTGACAATCGACGGCGACCGCGATGCGGCGCAACGTTTTCTGAATGCAATCAACTTGATCTGACGAGGAGGGCGTATGGCGAGCTATCAGGACTCCGCGACGTCGACGGCGACGGGTGCCAACGGTGTCACCTACTCTTATCGTCGGATGGGCACATCGGACAGTGCGCAGCCGCTGGTCCTCTTGCAGCACTTCCGCGGCAACCTGGACAACTGGGACCCTGCGCTCATCAACGCCCTTGCCGCAGAGCGCGAAGTCATCGCATTCGACAACGTCGGGGTGGGCGCAACAACGGGCCAGGTTCCTGCGTCTGTCACCCAGATGGCCCACGGGGCAATCGCATTCATCAGTGCGCTCGACCTGACCCGTGTCGACTTGCTTGGCTACTCTCTCGGCGGGTTTGTCGCCCAAGAGATCGCGCTGATCCGCCCCGACCTCGTCGAGCGGATCGTGCTGGCCGCGACGGCGCCGCAAGGCGCGCCAGGCATGCACGGTTGGTTGTCCGACATCATTGACGCCGTCGGCAGCCCCGAGACCACCGGGGATCAATTGCTGCACGCGTTCTTCACCACGTCCGAGTCCAGCCGGATAGCCGGCGGCGAGTTTCTCAGCCGCATCTTTGCTCGCACCGATGACCGCGACGAACCAACGGACTGGCCAACCCGCACCGCGCACTACGACGCCGTCGTGCAGTGGGGCATCCCCAACGTCAGTCTGTTGGAACGGTTGACCGGCATATCTCAGCCCGTACTCGTCGCCAACGGAGACAGTGACCGGATGATTCTGCCGCGCTACTCACACCTGCTTGGCGGCCTCCTGCCTGACGCGACGGTCAAGATTTATCCCGATGCGGCCCATGGCTTCCTGTTTCAGCATCATGCCGAGTTCGCCACCGACGTGAACTCATTCCTCGACGCTGATTTCAAGACGTGATGGTCCCCGTATTCATCTCCGCGGGACTACCACGCCTCGATCAACCCTGCCGGTGCGCGCGCTAACCGGCGAAGCCGAGTTCCATCTGATGTGGCAACGACGCAGACGACCCAAGGCGGGGCCGCCGCCCTCGCAGAATTCGTGATCCGTTGACTCACTCTCGGCACACCGGGGTAGGCGTCCGAGCACCCCAACCCGTAGACCTGCAATAGCAATGGTGGGCGCGGACGGTATCGAACCGCCGACCGCTGGTGTGTAAAGGGACAGGACCAAGTGCACAGTTCTCTACGGTGTCCAGCACGTCCAGGTCAGCGCCGTTTCCCGCGTCCGATGATGCCGACGTGTCCACAGCGTGCGCTCTCGTCTTGGGACACTGGCGGGTCACTGGCGTGTTCGGGCGGCGGTCAGTGCGGCGCCAGTAGCTGGGCCCAGGTTGACGAGCTCGTCAAAGTGTTCGGTGTACGTACAAAACCGTGGCGAGAAAGGGGTGTCGTGCCGATAAGCCGCGAGGATCGCGACTTTGTGCAGACTCTTGAACGCGGGCTGGCAGTACTACATGCATTCGATGCGGATCACGAAACCTTGACGCTCCGAGAAACGGCGGACGCGGCGGGGATCTCCCGGCCGGCGGCCCGGAGGCTGTTGCTGACACTTGAGGCACTGGGATATCTGTCTAACGAGGGTTCGAGCTATAGATTGACAACGCAGGTCCTCACATTTGCGGATGGCTACCTCGGGTCTCGCGCAATCCACGAGATTGCTCGACGGCACCTCGCATCGTTTGCTGCCGATGTTGACGAGTCGGCATCTATGTCGATGCTCGACGGCGCGGAGATCGTGCTCGTCGTGCGTGCCCCGGTGAATCGGATGCGTACGTATCTGCTTGGTCTAGCTGAGCGGATGCCCGCATACTCGACAGCCCAAGGCCGAATGCTGCTGGCACACTTGAGTGATTCTGCGCTAGACCGGTTCTTTCAAGAAGCACGTCTTAAGCCCTTGACCGGCCGGACCCTGACCGACGAGAGCCAACTGCGGGCCGCGCTGGCGGAGATCGCGGAGCAAGGCTGGGCTCTGCTCGACCGGGAGTACGAATCCAACATCCGCGCCATCGCAGCCCCGGTCCGCGATTACGACGGGACAGTCGTGGCGTCGATCGGCTGCATGTGTCACGCCGAACGCGTGTCGCTAAAAGAACTCACGAAGGTCGTTCTGCCACGTCTCCTATTGGCAGCAGCCGGCATCGAAGCCGAGCTCGGGGCGCGCAAAGGCTCAGCTCGCAAGTCTTCGTAAACCTGGCCCGATCTTCCCTGCGGCCCGCGCGGAGATCCTTGGTACGGGGGGCCAGGGGCCACTCCCCCTGCGAAACGGCCATGCGCATCCGCGCCGAGAGCCTTATCTGGGCAACCCGGTCGGCTGCCTCGATCAATGCCGTTTCGGTATCGCAGGGTGCCGAACAGGTCTTGGACGTGTCGCCGCCGGAATGCCTAATCTGTACGCATAGCGCGGTATGGATTACGACCTGCGTACACATTTGCCGATTTGGAGCATGAAATGACGGACGCGCCCACCACCGACGGGTGGCGTCGCAGTTTCGCAGACCAGTCACTGGGCCTGTTTACCGAGCACTTCGCCGACGAGATCGTTTTGGAGGCGACCACTCTGGCGAAACCGGTCCAGGGCAAGCACAGCGTGGCAGCCGTACTGGCCACCGCAAGCTCCATCTACGAATCCCTAGAGTTCACGGCCGAAGCGCAAAGCACGTCGACGACGTATCTGCAATGGCGTGCAACGGCTTTCGGAGGCATGCAGATCAAGGGTGTCACGGTTCTCGAGCGTGACGTGAGCAGCAAGATCGTCGCAGCCGCCATCCACCATCGGCCGCTGGGCCCCGTGCTGCGATTCTCGGCCGAGATCCGCGATCGACTCGCTGGCGTGATACCTGCCGATTATTTTCTCGAGGAGCCAACATGACCGCACCGTTGCTATTCAAATCCTCTGTCAACGAACAGATCCCGCAATCAGATCGCGGACCACTGTCCGACGGCAGCATTCGAATGTGGTCGCCCATAACCTCGTCGCCGATCCTGGGATCGCACGATGCGGCGCTCGGACGGTAATCCGACCGTGTGTTCGTCGCAGCCCGCCCGCCGGATAATCGCGGACTCATGGCGACGTTCGCGCCTGAGTGGGCTTTCGCCGTCGAGCACTTTCGATGCGTTGACTGCGGATGAGTACGACACGTCCAGTCGGCTACTACGCGCCGCCGACCCTGTCCTGAACACGATGGCCGCAGCGCTCGACAGCTGGGACTACTGCGTGATGTTGGCCGACCGCGACGCCCGCATCGTCGCGACGCGTTGGGGCTGCGCGCGCATGCGACGTATGTTCGAGCTGCTGGGAGCGGCGTTGCACGGCACCATTTTTCACGAGGAAACTACCGGCACCAACTCGATCGCCACCACCTACGAACTGCGTGATGCGGTGGCCGTCCACGACGACGAGCATTTCATCACCCAGCTGCACGGTCTCAGCTGCTACGGCCATCCGATCATCGACCCGCACACCCGCCGCCTCGAGGGTGTCCTCAGTATCACCTGCCTGGCAGGCGAGCGAAATCCGCTGCTCGCCCCCTACGTCGCTAGCGCAGCGGCTGAGATCGAGCAGCGACTCCTGGAGGGCCGAAGCCCGAACGAACGTGCGTTGCTCGCAGCGCTGCAGCGCGAGCTCAGAGCCGGCCGTGATCGGCCGACCCTTGCGATCGGCCGCGACATCCTTCTGGCCAATGCCGCTGCGATCGAACTCCTCGACGCCCCCGACCACGCGCTAATCCGCGACATCGCCGCGTCGTGCACCGGTGAGGCGACAAAAGCCGCGCACGTGACACTGAGCAAGAGCCGCGGGGCTGACATCACCTGTCGCACGTTGACGCCAAACGCTGGCGCGGTGCTCACCATCACCAACGTGAAAAGCCCTACCCCGCAGTTGCTCTCGCAGTCGCTGCCGGATGCGAGCCGCGGAGTCCTCATCTGCGGCGAACCCGGCGCGGGGCACACGACCGCAATTCAGACGGTGGCTGCGAGCAGATCACTGCGGATCCACCACGCCGCACGCTGCCCCGCGCAGTCCGTGGCCGAGTGGTTGAGCGACGTGCGGCAGAGCGCCACGGAGAACGGCATTGTGGGGGTCGAGTCGGTCCATCTGCTGTCAGCGCACGCTTCCCAGTCACTGGCCGGAATTCTCAACAGCTTCGCGGGGACTGTAATCCTGTCGACGATCGTGCCTCCCGACGAGCTGATACTGCAGACCCGCCAGCTGATTTCGCGATGCACCGAGCAGGTTCAACTGACCCCGCTGCGGCAGCAGCCCGACATCATCCCTGAACTCGTCGGGTCCATCCTGCGGAATCTGGGCATGCATCACACCGTCCGGTTCACCCCCGCGGCGTTGGAGGCGCTTGCAGGCAACCAGTGGGACGGCAACGTGCGCGAACTCCATACCGTCGTCACAGAGGCGGTGAGTCGCCGAAGCGCCGGCGATATCACCCGCGCGGATCTTCCAGAACAGTACCGGCACCGGTCAACCCGGCACCGGTTAACACCGATGGAGCAGGCCAAGCGCACCACGATCATCGACGCGCTCAGACGTGCACACGGGGACAAGAAGCGTGCAGCAGCCCTGCTCGGGATCAGTCGCACGACCTTGTACTCCGCCCTGCGTACCTACGACATCACCACGACTTCCGTGTCCAGATCTTGAACGTCGCGGCCCTCCTTCCGACGTGAAACTTGAAACGTCAACAACAGGAGGGCACTTCGATGAGCACCAACCTCGACACCATCTACATCGGCGGGGAATGGGTTACCCCCTCATCCACCAGCAAGATTGAAATCCAATCACCAGCGACCGGCGAGCCGGTGGGCTCGGTCATGGCGGCCGGCGAGCACGACGTCGACCGTGCGGTCGCCGCGGCACGCGCCGCATTCGATGACCCGGGTGGATGGTCGAATTGGGAACCGGCCGACCGCGCCCGCGTGCTCGAAGAATTTGCCCGGCAGTACGAACTGGTCGCCGACGACATGGTGCGCACCGTGTGCCAGCAGAACGGAATGCCGATCAGTCAGGCCGCGCAACTGGAAGGCGCCGTGCCGGGCATGCTACTTACCTACTACGCCGATCTCATCGAGAAGCTTCCGATCGGTGAGATCAGACGAAGCCCGGCCGGTACCCGAACCCTTGTTTCACACTTCCCGGTCGGTGTCGTCGCGGCGATCATTCCGTGGAATGTTCCGCAGACACTGTCGGCGTTCAAGTACGTGCCGGCACTGGCCGCCGGCAACACCGTGGTACTGAAGCCGTCGCCGGAAACACCGCTGGACGCGCTGCTGCTGGCCGAAGTCGCCGACAAAGCGGGGCTGCCAGCGGGCGTCTTCAACGTGCTACCCGGCGCCACCGACGTCGGCCGTGCACTGGTGACCAGCCCAGGTGTCGACAAGGTGTCGTTCACCGGCTCGACATCGTCGGGCAGGGAGGTGGCGGGTACCTGCGGGCGGCTGCTCAAACCGGTGATGCTGGAGTTGGGTGGGAAATCGGCCGCGGTTATCCTCGACGACCCCGGTCTAGACCTCAGTGAGTTCGCCGAGCAACTGTTCGCCGCGACCCTACTCAACAGCGGCCAGATGTGTTTCGCCAGCACGCGGATCCTCGCTTCCCGCAGGCGCTATGACGAGGTCGTCGACTTCTTCACGGCGATGGCGCAATCGTTGAATATCGGCGATCCGCTGGACCCCAACACGCAGATCGGACCGCTCGTCAGCGCGGCTCAACGGGAAAAGGTCGAACGCTACATCGAGCAAGGTCTGGCCGATGGGGGCACGATAACCACCGGCGGCGGGCGGCCTCCGCATCTGCCCAGCGGTTACTTCATCGAGCCCACCATCTTCGCAGGGCTCGACAACGGCAGCGCGGTGGCCCGTGAAGAGATCTTCGGTCCGGTGCTGACGGTCATCGCCTACGACGACGAGGATGACGCGATCAGGATCGCCAACGATTCCGATTACGGTCTGGGCGGCACCGTCTGGTCACCCGACCACGAGCATGCCGTAGCGGTGGCAACCCGCATCCACTCGGGCACCGTTGGGATCAACCACTATCTGCCCGACATCGCCGCGCCGTACGGCGGGATCAAGGACTCCGGGTTGGGCCGGGAACTGGGTCCTGAGGGATTGCAGGGGTTCCAGAATAACAAGTCGATTTTCCTTTCCTGACAAGCCTTTTCCGGCCGGCAACACATCACGACGAGGACCCCAAAATCACCGACACGCAGATCGCCAGCCACCCGTATGAGCGGTTTCTTGAATTATGCACTGCAACCACTGATTCCATTGCATATCAGTACTCGAGACGTGAGGACTAGCCATGCACAATCTGGACACGATCGACACCCGGGTTGAGGACCGCGTTCTGTACGCCACTCTGAACATGCTGCCGCTCAACATGATTGGGCCCGCCTTGGTGCGGGATCTGATCACCTTGGTCCATTACCTGGAGATGCACGCAGACGATGTCCGAGTCGTAGTCTTCGATAGCGCCAGCCCAGACTTCTTCAGTGCCCACGTCGACATGACCCAAGTGTCGGCGTTGCGACCCGAACTCGCACGGCTCGAGCCGGACGCAAAACTTGGGACTCTCTTCAGCCGCATCAGCCGGCTCAACCAAGTGTCGATCGCCGCGATCGGTGGACGTGTGCGCGGCGCTGGTAGCGAATTTGTCCTGGCCTGCGACATGCGTTTCGCCGGTGAAGGTGCACTATTTGGTCAGCCCGAAGTAGGGGTGGGAGCGATCCCCGGGGCCGGCGCCGTACAGCATCTCACCCGGCTGATGGGACGTGCACGCGCGTTGGAAGCCCTCGTCGGTGCGGATGACTTTCCCGCCGACCTCGCCGAACGCTATGGCTGGATCAACAGGGCACTACCAGAATCTGAACTCGCGGGTTTCGTTATGGCGTTGTCCCGCAGGATCGCACGATTCCCTCCGGCGGGGATTGCCGACACGAAAAGGCGTGTCAACGAGATCGTATTGCCAGCCGTAGTTGCACTGAACGAAGACAGCCGACTGTTTCTGGCCGGGATCAACCGGCCTGAATCGCAGAACAGGATCGCGTTGCTGTTCGAACGCGGACTACAGACCAACGGGCCACTCGAAGCCGAACTCGGTGCCGCTCTTGAGGATCTCGCGAACTGATGGATTTGGTACACACACGATTGGAGTGAGATGACAACAAAGTCAACACAGCAGGTACCGATGGCTGACGTCGGCGAGATGTACCTCGTCCATACGATGTTGCGCCGCGAGTTCAGCTTGCTGCCCGATTTAATCCGCTGCGCGGGTCGAGATGCGAAGCGTAGGGCTCTCATCGGTACGCACGCACAGCTTCTGTGCCAGATTCTGCATGCGCATCACGAAAGCGAAGACCTGGTTCTCTGGCCGCTGCTTCTCGAACGGGCCGAGGCCGAGGCGAGGGAGATCGTGGCCGTCATGGGCGAACAACATCACGCCATCGCGGCTGCGCACGACGAAGCGGTCCATCGGCTCGGTGACTGGTGCAGCTTCGGCCGCGATCGCGAAGGATTCGCAACGGTGCTCGACGATCTGGTACGGATCATGACAGAACACACTGCGCTCGAAGAGAAGGCTGTGCTTCCTCTTGCCGAGAAATACATAACCGCCGCAGAGTGGCAACAGATGGGTCGGCACGGGATGGACACCTTCCAGAAGCGACTCTTGCCCTTGGCCTTTGGCATGCTGATGTATGAGGGTGACCCTGCAGTGATGCGGCGAACGCTTTCCAACGTGCCCCTCCCGGCGCGCCTCCTGATGCCGATCATCGCTCCGCGTGCCTTTAGCCGCCACGCCCGGCGGGTCTACGGCACCGCGACGCCGCCCAAGATCACGGCGTAGTCAAACCCCACAGCCAAGAGGTTCACGAATACGTGTGAGCTCATGACTGATTCGGTATCGCGGGTCGTGGACCTCGATCTGCGACTAATCGGATACTTCGTTGCGGTGGCCAAACACCGGCACTTTAGTCGCGCCGCAGCTGCGTTGCGCATCGCGCAGCCTTCGTTAAGCGGGCAGATCCGTCGTCTGGAGCAGCAGATAGGCGTCCGCCTGTTTGACCGCCCTAGCGCGGAACTAGTGTCCCAAGCGACCGGAACGACTGCTCCCACGATGTCGTTGTCCCGGCAATGCCAGTGGAGACTGTCTAGCAGTCAGCCGTACGCACCGAGTTGGAAGCGTCGCGGCGATCCGTTCAGTTATTTTGTAGGACAGCGGTACTCGGGACAATAAGCGTGCAGCAGCCCAACTCGGTATCAGTCGCGTGACCTTGTACACCGTCCTTCGTACCCACGACATCACCACGACTTCCGTGCCCAGATCTTGAACGTTGCGGCCCTCCTTCCGACGCGAGACTCGAAACGTGAGACGTCAACGTCAGGAGGGCACATCGATGCGAACCGACATCGATACCATCTACATCGGCGGGGACGCGTTCGATTACGTCATCGTCGGCGCCGGCAGCGCGGGCTGCGTGCTGGCTAATCGGCTCTCAGCGGATCCGTCGGTCCGAGTGTTGTTGCTCGAGGCTGGCCCGCCCGACACGCTGGAAACCATTCGGGTGCCCGCGCTGTGGACCGGGTTGTTCGGTTCAGAAGTCGATTGGGATTACCGCCTCGAACCCCAACCGCATTACACCGGGTCTGACCTGTACCCCCGGGGAAAGACACTCGGCGGTTCGTCCGCGATCAACGCCATGATCTACATTCGCGGTCACCGCACCGACTTCGACGGCTGGAGCGAGAAAGGCTGCAGCGGCTGGGATTACGACGCGGTACGGCCCTACTTCGTCAAAGCCGAGAACAACAGCCGCCTCGCAGCACCATTTCACGGCAAAGAAGGCCCACTGCGCGTCGAGGACATGCTGTTTACCCACGAGCTCTCGCAGAGCTGGATCAACTCCGCCGTCGAGTGGGGTCTACCGTTCAACGACGACTTCAACGGGGCGGGCCAAATCGGTGCGGGCGCTTACCAAGTGACGTGTCATCAAGGGTGGCGATGGTCGACTGCCGACGCGTATCTGAAACCTGTACAAGATCGACCTAACCTGACGGTGCGGGCGAATTCGCCGGCCACGCGGATCCTGTTCGATGCTCAGCGCGCCTGCGGGGTGGCCTATGTGCATGCCGGCGTCGAGACCACCGCGCGCGCCGATGCCGAGGTGATCCTTAGCGCAGGAGCGATTAATTCCCCGCAGCTGCTGATGCTGTCGGGCATCGGTCCAGCCCCGCAGTTGCGCGCACACGACATCGAGGTCAAGGTCGAGCTGCCCGGCGTCGGAGCCAACCTCACCGACCACACCATGACCCCCATCGTCTGGGCGACGAAAGACTCGACAGATCTGCTGCAACTGGCCACCCCGGAAAACATGGCCCGCTGGCAGCAGCGCGATGGTGGGCCCTTCTGCTCCATCGGTGGCGATGTCGGGGGTTTTCTCTGCACCAACGGCAGTGACGTCCCCGATATTCAATTGACCTGTGGGCCCACCGCTTTCGTGCACCATCGCCGCTTCAGTCCGCCGCTGGAGAACTTCACCATGTTGGTGACAGGTACGCATCCGCGCAGCCGAGGTCGACTCACCTTGCGTTCCAGCGATCCGCTCGGCGCACCCCGCATCGACGTCCGCTACTTCAGCGAGCCCGCCGACCTCAAGGTCGTCATCCAAGGCCTGCGCGCGGTACTGGAAATAGCCGACCATCAACCGCTTAAGGCCAACGTCGGTGCGCTGCGGCTACCCGACAGCGTTCCCGACGACGCCGCGCTCACCGAACACATCCGGCGTTGGTCACAAACCCAATACCACCCGGTCGGGACCTGCGCGATGGGCGTGGATGAAGATTCCGTCGTCGACCCCGAACTAAAGGTGCGCGGAGTCGACAACCTTCGGGTGATCGACGCTTCTGTGATGCCGTCCATCATCGGCGGCAACACCAACGCGACCACCATCATGATCGGCGAGAAGGGCGCCGATCTAGTGCGGGCCAAGCGATCTGGCGCGTAGCGATATCCCCCAGCACCGAAACGCTTTCTCACATTTACCTGCGTCTGCACACAGGAGTTTCTTCAAGAGGAAGAGGTAGACATGATGGAGGCGCTGGACCCGCAGGCCAAGTCACGATGGAACATCAGCACCGCGATCACATCCGCGGGAGCCGCATCGTGACCGGCCTGAGCGGCAACCTCGTTGCATCGAAAAACCGCCACCCCGACCGTGTCGCGTTGCGCTGCGGCGATCTGCGGTTCACCTTCGCCGAGTTCGACAGTGCGGCCGCCCGGGTGGCGACGCTGCTTGACAAGGCGGGAATCGAGCCGGGTGATCGGGTGGGTGTGATGTTGCCCAACACTCCGGCGTTCGCTATCGCGTTCTACGGCATCATGTACCGCGGCGCCGTCGCGGTTCCGATGAACCCGCTGCTGAAGGCGCGCGAGGTGGCCTATTACCTGTCCAACAGCGCAGCCAAGGCGCTGTTCGCGGCTCCTCCCACCGCCAAGGAGGCCGTGTCGGGCGCCGAGGAGACGGGCGCCCAGTGCTGGATCGTCGACGACGCCGAGCTGGCGAAACTGACCGCCGACCTGCCCGAGCAAGGCGCCCCGGTGCAACGCAACCACGATGACACCGCCGTCATCCTGCACACCTCGGGCACCACCGGCAAGCCCAAGGGTGCGATGCTCACCCACGCCGGTCTGGGCCGCAACGCTGAAGTTTGTGTGCGCACGGTGGTGGAGATCGGGCCGCACGAAGTGCTGATGGGCTGCTTGCCGCTGTTTCATGTCTTCGGCTTGACCTTCGGACTCAACTGCGCGGTGTCGGCCGGTGCGATGTTGACGCTGATCCCCAGGTTCGATCCGGGCACCGTCCTTGAGGTGATCGAGAGGGAGGGCGTCACGCTGTTCGGGGGGGTGCCGACGATGTATTCAGCGTTGCTCGGCGTGGCCTCGGAGGCCGCGCCGGAGGCGACCCGCAGTTTGCGGGTTTGCGTCTCCGGTGGTGCGGCCCTGCCGGTTCAGGTGCTCTCCGATTTCGAAAACGCTTTCGGCTGCATGATTCTGGAGGGCTACGGGCTGACGGAGAGCTCTCCGGCGGCGTCATTCAATCATCCCCATCGGCCGCGCAAGGTTGGATCGGTCGGCACCCCGATCGAAGGGGTGCAGATGCGGGTGGTGGATCTGAACGGAGCCGAGGTTGCCCAGGGGCAGGCGGGTGAGGTCCAGATCCGCGGCCACAACGTCATGAAGGGCTACTGGAACCTGCCTGAGGCCACCAAAGCCACGATCACCCCTGACGGGTGGTTGAACACCGGAGATGTGGGACGTGTTGATGAGGACGGCTACTTCTACATCGTGGACCGGACCAAGGATCTGATCATCCGCGGCGGATACAACGTGTATCCGCGGGAGATCGAGGAGGTCCTCTACAAGCATCCCGCGGTGGCCGAAGCCGCCGTCATCGGCATTCCGCACGACTCGCTCGGCGAAGAGGTCGGCGCCGCCGTCGCGCTGAAGAAAGGGGCGAGCGTCGACCCAGACGAGCTGCGCGACTACGTCAAGGCACGGGTGGCCGCCTACAAGTATCCACGCCGGATCTGGCTGCTCGACGAGCTTCCCAAGGGAGCCACCGGCAAGGTCCAGAAACGCGACATCACCGCTCCGACAAGCGAAAGGGCGCCCTAACCATGGCCCCACTGCTCGAAACGGCGTGACGCAGCACGCACACAGGGCAAGAAGCTTGCAGCTGTCCATCACGACTTCTGTGTTCAGATCTTGAACGTCGCGGCCCTGCAATCGACGCGAGACTCGAAATCACAAATGCCAAGCGTCAAACGTCGACGACAGGAGGGATCTGAGGATGTTCAGTCACGTCGCTCGGGCGATAAACACTCCAAAGGAATTGATGCAGTGCGGTATTGAGCCAAATTAGGCAATGACCCGTGGTCGGTCGTTGGCAGCGATCTTTGCGTGCACGGCATGGAAAACCTGCGAGTAAAGAGGGTCACGAGATGAAAGCACTCGGCATTGCGGCGGCGGCCGCCATAGCACTCGCACCGTTCTTGGTGGTAGCCATCACACCCGGTGTGGCACAGGCGGCTCCATTTGCGGGCCTTGAGGCAGACCCCAAAAGCGGCCAGTGGTACCCGTTTTCGGTGGCGCAATATCGTATTTCGACGGAGCCCACTCTGCCGGAGCCCGCGCCGACGACCGTGACGCCGGTGCAGACCCCACAGGTCGCTCCGCCAAGTCCCCCGCCCCCGAGCACGATCCCGGTGGTGGCCGCTGATGAGGAGCCCACCCAACCCGGGTGGCACCCGGTGCTGCAGTACGTGGTGTTGGTGATAGTAATAAGCCTTGTCGCCTGGCCTCTGGGATCGTCGTTAAATCGGACCATTGACACACCTCCGATCCCACCCCGGCCGCAACCTCGCCGGGCCGGCCGCGGTGCGCTAGCCGTCAGGTCCGCACTCACGTTTCCGACGGTTGATCATCAAGGCGCAGATACCCGGTATGACCAAAAGAAAGATATCGATCGGCAACCGATCCGCATGTATAAGCGCAATCTCGGGAACTTGAACAGCCGCTACTCTGATTTCGAGCGCCGGGTGTTCGACCAGATTGCCGAGACCGACCGGAGATCCTTCATTGTCGAGGCGGGTTTCGAAATCCTCCTCCTGCACGCGGTCAAGGACGGGCTTTTGAAACGAGTCGAACTATCGCCTGTAGCGATCCAACGTGGTGAACCAACCCATCACAAATACGAAGTCACCGACGCTGCGCTGAACTTCGTTAGCCGATACATCCAGGGTGAAGACATATCGTGAGGTCGTGGCGACGCGCCCGTCAGCCGGGCCTCGCTTACTTGTCGAAGGACGGCCTCTCCGATCCGGATCTCGATCTCGCCGCGGAAATCGCTGCGCACGAGAGTCTCTTGGCTCAGTGAACTCGCGGCCTATCCCGCTTGCCTGAAGACCGCTGGGAGCTGGCGGGCCTTGTCCACGAGCTCGCGATCGGACCTGGCGAGGCGATCCAAACCAGGCACGGATGCGTCGATGATCCGGTGGAATCTGTCTACTAACTGCTCGACCGTCATGCCGAACATGGGATAGACATCTTCGTCCCACATCTCGCCGTGGGGCATCCATTGCAGAACGTAGTGAACGATCTCACGATCGAACCAGTCCAGTTGACCTGCGCAAGGATCGGACTCGGACAACCGATGGAGGGGCGCGTCTTTCGGCATCGCGGGTTGCACCAGGGCCGTGTTGTTCGGCGCATCCTTCCGAAATTGATCTGCTGCCGACTCCCGGGAAGCAGCGAGCAGTAGGTTTCGCAGTTGATGGCGGCCGCGGCGCAGCAGTGACATCACCGCGGTGACTGAGCGGTTGGTAATGTAGGCGATCTCCCGGTAGGAGAAGCCCTCCACGTCGGCGTAGTACACCGCCATGCGGGTGTCTCGTTCCAATGCGTGCAGGGCTTTGGTGATCGCCGCGGTTGGCAACGCCTCGAGCGCTTCCTGCACCGAGCTCAGTCCAGTCGATGAGCGCGCAGCTGCAGTCGCCGATTGCCAATCGATGCTCGTGGTGTTCGGACACTCGGCCGGCCGGCGGTGTCGACTGCGACACCTGCTGACGTAGGTGCTGATCAAAGTCCGGTACAGCCAGGTGGTCGGGCTGGTGCCCTCAGGAAATGAGCCGAATTCCCTGTAGGCGTTCATCATCGTCTCCTGCAGGAGATCCTCTGCCTCTAGCCGGTCCCCGGTTAGCGCTAGCGCACCCCGGTAAAGCGGGTCGAGCAGTACGAGAGCCGTGCGCTCGAAGCGCGCCGCAAGTTCAGCATCACTCTCGCCCACTCGTGGGGAGGATGACTGATCCCGAAGGTTGGATTCGTCCATTGTCATCTCGCTCGTGGTGTCATCCGGCCGCCCGGATTCGTTCTGCAGCGCGTTCGGCAATTTCAAGCAGACGTCGGCTGTGCTTGATGAGAATGCTTCGTCGACCACGATTTACAAAGTCGCCCACTCCGGCATGGATCATGACTTTGGCCAGCAAATAGATGCGCTGTGTGCCCGTAAGCCCCGGGGGCGCACAAGCGAATCGCTTGATATTCCATGCTGTTTCGGCGGGGTCTTTGTCCGGCACCTTCCGCCACACCGCCGAGACGTGCACGCGATCTCCCGTCTCCGTCAGCTGCACGGCTGCGACGTTTCCGCCCAATCCGCTTCCGATGACGAGCATGTCGCAGTCATCGCCGTGGGCGCCTTTTCGCCATGTCATACGAAAAAAGTCCCTTCGTGTTGCTCAGTCAGGCTGCGTGTTTCCCGCCGCCAGAACATTTGCGAGAGTCGCTCCGCACTAATCTCATTGCCCAGGGTCCACCACAGCGTGGTTGCACCAACGGCTCTGCAGCGTAAATGCAATGACAGGAACGCATCTAGACTGGGCGGCCGCGGCCTGCTCGTACTTGCCGTGGGGGCCGGGGCCGTCTTTGGCGCGCTGAAACAGACGGTCGCGTTCGGCACCGTAGATCTCCTCGGCGATGAATAGGCCACAGATGCCGCGGCCATAGAACGTTACGATCGGATTGGCTTTAACGTTGTAGTACCAACCGGGATTTCGGGATCCACCGAAGTTCGTGGCGATGAGGATGACGCGCCCTCGATCGGTGAAGTACACCAGCGCACTCGTGCGGGTCCTGCCGGACTTGGTGCCAACGTGCGTCAAAACGACTGCGGGGAACGGCCAAACCGAGGAAACCCGCCCCCGGGTGAGCCGGATCAGAGTCGGATCGAGTCGAGAGGCGATGTCACGGCCGAAGCGACTACCCAATGGCGAGAGAAGCACCCGACTGACGATCCGATGGGCCACTGAACGGCCCGGAGACACGGTGGGAACGGACATGGACCGTTAGGCTCCTTCCGTTTCGATTGAACGGCAAATGATTTCGGTTGAAATGGGCACCTCGCCATCAATGGCGGTGACCGCGATGACCCGCGCCACACCCACGCCCTGCAATTCGCCGGTCAGGTCGCGGGCGCGCCAGCCGATGCACTGATGAGCGCCCAGTTCGCGAGCGACGTGACTGAACATCCTCAGTTCCCTCCTGTCGTCGGCGTTTGAGGTTTGGCGTTTGTGGTTTCGAGTCTCGCGTCGATATCAGGGCCGCGACGTTCAAGATCTGAACACGGAAGTCGTGATGGACAGCTGCAAGCTTCTTGCCTTCTGCGCGTGCTGCGTCACGCCGTTTCGAGCAGTGCGGCAAGCGGATCCTGAAATCAGCAACTGCTTATGAATCAAATATGCGTTTTACTACCTTCACCGGCGCGCACATTACGAACTGGAACGACCTGTAGCGGCTCCCGTGTAACAAAGAAAAAGCACCGTGTCACAGGAGATTGTCGAGCAGTCGTCCCCCGACCCGACCCGCGACGACAAGACGTGAGCGTGGGCAAGTGATGGCCATTGCAGCAGCCCACCACGACTTCCGTGTCCAGATATTGAACGTGCCGGCCCTGCTACCGACGCGAGACTCAAGTTGATCTCCCACCGCCCCGAGATCACACCAACTCGGAAAGGAGCATCATGACCACGTTTCGCGCGGC
Source organism: Mycobacterium sp. (assembly GCA_036272035.1). Lineage (GTDB taxonomy): Bacteria > Actinomycetota > Actinomycetes > Mycobacteriales > Mycobacteriaceae > Mycobacterium. Next base: position 397 of record DATAZN010000146.1, on the reverse strand, counting down.
CCAAGTCACCTCACCACGAGGACGACTGGCCCTTATCGATCGAACACTGACCGATCCTGCGCCCGGCACTGTGCGGGTCGCCGTGGAAGCCTGCGGCATCTGCCACTCCGATGCGATCTTCGTCGACGGCCAGTGGCCGGGTCTGCAGTTCCCGCTCACTCCGGGTCACGAGATCGCCGGGCGCATCGACGCGCTGGGCGAGGGTGTGCAGGGTTGGCGCGAGGGTCAACGCGTGGCGATCGGCGCGTCTGGCGGGTATTGCGAGCACTGCCGCAGCTGTCGGCGCGGCGATTTGGTGCACTGCGAGGCCGACATGGTCACCGGCGCAACGTTTCCCGGCGGATACGCCGAATACGTCGTGGCGCCGGCGAACGCACTGGCCCGTATCCCCGATGAA
>DATAZN010000145.1:0-4655 GCA_036272035.1 Mycobacterium sp. | reverse complement strand
AGACCTCCGCGCCGCCGGCGATCAGGTCGTGATGGATGCCGGGGAACAGTCGCGCCAGCTCGTCGGCGCCACGACTCCACAACACGTGGAAGTGGCGGCCTTGTGGAACTCCGCGGCGCTGGTCGGCGGCATCAGGCAGCTTGTCCAGTTCGACCACCGTCACCGTGTCGTAAAACTCGCTGAGCACCCGAGCGGCGAGCAACCCGCCGATCCCCGCACCGCGGACGACAGCCTGCTCCCCCAGTTTGCTCACCGATTGCCCCCTCGCCGATAACCCCCCTCGCCGATAACCCTAGTGCCGACCGTACAGAGATAGTTAATTATTTAGGCCGAACCGGTAAGGCTGGAGTCGCCAATCATGGCTGCCCGCAAGGAAAATCTCATCGTCGGCCGGTGCGGCGGGGATTGCTAGACCGCTGCAATGGTCTCGAGATCAGTCACGCCCATATCGTCGAGCGCAACTGCAGCCAGATCCGGCCGCAAGACGATCAGCTCCTCGAGTTCCTCGTCCGCGCGCCGTTGCACCAATAGCGGGATGAAATCCCTCACCCGGCTGCTTTGGAACTGCGAATACGCATGCCGCACGACGGCGGTGACGTGGTCCATCGGAAGAGCTGAATACTTCTCGGCGAGGCGACGCTCCAGGTCGCTAATCAACGCCCGCTCTTCTCGCGGCACCCCGATATTGTTGCCCCCATCCGGACACCGGTCAAGGCGTTGCGCGCAAGCAGATTTTTGCTACGACGCAGGCTCCAGCAACATCGCTAACCATCTTCGTCCCGCAGATACGGCCGCGTGGCCAGCAGGTATACCGCAAATACGGCAAGCGGCGCGAGCAACGGCAACCATGGCAGCCGCAACGGGAATGCGGTCGCAACCAGGCCGACAAGGGTAAATCCCGCCGCCGCGAACATCGTTGCGCCGCTGACCGAGTCGAGTCCGGCGCCGTTACTGGCCGAGTGCCGCAGCACCAGATAGGCGGCCGCCGACAATCCGGACACCGCCGCGACCGTGGCAGGCGGCCCGGACAGCGCGATCGCGACCACAGTGAGCAACACCGCAAGCGTGGCGACCGGACGAAACAGCACCGCGAGCGTCACCGCAGCCACAGCCGATGTCGCCGCGAACTGGGTCGATCCGTGCGCTCCGATGCCGACCGCCGCCACCATCAGCACACCGCACGCCGTCGACAAGACGTGCGCCGCCAACTGCGCGCCGCCTCTCATTACCGGCGTCCGGTCAACGGCCGACGATGATCGGGGACGGCCCGCATCGACTGATCCAGGGTGCGATCCGCCCGCCAGGCCACCACGTCAACGCCAACCGTGCCCATATCGCGGTACATGGCCGAACGCTGCAGTGCCCACATCCGGTCGACCAGTGGATCCTGGGCGGCGCGAAACGGAGCGCCTTGCAGGACGTCGACCGCCACCACCACGTGACCGCGACGACGCAGGTCGATCAGCGCCAGCGCGAATTCGGTATCGAGCAGCGTCGAGAACCCGACGACGATCGCACCCGTCGGAATTGCCGCCCGCGGCGCCAATGTCCCAGTGGTGCTCTCGAATTCATCGCCGGCGTCGAGGACGGTGTCGAGCACGCGGTAGAACTGGCGCTGCCCGATGTCGGCACCCAGCCAGCGGGGTCTTCGGCCACCGAGTGCGACGATGCCGGCCCGGTCACCGTTGCGCAGCGCGGTCTGCACCACCTGGGCGGCGCCGCGGACAATCCGCTCGGTGGCGACCGTCGCGGGCCCGACAGGCTGCGGATAGCCGTCGATCAGCACAATCACGTCCGCGGACCGATCGGTCAATCGCTGGGTCACGTGCAGGCGACCGCGACGGGCGCTCACCGGCCAGTTGACGGTACGCAGTTGGTCGCCCGGCACGTAGGTGCGGATGTCGGCATATTCGACGCCCCGGCCGATGTGCCGGGTCAGGTGGATGCCCAGCCGGTCGAGCAGTTCGGTCGGCGGCAGCGCCGTCGGCTGAGGCGGCGTCATCGGGAAGACGGTCACCTCAGCCGCGTCGACGGTTCCCGCGCCGACCAGTAACCCGCCGTGCGTGACGACCTCGACCGTAGCGCGGACCGGATAGCGTCCCCAACGTTCGGAGCCGGCGGCCAGCGTCTGGCGCCGGTCAGATGTCCGCTGGACAACCTCGAGCCGCATTCCATCGATCGCTGACACAGTGAGTTCAACTGCGGCACCTAATGTTTGAGTGTCGGCCCAAAAAGTCAGCTGGGTCTGCTCGGCTTCGAAACAGCGCTGCGAACCGGGTTCGGCGTGGACGTTGACTTTCGGCAGCGGCCGCTGCCAGCTGATCGAACAGAGCACGCCGAGTAGCGGTGCGGCGAACGCGACGAGCTGCCAGCACGGACTGATCAAGCCGATCGCCAGGGCGAGCGCAGCGCACGTGGCGATCGCGCGCGTCAATGCTGATGCGCGCCAACGTAGCTGAACTTCCCGAATCTCGGCCACGCGGATTTACTGCGGGCCGCCGCGGGTGCGTGGAACCGGCAGCCGCCGCAGCAGCTCCTCGACGATATCCGAGCCCTGGATCTTCCTCACCCACATCTCCGGTCGCAACGTAATCCGGTGCGCCACAGCGGGCGTGGCGAGTGCCTTGATGTCTTCCGGGATCACGTAATCGCGACCGAGAAGCAGCGCGCGAGCCCGCGCGAGCTGCACCAGATCGAGCTCCGCACGCGGGCTGGCCCCCACCGCAACTTGCGGGTGGTGTCGACTCGCGGCGGCCAGCGACACCACATAGTGCAGAACGTCCTCGTGCACGCTCACCTGCTCGACGGACTCGCGCATCGCCAGCAGATCGTGAGCGTCTACAACCTGATTGACCGTCGGCTCAGCCGATCCCCGATCCAGGCGGCGCCGCAGCATCGAGGCCTCGTCTTGTTCGGAGAGGTAGCGCAGTTCAAGCCGAACCGCGAACCGATCCAGCTGCGCCTCCGGCAATGGATATGTGCCTTCGTATTCGATCGGGTTGTCGGTCGCCAGAACAATGAAGGGTTCGGGCAGAAGGTGTGTGGTGCCATCGATGCTGACCTGGCGTTCGGCCATCGCCTCCAGTAGCGCTGCTTGGGTTTTGGGTGGTGTGCGGTTGATTTCATCGGCCAACAGCAGGTGGGTGAAGATCGGGCCGGGACGGAATTCGAAGTGGCCCGACTGCATGTCGTAGATGGTCGAGCCGAGCAGGTCCGCGGGTAGCAGATCGGGCGTGAACTGCACCCTGGTGAAGTCCAGCCCGAGCGCCGCGGCGAAAGACCGGGCGATCAGGGTTTTACCCAGGCCTGGCAGATCTTCGATCAACACGTGCCCACGCGCGAGCACCGTGGTGAGAATGAGCGTGAGCGCCGAGCGCTTCCCCACCACGACGCGCTCGATCTCGTCGAGTACCGCTGCCGCGCGGGCCGTGGTTGCCGGCATGGCCGTCTCTGAGGTCATATCCGCCGCTTACCCGTTGTCATACCTGCTCCAACCGTTCCAGGATTTCCTCCAGCGTCGCGCGGCCCGGCCCGGGTTCACTCGCACCGGTGTGCGCAACATTGTTCGGGTTCACCCACGCCCACAGCTCCGTGCCGAAAAGTGTTCGCCCAGTGGCATCGAACGCCACCGGATCCTTGGCTTGCTTTTGTCCGGTCGCAATCGCGAATCGCCGTGCCAGCATTGGGCGTAAATGCCGGTCCCAATCGGCCCGGGTTGATTCCGACCGGTGAATCAGTGTCTGGGTCCGCGACAACCAACTGCGCAGCGATTCCTCAAGAGCGTTCGGGATCGTCGACGACGGTGGTTCGAAATCGCGGCCAAGGAACTGGCGCACGCTGACTAGCGCGAAAAGCACTGCGGCACCTGCCGCCCAGAACACGAGCCGGCGATCGTGCAGGGTCAGCGCGGCCAGCTCCGCGCTCAGCACCAGGGAAACACCAAGTGCGATTAGTTTTTTCATACCGAACTCCGCATGTCAGCGAGAACCAGCTGCAAGACGCGAAGCGCTGTGCTCCGATGCTCCTCGGTCATCACGTGTGGGCTGAAGCGCGCCTCTTCGAACAGGTTCACCAGCTCAGCTGCATTGTCGACGTGCAGCGCGTGGTGTTCGACGGCCCTTGCCAAAACCTCTGTCGGAGTGTCGAAATCCTGCGGTGCAGCTCCGGGGAAATGCCGCAGTTCGCGTTCCATCGCCGCATAGCACGCGATGATCGCTTGCCGCGGTTCGTGATTGGGGTCCTCGATCTCAGCCAAACCGCTTTTGGCCGCCCGCACCAGCGACGAGGCCGCGGCGGCAGAAATCGGTTCGCCCATCGGCGAAGGCGCAGAGAGGCTCGGCCTGACGATCCGACGCCGGCGGGCCACAATCGCGCCCGCGACAATCATCGCCAGCAATGCCACCGTGCTGGCGATGAGATAGCGCAACACGTCACGATCGGCGCCGTTGTCCTGCTGACCAGGTGGCCGCGGCGCATTGTTCGCCGGTGCGGGCACCGCGGATTGCGGTGCAGACTGCGGCTGATCAATTCCATGCGGCCCGACGAACCGCGACAGCAACCACACCAGAATCAGCCACACCACCAGCACCACGGCGCCGATCATCAGCACTCGCCAAGCCGGTCGGCCGCGGCCCCCGGAAAACCGGTCCGACAGA
>DATAZN010000144.1:0-10887 GCA_036272035.1 Mycobacterium sp. | reverse complement strand
CCAAAGAAACGTAGCGGAACTCCCTCCGGGCTCCCAGGCGAACAACATCCCGCTCGATCCCAGCCCCGACTACGACGCCAGCGACGAGCTCGAAACCGGTAACAACTGGTGGGCGTGGATCCTGCGAGGCGTGTATCCACCTCCCGGCATTCCGCCGCAATAGGGGAGCCTAAGCGCGCCGCGGGCATCGGCCCTACCTTCACAAGAGCGTTGTAATCGCGGCGGCGGCAACGTTCTCCGTACCGGGCGAGCGCGTCTGGCGTTAGCTTGCCGCGGTGGATAGCGGTGGATCGAATCGTGAACGCCGCGCTTTCTACGCCGGGGATGGTGCCGGGTGAACTCCGGGCAGCTCGCTGAACATCGAGACGGTCCCGGCAAGCGGTCCCGCGGTGATGGTCTTGCGGCGGTTGAGATTGTGCCCGAAACGGTCCGAGGCGAGGCGCACCACAGTGAGGGTTGCGGGGATCAGCACCGGTGATACAACCAACAGCAACATCCCGGCAAGTGTTAGATACGTTGTCATTAATTCACTTTCATTGATTAGACGCTCAATTTTCGGGCGTGACCTGACGCCGCTCGTGGCCGCGGCACGTCCGTCGGGCGCAGCACGCGTCGACTTGGTAATCCTGCTGTCTCCCAAGTGTGTCCTAGTCCAGCCCGGTACGCGTCACCTCATCGGGTAGTTCTCATCTCCCCGGCAGAGGCAAAGTGGCATCGCCGCCGGGCACTCGAATCGAATCGAGCGAAGCGCATTGGCCTCCGGCCGGTGGGCGCTAGGGTAAAAGCTGCAGCGAAGGAATTTGCGATGGCCATGCCAGCACTGGCCCCTACGGGGGGTTCGTTCTATCAGTCGGACCAGCTCCGCCCCGCCGGTGAAGCTCGATTGCCGGTGGACTAGCTGTGGCCAATCCAGGGGAAACTCAACGGGGGCTCGCTTCAGGAATTGCCGCTGAGCTCGAGGCAGAGGGCTACCACGATGCCGAGCCGGTGGGACGCGGCGGCTTCGGCGTTGTGTATCGCTGCAGTGAACCTTCACTGGACCGCGTGGTCGCGGTCAAGGTACTCAGTTCCGATCCCGATGACCTCGATCTCGAACATTTCAACCTCGAGCAACGGGCGATGGGACGGGTGTCCGGTCACCCGAACATCGTGCCTGTACTGCACAGTGGCGTGACGTTCGCTGGACGGCCGTACATCGTCATGCAATATCACAGTCGAGACACGCTTGGTGCCTGGATCCGCGGCCACGGACCGCTCGGGGTCCGCGAGGCGTTGGAGACAGGGGTTCGGCTGGCCGGTGCGCTGGAAACCGCTCACCGTGCCGGCATACTGCATCGCGACGTCAAGCCCTCGAACATCCTGCTGACCGCTTACGGCGAACCGCAACTTTGCGACTTCGGCATCGCCCGGGTTGCCAACAGCCGCGAGACCTCCTCACGGCACGTGGCAGGTTCGCTGGCCTACATTGCGCCGGAACTCTTTGAGGGAGCCAATGTTTCGGTAGCAGCCGACATTTACAGCTTGGCGTCCACAGTCTTCGCGGCGCTCACCAGCGATCCGCCGTTCACCGTGCGATCAGGCGAGCATCCCATTGCGTTCGTTCGTCGTGTAATGGCCGGTCCGATCCCGGATCTGCGCGCTAAAAGCGTTGCAGGCCAGGTCTGCTCGGTCCTCGAGCTCGCTCTGAATGTCGATCCAGTGCGCCGTCCGATTTCTGCGGCCGCATTCGGGGAGGCTCTGCGAGCAGCCGCCAAACACGTCGGGTTGGACATTGCTGACGTTCCGTTGGAGTTACCGCCATCAACCACCGAGGAGGAGGAGTCGGCCTCCGACAACGGAACTCCCGCATCGAAGGGGTACTCCGCCGCCATCGGAATAAGGTCGGATCGCTCAAGCCCGATGCGGCGAGCGCACTACCCGCCCAGCGCGCCGACACGATTTCGCCCGCCGACATTCACGCGCCCGACTGTGCCGAGACAACGAATCCTTGACCGCCTCGGCGCGGGGCCACGGTCGAAGCTAGTGCTGATCCACGCGCCGGCCGGTTACGGTAAGAGCACTCTCGCCGCGCAGTGGGTCGAGGCACTCGTCCGGCAGGGCGTAAAGACTGCATGGTTGGCCATCGACAGCGACGATGACAACCCGGCCTGGTTTTTGGCACACCTCATAGAGGCCATCCGGCGCACCCTGCCGGATCTCGCCGACACGCTGCAGCAGGAATTCGAAGGGCGCCTGGAAAATACCGAGCACTATGTCCTTAATGCTCTGATCGATCGGCTACATTCCGACAAGCAAACGCTGGCGCTGGTGATGGAAGACTGGCATCGCGTGGGCGATACGGCCACCAGGGACGCATTGGCCTACCTGCTCGAGAATAGTTGTCATCACCTCCATCTGGTTGTCACAAGTCGTACACGTGAAGGGCTTCCGCTCGCCACGATGGCGGTACAGGGGGAGTTGGTAGAAATCGACTCGTTGCTTCTCAAGTTCGATGTGGCCGAATCCCGGGCGCTGCTGGTGGATCAATGCGGCCTCGATCTCACGGCAGCCAACGTCGCCGAACTCGAGGGCTCCACCGATGGGTGGGCCGCAGCGCTACAATTGGCCTCCTTATCGCTTCGCGACCATCCCGACCCGACCGCACTTATCGGTAATCTCTCCGGGCGCCATCAGGCGATCGGCGAGTACCTGGCGTCCAACGTCCTGGACACCCTCGAGCCGGACCTTCTCGATTTCCTGCTCTCGACTTGCATCACCAAACAAATCTGTAGCGGGTTGGCGACCACACTGACCGACAACCAGCGCAGTCAACGCGTCCTGGAAGAGATCGAAAAGCGTGACCTGTTTCTGCGCCGAACCGATGGCGAAGGATCATGGTTCCAATATCACCACCTGTTCGCCGACTATCTGCTCCATCGCCTCGAGCGCGACGCTCAAGACCGGATTCCCGACCTACATCGCAGGGCAGCCCGGTGGTTTTCAGAACATCAAATGCTCAGTCAGGCTGTCGATCACCTGATTCTGGCGGGCGATGCACTGCAGGCAATCGATACTGTCCAGCAGGCGGGCCCGGGTCTGAATGAACAATCGCAAATGCACACTTTGATCGGCCTCGTCGCCAAATTGCCGCCGCAGCACGCCGCTGTGCGCCCGAGGCTCCAGGTCGACCTCGCATGGGCCAACGTCGTACTTCGTCGTCTGACGGCGGTCGAGGACGCTCTTCGGCTGGCTCATCTTGGCGTCGACTCGCTTCCGGCTGACCAAGCCGCCGACCTCCGCGCCGAGATGGACCTGATTGGCGAGGTAATCGCCGCTTTTCAGGATCGCGTCGATCCCTCGGCGGCTGCGGCCACCGTTCAAGCTTGCGTTGACAGAGTGGAATCACTTCACCCCTGGATCGTTTGCCGGGCGGCCGATGTCGCGTCCTTTCGGGCGATCCGGGTGTTCGACTTCGACGACGCCCTGCGGTGGCAAAGGTGGGGACACCAATATCATCAGCGGATTTCCGGGGCGCTCACTGTCAGCTATGGCTACTGTTTCGCGGCGATCGCTGCAAACGAGCAGCTTGACCTCGCCGGCGCCGAAGCACATCTGCGGCACGCGATTCGGATCGCGCTGTTGCCGTCCGGGCGGCCAACCTATGTCGCGAAGCTGGCCGGATCTCTGCTGGGGGCGCTTCTTTACGAGCGCGATCGACTCGACGAGGCAGAGACATTGCTCGACGACGCATACGAACTCGGCGCCGAGGGCGGCCTCGTCGAGTTCATGCTCGCGGCATTCGGAACAGGGGCACGGTTGAAGATCGCTCGCGGCGACAAGACCGCGGCCGAAAACCGACTAGCCGAAGGCCTGTCAATCGCCAGAGAGCTGCACCTGCCGCGGCTCGAGTCGGGTCTGGTGTACGAGCAGGTCCGATTGGGGGCGATGGCGGGCCAAGAAATCGGTCCGGCGCTGGCTCAGCGAGTTGTCAGCCTCGGTGAACAAGCACTCGACGGAACCGGCGATATCACAGCTGAATTCAGGGAGGACTCGCAGATCAGATTGCTCCTGGCCGACGAAAAGGCATCGGCAGTCACCGCTGCCTGTCACCGCGCGCGAGCCCGTCGTGACCACGTTGATCAACGCAAACGCCCACGTGCACACCTCTGGGCCTCGCTTCAGTTGGCGTCTTGTCTGGCGACCGCCGGAGAGAGCGACGCCGCCGAGCAAGTTTTGGCGCCGGCGCTGAGATCATGCGCGGCGCTTCGATTAAATCGAATGCTCATCGACGAGGGACAGCTGCTGCTCGGCCTCGCAAAGGACACCATGGAAGCACGTGAGTTCACTTCAGACGATCCAGGGATGTCGGACAGCGTTCGGGAATTCGTCCTGAGTCTGACTGACCCCTCAACCGGGTAGATCGGCTGCATTTGGAGTCAGGCTGGGCAGCCGCTTAATTCGTCGGTGCGAGCGTGCTTGTCGAGAAACCTCTCCCGAGTAACGAGATACACCGGGAAGGCCATCGATACACCGACATAGGACAATGCCACAAAGATCCATCCCCATTTGTATCCCAGCCCAATCCTCTTGCTGTCGAAGACAACCCACACCATGAATACGAGCCAGGCGATGGCCATGTCGATGCTCAGGAACGCGGCGGATCCACTGGGAGCCATCGCATCGCCAAAGAACGCGATCGGGTTGAGGATGTTGCCACCGTCCGCCATCCATTGGAACGCGTGTGGCCAAGTCAGCACCAGCGCCACAACACCGGCAAGGATGAAGAAGGCGTGGCGAATATTGGTAGATGCGGACATTGGCAAGCTCCTTCGGTTGGATAGGCGTAACCGGCGACTGCCTCATCACCGCCCCGCTGCGCTGGCCTCGCCGGGAAGAGGCTGAGCGTGCGTTGTGCCGGACCGGCTCGGACTACTCGCCGCGTCGACGGCTGGTTGTTGCGGCAAGAATGACGCGGCCGCCCGCACGAGGACGACCGCAAAGCCGATGCTGACCACCGTCGCCGCTGTGACCGCCAGCGTCGAGGTGTGCTTGAGATGCACAGCGATGATCGTGGGCCAGCCAGCGCCGAAGTTGGCCATGAAAAACGTACAAGGGAAGAGCACAAAGAGGCCCAGCAGCTGCCACAGGCTGGTGTGACGGTCACGCAAGACCGATGCTGCGATCGCAAAGCAGATCACTTGAGCGGCTTCGAGCACACCAATCACCAACGGGTACTGGAAGATCCGGAACACGTGTGGGCCCCAGTAAGTGTAGAGTCCGCCGTTGATTCCGATCATCTCGAATGCGGCCGACTCAAGTAGCGTGATGCCTGCCCAGAAGAACAGCCTTTGGCGGGTCATCGTATCGCGTGCGATCTGGCGGGTGATGTAGATCGCCGGGGCGGCGTAGAGCACGACATAGCCGCTGTGCGTCCAGATCGGTTGCGGGATGTCGAACGCAGTGAAGTGGGTCCACATGCCGGGTGTGGAGTAGAAGTACAGCGTCATTGCCACGTCGTAGAGCGGCTCGGCGAATGCGCCGACCACGGCCCCCAACACCAAGAGTGCGTAGAACGGCGTCCGCTCGCGCACACCCATCCAGACCGTGAGCCCCAGGAGAACGGCGGTCAGTGCCCAGCTAACGTCCGTCAGGATCGCTTGCATGGTCAGGTTCAATGGGTGATCGACCGGTGGCACACGGTCAGGGTATGCGATAAATCACTTGGTCTCGTCCCCCCTATCAGGGATTTTCGCTCCACCGAGAGTGGCAGCGCGCGAACGGAACTGACGGACGCGACCTGAGGATTGTGTTCCGATGCAAATCAGGTCAGTGCGGAATCCTTGGCTGCTAGCCGTTCGCCGGCAGCCAGGAACGAACTAACCAACCCAGGATCGGCGTAGTAGGGATCGCCGGCACCACTTTCGAACCGCCTACGGCTGTACTCGTAGAGCGCGGCGAGTTTGTACATCGCTAGCGCCGCGTACCAATTCACCGCTGACACATCAGCGCCGGTGCGGTCGACGTATCGGTCGAGCAGCTCGGCGCGTCCAGGGTAGCCCGGCTCTAGAACGGCAGTCCCCATCGCGGATGTCGGGACCAGCGGCTCGCCCGGACCAGGGTATGAGGTGAGGAAGTACCCCAGGTCGGCCAGCGGGTCCCCGATGGTGGCCAGTTCCCAGTCAAGGACCGCTGCGATCGAGCCACTCTTCACGTTGACGATCATGTTGCCGATACGGAAGTCGTTGTGAACAATCGCTACTCGGGATTCAGGCGGGAGCTGTGCGTGCAGCCAGCCGTCCAGCTCAGCGAATGGCTTGGGCACTGTGTCATCTACAGCAATCAGGGACCGCATTCGCCGCAATTGTCGGGCGTTGAACCCGTCGGGCTTGCCGAAGTCGCCGAGTCCGATGTCACGCCAAGCCACGCTGTGCAACTCGGCGAGGGTGTCCACCAGCGATTCGCCGATGCGCCGGCGTAGCCGCGTGTCATTGTCCGGGGCCGGCGTCGAATTGGTGATCACGGCGCCATCGACGAAGTTCATCATGAACGCCGGAACGTCCAGTAGCTCACCTGCCTCTGCGGTTGCCAACACGGCCGGCGCTGGAACAAGGGTTTGGGACAACGCCGTCAGCAACTTCGCTTCGCGTAGTACATCGTGGGCGCCGGGAGGGAGCGGAGGTGGCGGTGGTCGGCGCACCACTACCTGTGAAAATCCATCCGAAACAAGGAATGTCAGGTTCGAGTGCCCGTCGCCAATGGCCTGCGCGGTGACCGCCGGACCGCACAGGCCATGGTCGGCGAGGAAAGAGCCAAGCCGTTGGAGGTCGGCGTCAGACCATGACCACATCACATGTCCTGTTCCGAAAGGTAGTCCAGGTAGCTTCCCTGCCAATGTGTCTCAAATTGCCCTGCCCCCTCTTCACCGTCGATGACGGCTGTGCAGGCGCCTTCGCGGATAACCGTCTGCAACCTATCGTGGGTCGGCAACTCGATCACACTGAAAACGTCAAGCTCCAGCTCGGTTTGCGCACCGGTGATGTCGGTCAACGTCGCCCGCAGCCGACGTTGGCGCATCTGCTCGTCGTAGTCGGCGTGGTGCTCGATGTTACGGACCGGGAAGGTCACCCCGTCGCGCACTACGTAACCCGCGAAACCCCACTCGCCCATGGCGATCCAAATCCACCCGTTGAGCGCGCGGCCAGATTCGGTGTACGCGACGAACCATTTCCAATGCTGCGGGATACCCCAGTCGCGAACCCCCCACGAGTGATCTCGATGTCCCATGCGGTCTAATTCGATGCGCCGGCCTGCTACTTCGAGTGCTCCGTGCACCCGTCCGGTTTGCTCGATCCGATTCACCGCAAACCACGAGGGCAGCCCGTCCGGATTGGAGTGGTAGCTGAACGCATCGTGAATACCGGTAAACGCGAAGTCGAGTCGCACGTCGTCACGTTGGTAGGCCAGCACACAGGACTTGCGTAACTCAGGCTGCGTGAGCGTCAGCCCGTCGAATGAGAAGTCGTCGAGATCGGAATGATCGGGCACCCGCCCCTGGTGGAGGTGCAGCGCCAAAGGGCGGGCATCCGGGCCCCAGACGCAGACGTTGTAGCCGGCCTTACCGCTGCCCGTCAGGTAGAGGTAGACCTGGAGGCCGAGTTGTTCTTCCGGCATGATCAGCTCCCAGAACAGGGAGTCACGCGTTCTCTCCCCGGCCACCGATCGGTGCCGGAGGTCGTCGGCGGGGCCGAGCCCGGTGCGCAGTTCTTCCGATGCGGTCACTGTGACTCCTCCTGTAGCTTCAACAGTGCGCTGCGGGTGGTCGGAACCTGCAGGGCTAGCGCCTGGCCGCGGGTGTCCATCTCCAGCGCGGACCTGAAGGAGTTGTTCTCGAGATTGCGAACCAGTGCGTTCTTGGTGGATCGCATACTGTCGTCGGAGTTTTCCGCGACCGTTTCGGCCAGCTCGATCGCTGCGTCGAGCGCACTGCCCGTCTCGGCAAGCCGGTCGGCAAGTCCGATGCGATGGGCTTCGACGGCTCGCACCGTCCGCCCGGTGAACGCCAGCTCCGCCGCCCGGCCCGGCCCGATCAGCCGGATCAAATTCCACGAAGTGCCCAGCTCGCCAATGGACAACCCGACCCGCACAAATCCGGCGCTAAAGCTGGCGGTCTGGTCGGCGACGCGGATGTCGGCGGCCAACGCCAGTGACAAACCACCGCCGGCCGCCGGGCCGCCGACCGCGGCGATCACCGGGTACGGCAGAGCGCGCAGCCCGGTGGACCCGGCCGCGGCGGTCTCAACGAGATCGGTGAACTCTGACACCGACATCCGGGTCAGGACGTCCACCTCGTCCAGATCGAAGCCGGTGCAGAACGCCTTTCCACCCGCCCCGGTGACGATCAATGCATATAACGGGGCATTACGCAACAATGCAGTGGCCCAGGCTATTTCGCCGAACATGTCGACTGTCTGCGAGTTCGCACGGTGTGGCCGGTTCACCGACATGACAACGATGCCTGGTCGAAGTTCGTCGAAGGCCAGGTTCTGGGCGGTCTGCAGTTCGCCGAGCACATCGGCCAGCGGCCGCCGCGATACCCGATTCCAGTGCGATGTGGCGGTGCTCATGCTCACCGCCCGGAAAAGTTTGGTGGTCGCTTGGCCTTGAAGGCCTGCAACGCCTCGGTCATGTCGTCGCAGCGCGTCAGCAGTGCCTGGCCGCGGTTTTCCAGTTCGAGCGCCGCGGCGAAGGATGCGACTTCCATGTTCGCCTGCAATGCGCGTTTGGAGATCCGGATGCCGCCGGGAGAGTTGGCGCAGATCTGGGCTGCCATGGCCAGGGTTTGGTCGAGCAAGTCGTCGGGACCAGTCACCCGGTTGAGCAGGCCCAGCCGTTCAGCTTCTTCTGCATCGACGATACGTCCGGTGAAACCGATTTCGGCGGCCGCCGACGGGCCGATCAGCCGCGGCAGTAGCCAGGACGCCCCCAGGTCGCCCGCGGAGAGCCCGATCCGTACGAACGCGGCGTTGAACTTCGCTGCAGGCGACCCGAGTCGGATGTCGGCCATCAGGGTGAGCGACATGCCACCACCGGCGGCGGGCCCATTCACCGCGCCGATCACCGGTACCGGTATTGCCCGCACGGCGCTCAGCGCGCGGGCCGCGCGCTCCTGGCGGTCAAGCATGCCCAAGGCCGACAACGAGGCCAGCTCCTCGGCCTCGTCCAGGTCGTAGCCCGCGCAGAATGCCCTACCGGCACCGGTCAGGATCACGACGCGGACGTCACGGTCGTCCGCGATCGCGCGCGCGACCGACTCGAGTTCGTCGAACATGGTTACTGTCATTGCGTTGAGCCGTTCGGGCCGGTTCAACGTCAGTTGGAGTACAGCGTCCGCGGGTGACTCGAGAAGCAATGTCTGATAACGCCGTTCCAAATCGATCATCGGAAGTTCCTTTGAATCAGACGAATTCGGGGGCGCGCTTGTCGATGAACGCCCGAATGCCCTCGGCTGCCTCGCCCTGTTCGAACAGCTCTTGGACCTGTTCGGCCTCGTGGCGCAGACCTTCGGCCAGCGGCCGGTCATACGCCGCGGCCACCGTGCGGACGACCGCACGCTGCGCGAGTGATGAGGCGCCAGTCAACGCAACGGCCAGCTCCCATGCCGTTGCCCTGGCGGTGGTATCCGGTTCAGCAAGACGGTCTATCAGCCCGATCCAGAACGCCTCGTCCGCCTCCACCTCGCGTCCGGTGAGCATGATGTCCAATGCTCGGCCCCGTCCGATTAGACGGGGCAAGCGCTGCGTCCCCCCAGCGCCCGGAATGAGGCCGAGTTTGACTTCGGGCAATCCAAACCGCGCCCCCGCAGCGCCGACACGCAGCGTGCACGCCATCGCCAGCTCCAGGCCGCCACCCAGGGCTAGCCCGTCGACGGCAGCCACGGACACCGCGGGGTGGGCTGCCAGACGCTCGACGGCGCCACGCAGAGCGTCCCCATATGCACCGAAGGATGCCGCGTCCACGGACGACATGTGCTTGATGTCGGCACCGGCCGCGAAGAAGCCAGGCACCGCCGAGGACACCACAATGACCTTGGCGGGCAAGGCATCAGCGGCATCGAGCGCTTTATGCAACCCGTCGATGATTGGCAGGCCCAACGCGTTGGCTGGCGGCCGGTTGAGTATGATCTCGATCACCGAGCCCGTGATGCGCAGGCTTACCGGTGAACCGTTCTCGGACGGCATCATTGATCTATCTCCTTGACTTCTTGCGTAGCGGTTTGACCGCTACGCCATGGTGAGGCCACCGCTGACGGACAGCGTCTGGCCGGTGATGTACTCGGCGGCATCGGAGGCGAAGAAGGCGACGGCGGCTGCGATATCCGAGGGCTGAGCCAGTCGCTTCATAGGCACGGAGCGGGTCATCCCGCCGAGCACTTTGTCGGCGTCCTGCCCGGAGCTGTCGGCGAACTTGCGCAGCGCCGGGGTGTCTGTGGGGCCGGGGCAGACGGTATTCACGGTCACACCCTTGGTCGCCACCTCGCGGGCCAGCGTCTTGGTGAACGCGATGATGCCGCCCTTAGCGCCGGAATAAACCGCTTCCAGCGACGACCCGACCCGGCCGGCGTCCGAACCGATGTTGATCACCCGTCCGAATCCGTGTTCGACCATGCCCGGCACGACCGTATGGATAACGCGCAGTGCGCCCTTAAAGTTGATGTCAAGGATCTTGTCCCAGAAGTCCTCTGAAGTTTTCAGGAACGGCATGAAGTCGTCCCAACCGGCGTTGTTGACGACGATTTCGATGTCCCCGAGCTCGTCGGCGACTGTCTTGACCGCGCCGCGTACCGAGTTGGTATCGGTCACATCGACGTGGACCGCGATGGCTTCACCGCCTGCTTCGGCAATTCGCTTT
>DATAZN010000143.1:0-9166 GCA_036272035.1 Mycobacterium sp. | reverse complement strand
CTGGAGAACGCCCAGCGGCTGTATCCCACGCTCAATTACGCCGTCTCGGTGGAGGAAGCGTGTGACCGCGCCGACGCGGTCCTGGTGCTGACCGAGTGGCCGGAATTCGTCGATCTCGATCCCAATCAACTCGCCGACCGGGTGCGCTCCCGCGTCGTCGTCGACGGCCGCAACTGCCTCGACGTGCAGAAGTGGCAGCAGGCTGGTTGGCGCGTGCACTGCTTGGGTCGGCGCCTAGCCTGACCGCGTGGACTATGCGGTCGAGCTCCTCGAGCAGAACCCCGCGTTCGGCGAGGTAATCGACATCGCGGTATCCGGCGACGCGTCAATATGGCAGAACTGGCTCGCGCGCACGCCCTTCTAGTCCCACGCGGTACCTTTCACACCATGACCACATCGGAGATCGCCACCGTGCTGGCTTGGCACGACGCATTGAACGCGTCTGACCTCGACACCCTGGTGGCCCTGTCCAGCGATGACATCGAAGTCGGCGACGCGCATGGCGCCGCCCAAGGCCAAGCCGCATTGCGTGACTGGGCATCGGCCCACCCTCCCCACGCCGAAGTGGGCAAGATATTTGTCCACGACGGCGTCGTCGTCGTCGAACAGAAGATCGGCGGCCCAGACGAATCCGGCTCTACCATCGCGTCTGCCTTCCGCGTGGTGCACGACCACGTCACCTCGGTATTTCGCCACGACAACCTGGCGGCAGCGCTCGCTGCCACCGAACTGACCAACGCTGACCTCGTCGACTGAGGAGTGATAGATGCGAGGAATCATCCTGGCCGGTGGTTCGGGTACACGGCTGTACCCGATCACCATGGGTGTCAGCAAGCAGTTGTTGCCGGTCTACGACAAACCGATGATCTACTACCCGCTGTCCACGCTGATGATGGCCGGGATTCGCGACATCCAGGTGATCACCACTGTTCCGGACGCGGTCGCATTCGAACGAATTCTCGGTGACGGCAGCCAATTCGGCATCAACATCAGCTACGCGGTACAAGGTCATCCCGAGGGGCTGGCCCAGGCGTTCGTCATCAGCGCCGGTCATATCGGCGCCGACTCGGTGGCTTTGGCGTTGGGCGACAACATCTTCTACGGACCCGGGCTGGGCACCAACCTGCGACGTCATCAAGAAATAAGCGGGGGAGCAATTTTCGCCTACTGGGTGGCCAACCCGTCGGCATACGGTGTCGTCGACTTCGGCGCGGACGGCATCGCGTTGTCGATCGAAGAGAAACCGGCCACGCCGAAATCGAACTACGCGGTGCCGGGTTTGTACTTCTACGACAACGACGTGATCGAGATTGCCCGAAGCCTAAAGCCCTCTGCGCGCGGCGAATACGAGATCACCGACGTGAACCGGACCTATCTCAATCAGGGTCGGCTCGCCGTCGAAGTGCTCGCCCGCGGCACTGCCTGGCTGGACACCGGGACATTCGACTCATTGGCTGATGCCGGTGACTACATTCGCACGCTCGAACGTCGCCAGGGCCTGAAAGTCAGTGTCCCCGAAGAAGTCGCGTGGCGGATGGGCTTCATCGATGACGAACAACTGGCCCGCCGCGCCGAATCCCTGCTGAAATCCGGCTACGGCACCTACCTGCTGCAGCTGCTGGAACGACGCTAGAGCTCAGCCACCCGACAGCGGGCGCCCCATGACGGTCAGGCGATTTCCGTAGCGGGGGCCGTGACCGAACCCGCCAGACCTGGCGCCGGACGCACCCGGCATGCCGGGCATGCCGGCCGGGACGGCTCCGGTACCGCCGCCGGTCGGGCCGACCGCATTGGTCCAGCCGCCACCGGCATAGGTCACGCCGCTGTGGTTCGCGACCTGCGCTGCGGCTGTCCACGCCGGGGGGACGGACAGCTTGCCGACCAGTGTGCTGCCAGTGGTGTTCACCGAAACGCCCACGCTCGGCACGCTCACCGGTGCCGGCGTCGGGGGCGGCGGCTGTGGCGTGATCATGCCGGTGACACCAGCGCCCCCGGGCGCCGTCTCGCCCGGTCCCAACGAGTTGATGTCGGCCAAACCGCTGGTGATCGCGGGCGTGATGATCGCGGGGCTGACGTATCCGGCCGAGACGAAACCGTTCACGAAGGAGGAGTTCAGAAAGGTTCCGATGGAGTTCCCGTCCGCGCCGTCTAAAAAGTCGAGGAAGTCGGTCAGCCAACCCGGTGCGTTGGCGGCCCCGGACATCGGCGAGGTGAGTTGGTTCAACGACGACGGGACGCCGGAGATCAGTTGCTGCAGTTGAGATTGCACTCCGGCCCCGGCGCTGGCGCTGGTCGCCTGCGTAACCGCGGACCCCTGCTGGGCGGCGGCCGCAGGATTTGCGGTCTCCGGCGGCGGGTTGAGCTGCTGCACCGTTGCGGCCGAGGCCGAGCTACCGGCATAGCCGTACATCGCCACCGCGTCCTGCGCCCACATCTCGCCGTATTGAGCCTCGTTGGCCGCAATAGCCGACGTGTTCTGGCCCAGGACGTTTGTGGCGACCAACGTCGCCAATTGCGCGCGATTGGCGGCCACTTGGAGAGGCGGCACCGTCATTGCGTGGGCGGTCTCGTAGGCGGTCGCGGCTGCCGAAGCTTGGGCTGCGGTGTGGCCGGCTTTCGCCGCGGTGGTGTTCATCCAGGTGATGTAGGGATCGACGGCGGCGACCATCGCCGCCGATGTCGGCCCGAGCCATTCGTCGTCCAAGACGTCGATCGTCGATTGGTATTGGGTCGCCGACGACTCGAGTTCGGCCGCTAGCAGATTCCACGCCGCCGAGGCTGCGCGCATCGGCGCTGAGCCGGGGCCGGAATACATTCTCCCAGAGTTGATTTCGGGTGGTAATGCGCCAAAGTCCATGGTCAGCGTTCCAGAATAGCCGGGATCGAGACGAGCAGTACGTCGGAAATCGTCGGCGCCGGTGTACACGATCGGTTGCGGTCGGCCGTTGCTGCGGGCGACTGTGCCTGCTTTGCAACAGAGAACATCGCAACTCTCCTTCCAATAAGAACTGATCTATCCAGATCTGTTGTGGCAGTTTTTGTTTGATAGACACAGACGGGGCGCGTCAAGATTTGCCGGGGCATCAACTGTCAGTCGATACACCGCACCCCCTGTGACTCAGGCCGTGTGCACCGCAGAACAACTCGCGCAACCACTTCTGTGTGGAAAGCCGACGAGGCGGAATCATTGGCAGAGATATAACCAATAGTGCACCTAAGCTTCATCGCGACGCGCGCTCAGCGGCCAAACTCATAGAAACTTCAAATAATGAGGTTCGGCGTTTCGGCGCACTGTCAGCTCGCGGGAACCTGCCGGTGACTTCGCTGGGGACGCTCAGCGAACGGTGGGATATTAGCAGGTGAATAACACATACGCTGGATATCTCGACATGGCAGTGACACAGCCGCAGAATCCGCAACCGCTTCCCGCGCTGGCTCTGGTCGCCGGTTTGCTCTTAGCGTTGGCGCTGCCACGGCGATTTTGAACACCGCGTCGGGCTTCGCGGACACCTCGATCAGTGGTACTGCCCGGACGGCTAAATGGACAGTTCGTGACTGCCGCGCCCTACTGGCGGTAGCTGGCCAGGAAGTTGCCCAACCGCTCGATGGCGTGGGCAAGGTCGCGCGACCACGGCAGCGTGACGATCCGCAGGTGATCCGGTGCGGGCCAATTGAATCCGGTTCCCTGAGTGACCAGGATCTTCTCCGACAGCAGCAGATCCAGGACGAGTTGTTCGTCGTCGACGATCTCGTGCACCTCGGGATCGAGCCGTGGGAACGTGTAGAGCGCTCCGGCGGGTTTGACGCACGACACCCCGGGGATCTCGTTGAGCTTGGACCAGGCGACGTCGCGCTGCTCGAGCAGGCGCCCACCCGGTAGCACCAAGTCGTCGATGCTCTGATGACCGCCGAGCGCGACCTGAATCGCATGCTGAGCAGGAACATTCGGGCACAACCGCATGTTGGCCAGCAGGTGAATGCCTTCGAGGAAGCTGCTGGCATGTTCCTTGGGCCCGGTGATGGCCAGCCAGCCGGCCCGATACCCGGCCACCCGGTAGGCCTTCGACAACCCATTGAAGGTCAGGCACAACAGGTCGGGGGCAAGCGTTGCCATGCTGATGTGCTCGGCGTCGTCGTAGAGGATCTTGTCGTAGATCTCGTCAGCGAGCAGCAGTAGCTGATGCTTGCGCGCCAAATCGGCCATCTGCGTGAGGATTTCACGACCGTAGACAGCGCCGGTGGGATTGTTCGGGTTAATGACCACCAAAGCCTTGGTGCGCTCGGTGATCTTCGATTCGATGTCGGCGATATCCGGTTGCCAGTCTTGGGTTTCGTCGCACAGGTAGTGCACCGGAGTGCCGCCGGCCAGCGACGTCGATGCCGTCCAGAGCGGGTAGTCGGGAGCCGGAATCAGCACCTGATCGCCGTTGTCCAGCAAGGCTTGCAGGGTCAGCGTGATGAGCTCCGAAACCCCGTTACCCAGATACACATCGTCGACGTCGAAACGTGGGAAGCCGTCGACGAGCTCATAGCGGGTGACTACCGCGCGCCGCGCAGGAAGGATCCCCTTGGAATCCGAATAGCCCTGCGCGTAAGGCAGCGCCTGGATCATGTCGCGCATGATGACGTCTGGTGCGTCGAAGCCGAACGGTGCCGGGTTGCCGATGTTCAGCTTGAGGATGCGGTGCCCCTCGGCCTCCAGTCGCGCGGCGTGATCGTGTACCGGCCCGCGGATCTCATAGAGCACGTCCTGCAGCTTCGAGGACTGCGCGAACGTACGCTGCCGCGGCTGATGCCCCGCGTTCTGCCATGGCAGCTGATGAGTAGTCACGTCAACTATGGTGCCATGGCTGTCCAGCTATTTTCTAATTCAACAACCAGCCTGATCAGCGCTTACCCGGTGGGCGGGCGCCGCGAGCGATGCCCAGTCCCTTGACGGGCGCCGCCGGCGCAGCCTGACCACCGTCCTCGCCGTCGCTTGCAGCGGGCGTGGATTGCGGTTCTTCCTTCGCCTGAGGTTCTGGGTTAGCCTCCGCTTCGGACGCCGGCTCCGGTGTCGCGGATGGCGCGGGGGCAGCAGCGGTCTTTTTGGCTCCCGGGCGCTTGGCCCCAGACGCTATCCCCAGACCCTTGACCGGCGCGGCCGGTGCCGTGGCCTCCGGGACAGCCGCGGGCTCGCTCTTTGCTTCAGGTTGTTCCGCCGGCGCGGATTGCGCTGCGGCTTCTGGCTTTGCCGCAGTTTTCTTCGCTCCCGGTCGCTTGGCCCCGGCCGCCAGGCCCAGGCCCTTGGCGGGCGCCGCCGGTGCTGTGGCCTCGGGAGCTTTCTCCTCGGTGGCCGACGGAGCCTGCGCGGCTTCAGCTTTGGGTGCTGCCTTCTTGGCGCCGGGTCGCTTGGCGCCACCGGCGATGCCCAAGCCGGTGACAGCCTTGGCGGCCTTGTCGTCGGCAGGCGCGGCCGCTTCCGGTTCGGCAGCTTCTTCCTTGGCCGGAGCGGTCGCGGTGGCAGCGGACGCCTTCGGCGCGGCCTTCTCCGCATGCTCGGCGGCCTGCTTTGCGGCAGCACCCTTCTCCGGCAACGTGACCGAACCGCGGTCGAGCGACTCGAGCAGCAGCTGCGCCACGTCGCGGACGTCGACGCCCTCGCGTCCGGCGGCCTCCTGGCGGTCGTTGACACCGTCGGTGATCATCACCCGGCAGAACGGGCACGCCGTCGCCACGGTGGTGGCGCCGGTGGCCAGCGCCTCGTCGACACGCTCGTGGTTGATCCGCTTACCGATGTGTTCTTCCATCCACATCCGCGCGCCACCGGCGCCGCAGCAGAAGCTGCGGTCGGCGTGACGCGGCATCTCGGCGAGCTTTGCGCCCGAGGCGCTGATCAGTTCACGCGGTGCCTCGTAGACCTTGTTGTGCCGGCCCAGGAAGCACGGGTCGTGATAGGTGATGTCCTGGGAGACCGGGCTGACCGGGACCAGCTTCTTGTCGCGCACCAGCCGGTTGAGCAGCTGGGTGTGGTGCAGCACCGAGTAGTTGACGCCCAGCTGCTTGTATTCGCGGCCGAGGGTGTTGAAGCAGTGCGGGCAGGTGACCACGATCTTGCGGTCGACCGTCTCGACACCTTCGAACAGGCCGTCGATGGTCTCGACGGCTTGCTGCGCGAGCTGCTGGAACAGGAATTCGTTTCCGGAGCGACGGGCCGAGTCGCCGTTGCAGGTTTCGCCGGTGCCCAGCACCAGGTACTTCACTCCGGCGATGGCCAGCAGTTCGGCGACGGCTTTGGTGGTTTTCTTGGCCTTGTCGTCGTACGCGCCCGCGCAGCCCACCCAGAACAGGTATTCGTAACCGTCGAAGCTGTCGACGTCCTCGCCGTAAACCGGGACGTCGAAGTCGACCTCGCTGATCCAGTTGGTGCGGTCGCCGGCGTTCTGGCCCCACGGATTGGCTTTGGTCTCAAGGTTTTTGAACAGAACAGAGAGTTCGGACGGGAACTCCGACTCCATCATGACCTGGTAGCGGCGCATATCGACGATGTGGTCGATGTGCTCGATGTCCACCGGGCACTGCTCGACGCACGCGCCGCAGTTGACGCATGACCACAGCACGTCGGGGTCGATCACCCCGCCCTGTTCGGCGGTGCCGACCAGCGGACGGGCCGCCTGCTCGGGTCCGTGCCCGGGCACGCGGCCGAACCCGGATTCGGGGACGTGGTGGCCCTCTTCGTGCACGGTCTCGAGGTCCAGGCCCTCGAGCGGCTCGGCCTTCTTCTCGCCGAGGATGTAGGGAGCCTTCGCCATCCAGTGATCCCGCAGATCCATGATGACGAGCTTGGGGGACAACGGCTTACCGGTGTTCCACGCCGGACACTGCGACTGACAGCGCCCACACTCTGTACAGGTGGCGAAGTCGAGGTTGCCCTTCCAGGTGAAGTCCTCGATCTTGCCGCGGCCGAAAGTCGCGTCGTCCGGCGGGTTTTCGAAGTCGATGGGCTTGCCGTGGGCCTCGATCGGCAGCAGCGGACCCAGGCCGTCGGGCAGCCGCTTGAAGGTGACGTTGATCGGCGCCAGGAAGATGTGCAGGTGCTTGGAGTGCAGCACGATCAGCAGGAAGATCAGCGCCACCGCGATGTGGGCGAGCAGCGCGAACGTCTCGATCCAGTCGTTGGCGGTGGCACCCAGCGGGTGCATCAGTGCGCCCATGGCGTGGGAGAAGAAAGCTCCGTTGCCGTAAGGCAAAGTTCCGGTGTTCGCTGACGCACCGCGGAAGATCGCGAAGCTGACGATGACCATGAAGATCATGAACAGGATCAGCCAGGCGCCGCCGGTGTGGGAGCCGTAGAACCGTGATGAACGGCCGTACTCCTTCGGTTCTGAGCGCAACCGGATGATGGCGAACGTGCCGATGCCGGCTACGACGCTGAGGGCGATGAAGTCCTGCAGGAAGCCCAGCGCGTCCCACCGGCCGACGATCGGGATGTGGAAATTGTTTTGGAACAGGGTGCCGTAGGCCTCGACATAGACCGTGACGAGGATGAAGAAGCCCCACATGGTGAAGAAGTGCGCCAGCCCGGGGACAGACCATTTGAGCAGCCGGCGCTGGCCGAACACCTCGGAGATCTGCGTCCAGACCCGTGTGCCGACGTCGTCGGTGCGACCGGTGACCGGCTGACCGGAAAGCGTGAGTTTGGCCAGCCACAGCACCCGGCGGACGGCGAGCAAAGCGATGATCGCCGTCATACCCAAGCCGACAACCAGTCTGATCAGCATCTGCGTGTGCACAGAGCAACTCCCCAAAGACTCGTGTTACTGGTCAGTAACTAACTGCGTGTTACTGGTCGGTAACTTACCTACTGCACCTGCTCAAGCCGTGTAAGCCTGCTCATAGTGACATCTTCGGAGGGGCTACCGCGACGAAGGATGCCCTAACTTGGCTGCCGTCAACCCTCAAGTGCGCTGCGTATGCAGGCGAACGATTCCGGCTCAGAAGTGCGGTATGGGTGGTAACGGGGGCAAATTGCTTCGCCACCAATGGCGCCGCGGATGTTGCGGCGTCCAGGTGGCGGTGTCCTGTGGCGGCACGGGTTCGATGGTCTCTGTCGAGGTGTCCGTCGTGGTCGGAGTGGTCGGCGAGGGGCTGGTGGTGTGCGAGGACGTCGTGGTCGACGAGTGCGTCGTGGCCGGCGTTGGTGCAACGCTCCCGCCGCCCCTGGCCAGGATGGCCAGGCCGTAGATGATGATCGCGATCAGAATCACCACCGCAAGACCCCACAGGGCTAGAACCCATCGTTTGAGGTACCAGGGCGACGGGCTTTCCGTGGTGCTGAAGCGTTCTGTCTCGTCGATGTTCGCGTTGCCCCTTGAATAACCGTCGACGTTATACGTCGGTCGATTGCCGCCCACTGCTAAGGCATCCCGCCGTCGTGGTGATGGTGGTGGTGGTGGCCCTCGTCGACGCTGGTGCTGGTCGTCGGGGCCGTGGTCGTCGGCGCGAAGGTCATGGTGGTCGTTGGAGCCGGAGCGACCGGCGCGGTGGCCGTCGGTGCCTCGATCGTGGTGGTCGTCGTAGCCCCGGTGGACGTCGTTGGCGACGTGGGGGTTTGCGTCGGCCCGCCGCTTCCGTGGGTCTGGTCGGCGAGAACATACAGAGCCAGTCCGAGCAGGATCGCTGCGAACAGGCCCAAGGCGAGCAGCACAATCGGTTTGCGATACCACGGCGGTTGGTGCTTGGGCTCGTGCCCGTCATCGCCGGAATCGCTGTAGTCGTAGTAACCGGTCGGCGCTTCGCTGGGGTCGTCTGGGGGTCCGTAGCCCGTCACGTGCTCCAATCCTAGCCGTGGATTCTGGCAGTTTGCCGCGAGGTCTTAGCGGCCGCGTTCTAAAAGAAGCCGTGCGGCAGGTGCGGCAAGTGCAAGTGGTGGTGATGTCGCGGCGGCTCAGTGGGGGCGGGCGAGTAAGTGTTCTGCGGCGGCGCCTCTTCGGGGGTCTGCTCGGGTGTCTCAGGTGGGGGCGTCTCGCTGCTTGTCGACGGAGTGGTCGTGGTCGTCGTCGGGGAGGTGGTCGACGACCGCGTGTGCGAGGTGGAGGGCGTGGTGGTGGCTGGAGCACCGCCCTCGCCGCCGCGGGACAGCTCGACGAGGCCGTAGATGATCAACGTGAGCACGAGCGCGACCGCC
>DATAZN010000142.1:0-3611 GCA_036272035.1 Mycobacterium sp. | reverse complement strand
GAGGTGTGGGCGCCCCTGTCTGCCCGGGTGCGGCTGCGGGTCGGCGGCGAAACGGTGACCATGACCGAGGGCGTAGAGGGTTGGTGGTCAGCGGACGCGTCCGCGCCGGCGGGAACCGATTACGGCTATCTCCTCGACGATTCCGATGACGTGCTTCCTGACCCCCGCTCACAGTGGCAACCCCGCGGCGTCCACGGACCAAGCCGGGTCTATGACCACGACGCATACAGTTGGTCCGACCAGGGCTGGGGTGGCCGGGACCTGCCGGGTGCGGTGATTTATGAGCTTCAGATCGCTACCTTCACCTCCGGCGGCACGTTCGATACGGCTGTGCAGCGCCTGGATCATCTCGTCGCGCTCGGAGTAACGCACGTCGAGGTGCTGCCCGTCAACGCGCTCAACGGCACCTGGGACTGGGGTTACGACGGAGTCGATTGGTACGCAGTTCATCAACCCATCGGCGGTCCGGACGGTTTCAAACGGTTCATCGACGCCTGCCACGCCCGCGGCCTAGCGGTGCTGTTGGACGTCGTTTACAACCATCTCGGTCCCAGCGGAAATTACCTTCCGAAGTTCGGGCCCTACCTGACCGAGGGCGAAAACGCGTGGGGTGACGTGGTCAACCTGGATGAACCAGCGGTGCGACGATTCATTCTCGACAACGCCGTGATGTGGCTGCGCGACTATCACCTCGACGGACTGCGGCTGGACGCCGTCCACGCCCTGGTCGATCACTCAACTCCACACCTGCTCGCGGAGCTCTCCGCAGAAGTCGAAGTGCTGTCAGCGTCCGAAGGACGACCGCTTCGGCTGATCGCCGAGTCCGACCTCAACGACACCGTGATGATCGAACCTCGCGACGACGGCGGTCACGGCCTGACCGCCCAATGGGACGACGACGTGCACCACGCGTTGCACGCGATGCTCACCGGCGAGCGGCAGGGCTACTACGTCGACTTCGGCTCCCTTGCCGTGTTCGCTAAAGTCGCCCAAGCCGCCTTCCTGCACGACGGAACCTATTCCACGTTCCGAGAGAAGGTTCACGGCCGCCCGGTCGATCGAGAGCGAATCCCCGGCTACCGGTTCGTCGTCTGCCTGCAAAACCACGATCAGGTTGGCAACCGCGCCCTCGGCGACCGACTCACAGAACTCACTTCGCCTGACCTGCTGCGGGTTGGCGCGGTATTGCTGTTCAGCTTGCCTTTCACACCAATGCTCTGGATGGGCGAGGAATGGGCCGCCTCGACGCGCTGGCCGTTCTTCACCTCGCACCCCGAGCCGGAACTCGCCCAACAGGTCAGCGAAGGCCGCGTCGAAGAGTTCGCTGACTTCGGCTGGGATACCGACGAGATGATCGACCCTCAAGACCCAGCCGCATACCGGAGCGCCAAGCTCGATTGGACCGAGGTCGACGCACCGGCGCATGCGAGCATGCTCGACCTCTACAAGCGCCTGATCGCACTGCGTGCCAAAGAACCTGAACTGACCGACAGCAACCTGGCCGCGGTTTCCGTCGATTACGACGAGCAGGAACGCTGGTTGATTCTGAACCGCGGGAGGCTGCGGATCCTCGCGAATCTCGCCGACACGAGCCGAACATTGTCGCTTCCCGAAGCACAAACAGAGCTGGGTTGGCAGCTGCTGCTGACGACCGACGACGAAACGAAACTGCTGGATAACCGGGTTCAGCTGCCGGCTCGCTCGGCTGCAATTGCGCGAGCCTCATGAACACCTGATAGCCGCTGCCCGCCGCTCCAGTCGATCGACTAGGTGTGGCGGTGCTGCCGACGCGGTGAAGACCGCGATACACAAACCCGCTGGCATGAATTACTGATCGGCCGAATCGAGTTAGGCCGACTACGAAGCTCGCCGTTCGTTCAGCTGCGTTGACCACGCGAATCACCGGATGATCGCTTCGTCGGTGTCTGTTCGCTGACGCGACTCAGCTCTCGCGAACTACTTCATCGGGCCGTTTGTCCGGTCGCAGACCGCGCCACGAGGGATGCCGCAGCCGGCCCTCGGGCGTCCACTCGGTGAACGCCACCTCGCCGACCAGCCGCGGGGTCACCCACTGCACCTCGCGAGTATCCGGCCGGGGCACCTCAACGAACGGGCAAGAGGATCGCCGCAGAGGCTCCAAACGCCGACCGAGGTCGGTCAGAATCGCGTCCGTGAACCCGGTACCGACCTTTCCCACGTAGACCAAGCCGTCCTCGCTGGGTATACCAAGTAGCAGCGCACCAATCGCCCCAGTTCGGCGTCCCGCGCCGGGCTTCCAGCCGCCGACGATGACTTCTTGGGTCCGAACGTTCTTGACCTTCACCCAATCTGGTGATCGGCGTCCGTAGCGGTAGGGCGAAGCGAGGCGTTTGGCCATGACGCCTTCGAGTTGTCCTGCCTGGCTGACCTGGACCGCCTCGGCGCCGTCGCCGTGGAAGACCGGAGGTGTTTGCCAGGCCGGCCCGCTTAGGTTCAATGCCTCCAGCCGCCGTCGTCGCTCGACGTAGGGCAGCTGTACCAGGGACTCGCCAGCTAGATGCAGCAGATCGAAGATCAACAACACGACCGGATCGGCGCTCGCCAGTTGCTGGGCCGCGGGCGCGCTAGAAATGTGCATCCGCTTCTGCAATCGGCTGAAGCTGGGTCGTCCGTGCTCGTCGAAGCTGACGATCTCCGCATCGAGCAGCATCTGACGCCGGCCGACCAGGGCACCCAGCGGTACCAGCTCCGGATAGGACGCGACCATATCGATGTCG
Source organism: Mycobacterium sp. (assembly GCA_036272035.1). Taxonomy (GTDB): domain Bacteria; phylum Actinomycetota; class Actinomycetes; order Mycobacteriales; family Mycobacteriaceae; genus Mycobacterium. Next base: position 855 of record DATAZN010000142.1, on the reverse strand, counting down.
TTGCGAGATATCAGCTGGGTCCGACCGTGGTCGAGGCGGACCAGGCTGCGGACACCGTCCCACTTCATCTCATAAGCCCACCGCTCGTCCTCGCGTGCTGGCGGCAGCGTGCCGAGCGTGGCCAGCATCGGCTTCGGATGCTCGGGCAGCGGTTGACGGTCTCTAGCAGGTGTCATGGCCGCATGGTCGGTCCGCGACAACTCATCGGTAGATACGGCGGAAGGCGGCATCGATTGCGTAGCGGCGGGCGCCTCCAGTGAGCCGAGAACGGATGAGAGCGGCGCGAGCCGCATTGGAGCCCGGGCCGCCGTGGACCCCGCCACCAGGGTGCGCGGAGGCGCTGGCGAGATAGAGACGGTCGATCGGTGTTTCAGCCCGACCGAGACCCGGTAACGGCCGAAATATCAATTGCTGATGGATCCCGGCGGTACCGCCGCTCACAGCGCCGCCGCGAAGATTTGCGTCCGCCGTCTGCAAGTCGAGGGGGGCCTGCACAGAGCGGGCGATGATGCGCTCGCTGAAGCCTGGCGCGTGGCGCTCGACGACCGATTCGATGAGGTCGGTCTGGCGTCGCACATCGTCCGAGGTCAGGTGGAGGCCTTCGGGCAGATGCGTGTACGTCCACGCCGATTCCGTTCCCGTCGGCGAGCGGCTCGGATCCGAGGTCGTCATCTGCCCGAGAAGGAGGAACGGCGCTTGGGGGATCTCGCGCTTGGCTAGCGATGCGGCGTAGGTCGTTAGCCCATTCATGTCGACACCGAGATGCACTGTGCCGGCGCCGTGGGCGTCCGTCGCGGTCCACGGGATTGGAGTGGACAGTGCCCAGTTGAGTTTGAACGTTGCGGCGTCCCACTG
>DATAZN010000141.1:0-4163 GCA_036272035.1 Mycobacterium sp. | reverse complement strand
CGGTGATGTCAACGACGAGGATCTGATCGCCCGCGAGGACGTCGTCGTCACGATCACCGAAACCGGCTATGCCAAACGCACCAAGACCGACCTGTACCGCAGCCAGAAGCGCGGCGGGAAGGGCGTCCAGGGCGCCGGGCTCAAGCAGGACGACATCGTGCGGCACTTTTTCGTGTGTTCGACGCACGATTGGATCTTGTTCTTCACCACCCAGGGCCGGGTGTACCGGGCCAAGGCCTACGACTTGCCGGAGGCCTCGCGCATCGCGCGCGGGCAGCACGTCGCCAACCTGCTGGCCTTCCAACCCGAGGAGCGGATCGCGCAGGTCATCCAGATCAAAAGCTACGAGGACGCGCCCTACCTGGTGCTGGCCACCCGCAACGGGCTGGTCAAGAAGACCAAGCTGACTGACTTCGACTCGAACCGGTCCGGCGGCATCGTGGCCGTTAATCTGCGCGACGGCGACGAGCTGGTCGGGGCTGTGCTGTGCTCCTCCGAGGAGGATCTGCTGCTGGTCTCGGCCAATGGCCAGTCGATCCGGTTCTCCGCGACCGACGATGCGTTGCGGCCGATGGGCCGAGCGACTTCGGGCGTGCAAGGCATGCGGTTCAACACCGATGACTACCTGTTGTCGCTGAATGTGGTCCGCGAAGGCACATACCTGCTGGTCGCAACCGCTGGCGGCTATGCCAAACGCACCGCGATCGAGGAGTACACGGGGCAGGGCCGCGGCGGTAAGGGCATCTTGACGATCCAATACGACACCCGCCGTGGCAAGCTCGTAGGTGCGCTGATCGTCGACGACGACAGTGAGGTGTACGCGATCACCTCCGGAGGCGGAGTGATCCGGACGAAAGCCAAGCAGGTCCGCAAGGCCGGACGGCAGACCAAGGGTGTTCGATTGATGAACCTGGGTGAGGGCGACACACTGTTAGCCATCGCCCGTAACGCCGAAGAGGCCGAGGACGACGGCGAGGACTCGGACGCCGAGGCGTAGGCGATAGCCGACCGCCCCGGCGGCCGGGAGGCACAGTTAGGAGCTGCGGGTGACTTCACCGAACGAGCCGGGCCACACCGGTCAGGGCGACAGCCCGGCCGGCAACGGCTCCGTCTCCAACGCGCCCGCGACGCCGCGCAAGCGGCCCGCTGCCCGCCCGTCGCCGGCCCAACAGCGCCAGTCTGGGCGGGGCACCGCGAGCCCCAACGCCGAGGCTCGCTTGAACCGGTTCATCTCGGGCACGGCGGCGCCGGGCGCGACCAGAACACCACCACCCGAGGCCGAGCCGGCACCGGCTCCCGCGCAGAACGAGAGTCGGCAAAGCGATGCCTACGCCAGCGAACTACCAGACCTGTCCGGACCGACACCCCGTGCGGTACAACGTAAATCGGCCGATGACCGATCGGACGAGCCGATGACGGCGCCGGTTCGATCGCAAGGCCGCATCCAGGTATCGTCGCGGCCGGTCGGCCCGGTTCGGGCCAGCATGCAGATCCGGCGTGTCGATCCGTGGAGCACCTTGAAGGTGTCCGCGGTGCTGTCGGTGGCGTTGTTCTTCGTCTGGATGATCGCGGTGGCGTTCCTGTATCTCGTGCTCGGCGGCATGGGGGTGTGGAGCAAGCTCAACAGCAACGTCGGGGATCTGCTGAACAACTCCAGCGGCAGCGCGGAGCTGGTCTCCAGCGGCACCATCTTCGGCGGGGCGATTCTGATCGGCCTGGTGAACATCGTCCTGCTCACCGCCGCGGCTACCATCGGCGCGTTCATCTACAACCTGACCACCGACTTGATTGGCGGCGTCGAGGTGACGCTGGCCGACCGGGACTAGCGTTTTGGGCGCGGACGCTCCGGTGCGGTAATCTCGTCGCTCGTCCGTGTACGTGTGCGGGCCTATAGCTCAGGTGGTTAGAGCGCTTCGCTGATAACGAAGAGGTCGGAGGTTCGAGTCCTCCTAGGCCCACAACCATGTGTTCGCCAAGATATTTCGTGAGACTGGTGTTGCCGCTGGCAGCGATCGCGGTGCTGGCGGTGGTGATCCGGTCTCAACGCGGTGTCGAGGTCTGGCACGTGGCAGCCGACCAGACCGACGGTCGGCGCGAGGGGCCTTAGCTCAGTTGGTAGAGCGCTGCCTTTGCAAGGCAGAAGTCAGGGGTTCGAATCCCCTAGGCTCCACAGTGAAACTCGCAGTTCAGGCATCATCCGCCTGGTGGCTTCAGCACCCTGTCTACTCGTGTTTGGGGCTTCCGCCTAGAACCGTGCCTCGATGCCGAGGCGAGTTCAGTAGCTCACTACTTATTCCGGCTGCCCTGCCCAGGGTTACCGTCAGCGCGGCGGCAAAGGTGTGACTGGTCCAGGAGCCCGCGGATGCGACTCCCCAGACCGGCCAAGCCCGCCGCTTCCGAGATTTCTTTGGATCTATCGGGAGGTTCGCCGTGGCGAAGATTGGTGGGCATGCGGTCGTTCTAGGGGCAAGCATGAGCGGCCTACTTGCTACCAGAGTGCTTTCCGATTTCTATCGAACTGTCACAGTGATCGAGCGCGACGTACTGCCGACCGGTAGCGCACAGCGACGCGGTGTGCCTCAGGGCCGGCACGTTCACGCACTGTGGCCGCGTGGGTCGCAGATCTTAGATGAGTTGTTTCCCGGTTTCCTGACCGAACTCGCCGCCGACGGGTGCACGGTCTGGGACGACGGTGATTTGTCTAAGTACTGTTTCTCATTTGGTGGGCACCAGTTTGTCCGCTCGGGGACCGTGCGTGATTTTCAACCGCGCGATGCAGCCTATTGCCCCAGCCGGCCGTTAGTAGAGGATCATGTCCGTCAACGCGTACGCGCAATTCGAAACGTCACGCTGATGGAGGGCTACGACGTTGTCGAGTTGACATCGAATGCTGACCGAAGCAGCGTCACCGGAGTCACGATCACATCGCGTGAGGGAGACGAAAAGCGCGCTCTCACTGCGGATCTGGTTGTGGATGCCACCGGCCGCGGGTCCAGAACTCCAGCATTTCTAGAAAGCCTCGGCTATGACCGGCCAATCGAGGACGAGGTGGTGATGCGACTCGCCTACGCTAGCCAGTTGCTGCGGATTCCAGCCGGCATGCATGACCAGATAATGGTGCTGGTGGGGCCTGTCCCGGGACGACCAACCGGGATGGGGTTATTTACCTATGAGAACAGCACGTGGATGCTAACCGCGGTCGGGTTGGTGGGACGCGAGCCACCGGCCGACCGGGCGGGAATGCTGCAGTTCATCGAGGATTGCACGCCGCCCCAGGTTATGTCGGCGCTGCGGTGCGCCGAGCCGCTCGGGGACGTGGTTCGGTATCGCACACCATCCAGTCGGTGGCGCCGCTATGACAAGATGCGACAGTTTCCGGCCGGTCTGCTGGTATTCGGCGACGCGATATGCAGTTTCAACCCGATCTACGGCCAAGGCATGACGGTGGCTGCGCTACAGGCCATGGCCCTCGATCGTTGTTTACGCGGCGGTGCAGAGCGCTTGGCGGCCCGGTATTTCTCCGCTGCCGCCAAACCCATCGGGGTGGCTTGGCAACTCGCGGTGGGCGGCGACCTCAACCTGCCCGAAGTACAAGGCCCCCGGCCCCTGTCGATGCGGCTGACCAATAAATATGTTGATCGAGTGCAGGCTGCCGCCGAGACCGACACCGTCATCGCAACGCGTTTCCTCAAAGTCGCCGGGTTTTCCAAATCGCCTGCCAGTCTCATGGCCCCGTCGTTCATGCTTCGAGTTGCTGCGACAAACTGGCGATACAGGCGACATTCAAGCCCCTCCGTCACGCCCGGCTATATCAGAGCAGTCGTGTCGGAAACCAACGACGTCTGATTCGAGTAATCGCCGCCTGGCAACCGCGATGGTGCAGTGCGTGGTAGGCGCTGGTCCAGAACAGCTCGATGCGGCTGACCATCGGCCCGACGAAGACGAGCTCGACCGGCCCGTCGCCGAACACCTGATACGCCAGGCTGAGATCGCCGCATGATGCGTACGACGTTTCCGCTACGGGTTAGCGTACTGCTTGTCAGGCAGCTACCACTCGCGAACTACGGCTCCTCGCCGCTGTGCGTTGGTCGATCCGCGAGCACGGCGGCGAGTCGTCGAGTCGTCTTGTCGATGTACTTCTCGATAAGCGGCTAGCGCACTGC
>DATAZN010000140.1:0-3560 GCA_036272035.1 Mycobacterium sp. | reverse complement strand
CCACCGTCATCGACCGCGTCCACCACACACTCGACAACGCACCACACATCAGAACCACCACACACAACGCCGTCACACACCTACGACACCAACTCACCAACGAATACGCCACCGTCGCACACCAACTAGGCCTCAGTGCGCGCCAGCACCATGAGTGACCAATCAAAAGCAGCGAGGTAACGATGTCGAGAGTAATCACAGCGCTACGTCAGAAGACTGATTACGGTCGCTGGTCCGACAGCCGTAATATCTTCGCGTCCTGGGAGTCTCGGACCCAGCGAGCTGCCGCCCTGGTGCCACCGGACAGTCGCGTGATCGAGTTCGGCGCGGGCAACCGAGTCCTCGAGCGACATTTGGACCAATCGTGCACCTACACCCCGTCTGACATCGTGGACCGGGGCCCGGGGACCATCGTGTGCGATCTCAATGAGGGCCCGCTCCCAGTCCTCGGTGTCGGCGCCTACGACGTCGCGGTGCTCATGGGGGTATTGGAATATATGCGCGACATGCCGTCGGTGCTCGATTGGTTGACCGAACTCGTTCCAACCTGCGTGCTGTCGTATGCCTGTGCGCAAGGCAGTCGTTATTCGCCACGGCGCGCACTCGGGACCGTTGGCCGGCTGAAGGCGGGTTGGCTGAACAGCTATCGCGGCGACGGGATCCGGTCATTGTTCAGCGAACGAGGCTTTGCTCAATTGCACGAAGAAAGCTGGCAGAATCAGCGCCTTTTCGTCTTTTCGCGGCGAGGTTGAGTAGCATATTAGGGTTAAAGCGTTGTGAGTTCGACGATTCCGAGACGGTGCCAAAGAGCGACTGAATCCGTGACAACGGAATCTGCGCGGATCTCTCGCCACGCCTCACGCATCCCGGCGCAGTATGTGATGTCGTCGAAAAGCACCAGACCGCCAGGTGACATACGGGCCTTGAGAATCTCCCACTGCTTGATCACAAAGTCGTACTCGTGTATCCCGTCCACCAGGGCGATGTCAACCGGTGCGGGGATGTCATCAGCATGGTCCTCGAAGGCTCCGCGGATCAGGGAGAAACGGTCGGTGATGGTCTTGATGTTGCGTTCAGCAATGTCAGCCCAGTCTGGGTTGATTTCGAACGAGTACAGCCGACCCTGTTGTAGGCCGGTTGCAAAGTACATCCCTGACACGCCGAACGCCGACCCGAACTCCACGACGATTTGTGGGTCGCGCTCAGCCACCAGGTAGGCATACAGGTCGCCCTGCGATGAGGGTGAACGCACCTCGTCAGGGCTGAAGGTGTCCGATAGGTCGTATTCCGGCGCCAGCGGCTGCGCCCCGATCCCGTTTGTGGTTTTGGCGATGGCCTCGATCTCGGCTTTGCGCGGCGCAGCCGGCAACTTCCGACGCAGCCTGGCCAGGCGCGCGTTGCGCGATTTCCGCCAAAGTCTCACCGGCACAGCATAACAGCGAGTCCTGGTCAACGTCGGCCCCTTCTTTCGACCTGCGAGTTTGACTTCACACTGCCGCAGACGGGTCGGGGCGCCCCGCCCCAAACCCGCTAATTCAGCAGGCTCCTAGGCGTCCAAGCGAGCAAACTGATCCTGCTGGTATTGCTCGACACAGGCCCTGCGCCTTACCTTGCCGCTGGTGGTAAGGGGAATCGACCCGGGCGGCACCAAAACAAGATCCGCGACACTCAGACCGTGCGACGTCGAAATCGCAGAGGTGACTTCGTTTTTGACGCTGGCGAACTTTTGAACTACATCCTCTCCTGCCTCGCCGCGGTCCTTGAGTTCGGCGATGGCGACAAGCTTCTCGGTCCCGTCGTCAGGGACCGATATCGCCACACAACGACTGCGCGTGATCAACTGAATCGTTGCCTCGATGTCGTCGGGAGAGTGGTTGCGACCGTAGACAATCAAGAGGTCTTTGATCCGCCCGATGATGAACAATTCGTTTTCGTGGCAAAACCCCAGATCTCCGGTTCGGAGCCACGGACCCTCGGGAGTACCCGGCGACGGATCCGCCAGTGTTGCGCCGAACGCGTACTCGGTCTCTTGCGGTTTGCGCCAGTACCCGGTAGCGACGTTGTCGCCGTGAACCCAGATTTCACCGACGGTTTCCGACAAACATTCGACGTTGGTATCGGGGTCGACAATCCGCAAGATCGGCGAGCGCGGCACGCCGTAACTGACAAGTGCTGTGCCATATGGGCTTTCGCATGGGTTCGCCTGTCCGCCAGACAGGGCATCGGAATCGAAGTGAACGACATGCGGCACTTCCCCAGGCTTGCGGGTCACCATATACACCGTCGCTTCGGCCATCCCGTAGGAGGGCCGAAGCGCCGTGGCGGGGAAATTGAACGGGGCAAACCTATCGGCGAAGCGCTTCAGCGTTGCGGGCTGCACTCGCTCGCTGCCGTTGATGATGCCGAGAACGTTGCTGAGATCGAAGCCGGTCAGTTCCTCGTCGGACGCTTTGCGCGCTGCCACTTCAAAGGCAAAATTTGGACCCGCCGAAAAGGCGTGGCTGTTACTCGCAAGCAACTGCAGCCATCGCGCGGGACGCGCCAAAAAGGACGCCGGACTGGTGAGCACGGCGTGCAGGCCTGCCAACAGCGGCACGCACACTCCAACGAGTAAACCCATGTCGTGGTAGAAGGGCAGCCACGACACGAATGTGGTATCCGGCGGAGCAACGGCTCCGTAGTCCGCAAAATAGTCGGACATCACCTGCTCGAAATTGGCCATCAGATTCCGGTGGGTGATCTCGACGCCGGCCGGCGCACGCGTCGATCCTGATGTGTACTGCAAATACGCGGTTTCAGACCGCGTGTCACGCCCTGGCCGAAACCCGCTCCGAACATCCAGGTCTACCAAGTCGACCTCGACGAGAGATGGAGCAGGTCCCTCCGGCAGCGCCTTGATGTATTCGGCAACATCGCCCGCGACAGCGGATGTCGTCAGAACCACCGAAGGTTCCGCGTCGAGAAGTACCGACTTGACCCGTTCGTCGACTACACCACCCAATGGGACCGACAGCGGAACTGGAATCAGCCCGGCCTGCAGCGCCCCGAAAAAAGCATCGATATAACTGAGTCCCTGCGGCGCCACAATGACTGCGCGATCTCCGGTCGAACCGTGAAGTCCCACTTCCTGCGCAACGTTCAGTGACCGCCGGTACAGCTGGGAATAGGTGATCGTCTCTGAAACGCCGTCCCAATCCTGCTCGTAGTCAATGTAAGTGAATGCCTTTTCGTTGGCCTGAAGGCTGGCACGTTCACGCAGAACGCTGGGAATGGACGATTCGGCCACAATCGTCACCCTACCGCCGCAGGCGCCACCCGCAATCGCTGAGCGTGATCCAAATACGTTGTCCTACAATGACTGACGCATCAGTCAGTAGGTCGACCACTCGTCACGATGGCGGCTGACCGTCCGGCGGCCAGCTCACCACGTCGTCCTCGAGCGGAATTTCCAGGCTCTCCAGGATCGATGCGATCATTCGCCAGGCGCTGATAGCGGAAACCAACTCCACGAGCACGGCCTGGTCGGCGCCGAACTCCTGCTTGCACGCCGCCCAGCTTTC
>DATAZN010000139.1:0-12654 GCA_036272035.1 Mycobacterium sp. | reverse complement strand
TGCGGGGATCGGCGTTGAGTTGCTCGGTGCGCGTCGACGCGCTGGCCGAACAATGCGGTGGCGCGTCGACTCCGGCGCTTCGTCAGGCAAGTGAACCCGTGCCATTCACCGAACGCGAGCGAGAGATCGTGATGCTGATCGCCGCGGGTTTGTCCAACCGTGATGTCGCTGAGCGACTGACAGTGTCCGTACGCACCGTCGAAAGCCACATCTACCGAGCGATGGCCAAGACGGGAACCACCAGCCGCGACGAACTCGCCGCATTGCTACCTAGCCATAGGGCGCAGACAGAGTGACATCGCCTCTGACGGCGTGAGTTCGGCGCCGCCCTGCGCGCCTCAGGATTCAGGGCATCAGACTCGTCAAAATCTCACCCAGATCCGGGATCGTGGTGGTGCTCAGCACTGTACCGATGTCGGCTATCGGGCTGAGATCCAGGACCGACGTCACGGTGCTGGGTCCAGCGCCGTGCTCACATCCTGGACCATGGCGGCGGGATCGAGCACCCCTGCCGCGTCGCTGAACAGCGCGGTAATGTCCCCCAAGGCCGTGCTGACTCCGGCAGGCAAGGCAGGATCGATCACCCCCGTGAGTGCGGCGTCGAAGCCACCTTGCAAGCCGGTCCCCAATCCCTCGGCAGCGGCGGTATACGGATCGAAGCCGAGAGCCACCGCAGTCCCGGCCGGTTTCGGCGCGGACTACTTAAGCCATGGTCGTGAACGCCAGCTGCCTCCACTCCAGACCGGCAGCGTTCGCCGTCATCCGGGCTGAAACGAAGCGTGCGGAAATCCGCGCTAAGTAGAGCCGCGGCGAGGGCGAGCGAGATTGCAGTGTTCCGCTACTGCGCTGCCCCATTGCGTGGCGAGCGACGATCAATCGGTCACAACGTCAAGGGAAGAGGCACGAAGTGGCACAAGCAGATCCGCAAGATCTCGTCGAAGAGTCTGAGCGTGTCCTCCGAGGGGTGGGGCATGCCGACGATTCAATGACGCCGGTACTGCAGCTCAAGGGCGTCGGCAAGACGTACCTCATGGGCGACGAGCAGGTACATGTGCTTGTTGACTTCGACTTCACTTTGGACGCAGGCGAATTCGTGGTCGTGACCGGACCATCGGGAGCCGGCAAATCGACCCTCCTGCATATTGCCGGCGGGCTGGACGCACCGGACAACGGCACTGTAGCCGTGGCCGGCCAAGACATGTGGGCGCAGAGCGCTGGCAGGCGCGCCGCGTTCCGACGGCGCAACCTCGGATTCGTCTTCCAGTTCTTCAACTTGGTGCCAATGCTGACCGCGGTGGAGAACGTGTCGTTGCCACTGGTGCTGGACGGTGTGCCGACCCGGTCAGCAGACGCCCGCGCCGAGGAGCTACTGCAACGAGTCGGGCTCGGCGACCGCGCGCGGCACCGGCCGGCCGAACTCTCGGGCGGACAAATGCAAAGGGTGGCGGTGGCGCGCGCGCTGGTGGCCCGGCCATCCATCATTCTCGCTGACGAGCCGACCGGGAACCTGGACAGCCATTCATCGACCGAGGTCTTGGATCTCCTGCGCTCGCTGTCGGACGAAGAGGGCGCGGCGGTCGTCCTGGTGACACACGACGAGGCGGCGGTGCGGTACGGCACCCGCGAACTGCACCTTGTCGATGGGCGTGCCTGCGCAGGCGACGCCGCCGCGCCTGCCGGGGAGCCGTGATGTCATGGCTGCGCGGCGGATGGATGTCGTTCCGGCGCATCCACCTCGCTGCGTTGATCGCAGACTGGCGAAGGACGCTGCTCAGCGCGATCGGCGTCGCGCTGGGGGTGACGGTGGTACTGGGCACGTTGATACTCAAAGCGGAGCTCGTCCGCCCCTTCGACTCATTCGGCCCGTCGCTCACCCACGCCGCCGACACCGGCGTGGTGGAGGTCAGCCCGAACATCAACGGCCGGCTGCCGATCGCGACGGTCGACCGGCTGCGCGCCGAGGTGGCCGGGGCGGGGGCGGTCATCCCGGTCGTCGCCGCCTTAACCCCCGTCGACGTTGCACGCAATAGCCATGGGTTCTTTCTGCTCGGCGGGTCGTGCCAGATCGAGCTGCTGGTTGGCCCGTTCAACTGCGAGCAGCGGGCTCGCGACGTCAAGCCCGCAGACGGTCCTGGCGTGCCACTGCAGATGCCCACGGCCATCGCCCAAAGGCACGGCCTACAGCTCGGCGAGGAGTTGCGCATTCCGGGACTTCCTCCAGGGTCGGCGCACCTGGGATCGACATTCCCGGAGTTCGACCGGGTCGAGGGCATCAACGACGGCTACGTGCTGTTGGCCCCTTCCGCGGAAATCGCCGCACGCATGCTCTCCACTCCCGGTTATGCCACAGCCGCTTTCGTCCTCCCGAAAAAGGGCACTTCGATCACCGACGCTGCGGCCGAGGTCGACCGTGTCATCACCGGCGTCGCGACGGCAGGACCGCCCCGGCCACACCTGCCTGCCGTGTTCGAAGGCGGAGCGCAGAGTCTCAACTTGATCGCGCTGGCCGGCATCATCGTCGGCGTCCTCATCGCCGTGAACACGATCCTGCTGGCCGTGGAGGATCGGCGCGCGGTAATGGGGACAATCGGCGCGATCGGCGCCAAGCCGATCGGGTTGTTCGCCGGGATGCTCGGTGAAGGCGCAGTGGTCGGTCTCCTCGGGGGATTGTTAGGTGTTCCAAGCGGTTTCCTGTTCGGTACGTATCTGCTGGACAGATTCGGGCGATCCATGTTGGCCGGGTCCGGCGGCACCATCACAGCGCACTTCACGCCGAACTTGATCGGGATCGGAGCCGCCGCCGGGATCGCCTGCGGGATCATCGCGATGATCGGGCCGGCCGCAAGGTTGCTCCGCGACGGGCCGTTGGCGTCGATGGCGAGCGTGGGAGGAGTGCAGCGCGCCAGGAAGATCCCGATGTGGCCAGTGGTCGTCGGGGTGGTCCTGCTGGTGGCCGCCGTCGTCGTGTTGAAGATCTTCGAGCGCGGGTCGCTGCCGCTGAACGTGGGCATCAACGGCTTGACGGTGGCGCTGTGCGGGGTTGTGCTGGTGACCGTGTGGATCGCCCCGCGTGGCGCCCGGCTGTTGATCGAGTTGCTGACGACCGCGCGTCCCGCCGTCGGGCGCCTGCTGGGTGCCGACTTTCGGCGCTACACAGTGCTGTTCGCCTTCTCCGCCGCGCTACTCGCCGAGAGCACCAGCTTGGCCATCGGCTCACATAGCATGCAGCTCCTCGGCGCCAGGCAGATCGCCGAGCAGAAGGCCGACCGACTGCCCGATGCCTTGTTGATTTCCGCCCAATCGGTGCTGGATCAGAGGGACGGCCGGCTTTCGGACCCCACGTTCGAGTTGGTCGCCGGTGCCGCCGGCGGGCGGAGCTTGTCGTCGCGCTGGCGATCGACCATCTCGTCAGGGGCGTCGTCGCGTCTCGTCCTCGGCGTCACACCGGGCGACTGGTACAGCCAAGCGCTGTACGAACCGACCGATATCCGTGGCAAATTCTGGGAAAGGTTGCGGGAAGGGGAGATTGGCCTGAGCGAGATTGCCGCCAGCCGACTCGGCGTTGCCATGGGCGACACCGTCGAGCTGCCGACCGTCGACGGGCGGAAACACTACCGGGTTGCCGGAATCTTTCATCCACGGATGGTCGATGACGCCGCCGTGGGCGACATCGCCCTGGTCTCCGAAAGATTGGCGCGTTCGGCTTGGGCTGCCGTACGCGACCAGGCCGCGGTGGCCTATCGGTCCTCCGCCGACGCGACCGCCCACCGTGACGACTTCCTCAACCTCGGTGCCGGACTGTCGGTGTACGACAACGAAAAGTGGCGCTTGGTGGCCACCGAAGGGATCAGCCGCTTCTTGGAGCCGTTCACGCTCGCGGGGTACGTGGTGATGGCAGCCGCAGGCTTGAGCCTGCTGAACGTGTTCGTGCTCGGACTGGTGCAACGCAAGCGTGAGCGAGCCGCGTTGCGCGCGATCGGGGTGACCTCCTGGCAAGAACAGGCCGTGATCATCACCAACGCCCTCATGCTCGGCATGATGGTCGCTTGCCTCGCGGTGCTAGGGGGTGTGGGCCTGACGTATCTCTGGTCGCTGGGCTCACCGGTGTACTACGGCATCAAGATCGACTGGGGTGTGCTGCCGCCGCCGCTGCTGACCGGAGTGGCAGCCGTGTTCATCCTCGTCCTGGCCGCCGCGGTGTATCCCGTGATCCATTCGCGGCGGCTGGAGACCGTCGAGGTGCTGCGAAGCAGTTGAGGCGAATCGCGCAGGCGTTAGCCGTGAATCTCGCGGTGCAACCGTGGAATGTCGTCGCCGGCACACCGAAACCGGTGCATGTGTTCCCGAATCGCGGGACTTGACGTGGCCGCGAATTCTTTGGGCGGCAATGACATCTGAAAAACCAGCCCGCGGCCATCTGCCCCTTCCGCCAGGGCACCGAGACCCGCCACCGGTAATTTCAGCAACGGCGTGCAGTAGGACGTGAGGGTGTCTTCGAAGTGGATGCGATAAACGCCGAATCCGCTCCAGTTCGTGACAATCGGGTTCCACCGGGCCGGGTTGAATGCAGTGGATACACAGCGAGCGGCCCGCCATGCACCGGCAGCGTCCAAAAACTTTTGGTTGATGCGCATGTCGCAGTGTTCGTCGGCAAAGTGATCCACGTCGTGGCGGATCCGTTCGGCAATCGAACTTGCAGTCGCTCCGCGTCTCAGGTCGAGGTTCAGCGTCGTGAGGATGTTGCCGATAAGCATCGGATCGAGGCCACAGCGCTTTCGCGCATTCACCGCGATCGCGAGGGTGCGACGATCCACTGCGGGATCCGCCTCCATAAGCACTTCGGAAACATGAGCGCACACAGCGTCGTTCGCGCTCAAACGCATCCGGATTCCGTAAGCCTCGCGCATGCGGGAGATTTCGTCTTCTCCGAAGTAGAAGCTTAGAGTTCGCTGCTTGCGCGCATCCTTTGCCAGGTACAGCGCGCTACGTGCAATTTCTCCGAGCCCTAGACAACGCACCCCCGGTTCCCGAGCGCCGTCGGCAGGGAGATGCTCGTCAAGGTAGGCAACGCGGTCTTCGACGACCAACGGCTCAGCGAGTGGCTTGTCGGCGGCGGCTGCAGCCCACGCGTTCATGAAGTGCATCGCCGTCTGCATGTCGCCGATCGCGTGGTGCCACGAGAAACCGATCGCGGTCGCGTCGTCCGCGAGCTGCGTGACACGTACCTTGCACACCGGACCTCGCCCCCATCGAGCCGTGGCGCCGTTCACCGGGTCCACGAGCCACAGTCCGTTGTCCTTCGACGCCGAACGGATCGCCTCACGGAGCGTGTGGCCGGACGACACAGACGTGAAGGGCACACCCTGCCCCTCACATCGGATTCGCATCGTGCCGTCGACCATCGTCATTCGCCCCGCAAAGATCGGAAGGGTCGTGAGCGCGTGCGCAAATGCACGGGTGAGCGCCCTCGTGTCGAGATGCCGCTCAAAGAAGAAGACGATGTGGACCGCCAAGTTCGCGACCATGGCATCACCGACATTGCAACGGATTTCGAGCCGTTGCGCGTGCGATGGTCTGATCAGTTGAGTCGACACGACGGGCTACCTTCGGCGGTTCACGATTACGCGGCCGCCGAGTTTCGGGGTGTGGGCAATTCCCCGGAAATGCGACTTCTCATCGGCGGCGGCATCGGTCTGGATCCGGAAATTCTGCAGCACCGTCCGCAGCACGATATCCATTTCGGCGATCGCGAAATCAGCACCGAGGCACCGCCGTGCTCCGCCACCGAACGGCAGCCATGCTGATGTCGGCGGCTTGGTGCCGCGGAAGCGATACGGGTCGAACCGCTCGGGATGAGGGAAGATTTCTGGATCGTCGTGAAGATCGGCAATGCGCACGATCAGTGTGCGCCCATGCGGGATCCGCCACTCGCCGAGGTCGAAGTTCGCCGAATTGACTCGGCGGCCAAACACATCGATGACGGTGCGCACCCGTAGTGACTCCAAAATTGTGGCCCGCCGTAACCTGCTGCCACCCGCATCGACTTCTCTCACCAGTTCAGCTAGCACGTCTGGGTGGCGCCGCAACCGCTCAAACGTCCAGGCCAGTGCCGATGCGGTGGTCTCGTGACCCGCACAGACGAGTAGGGACAGTTCATCGCAGATGTCGCGGCGGGGTATCCCGGTTTCGTCGTCGTGCCAACTGCGCAGTAACAAGGCCAGGATGTCCGTCCGCTCGTCGAGACGCGGATCGGCATCGGCCCGATCGATCAGCGTGCACACGGTCTGGTCAAATGCCTTGCGCAACTGGTCTAGCTTGCCCCACGGGCTGTTACGTCCGGTCCGGAAGCGCGGCCGCGGCACAAACGCCAATAACTGTCCCAGTCTCATATACGGCGGCAGGATCTCGCGGAGCGCCTCGAGTTCGGTCCCATCAGCGTTGAAGATGGTCTGCAAGATCACGTTCAAGGTGATCCTGCTCATCGGTTCGAGAATTCGAAATTCCGTGTTCTCAAGCCAATTCGCGCTTTCGCGCAATGTCTGGTCCTCGATCAGCTTCTCGTAGTTTTTCAGGCTCTGACCGTGGAATGCGGGTGCGAGCAGCCGGCGCCGATCGCGATGCCGGCTGCCGTCAAGCCCAAAGGTCGACCCGGGCCCGAACCAATTGCTGAGATTCGGCTGGACGTTGATCAGCTGTTCGGCGCTCGCGGTACACACCGACCTCACCAGAGCCGGTTCAGAAACGACGACGGATCGACCAAAGAATGGAACGTTGATTTCGAAGATGTGTCCGTGTCGCTTAATCCAATTCCGCATCGCCCTACGGCGAAAGAACGCGAATCCAATACCCTGCATCAGCTTGGGTGAGCCCACTCGCGGTGGGTTCAACCCGATCGGCGACGATGTTTCGCGCGGATTGGCCATGGCTGGACAGATCATGCGGTCCCCTAAACTGCGTTGTTCCTTGGAATCTCGTGCCCGATGAGTGCGAGCGCAACGGCTCGCATCACCGAGCCACGTGCTACGGAAATCGTCGCTTCGGCGCGGTGTGGTGAGCGCAGTAGTGCACCACTGCAATCTCGGCCGGCCTCGCCGCGGTGGTACACAGATGCGATCTTGAGATCCCGGATGTCGATGCCAGAAGGGCCAAAACACGGGCCGGAGTCGTCAAATCGCCGACTATTCCCGACCTCTCGATCATCGCCTCGGCCCAAGCGATGTGCCCATCGAAGCCAAGCGATTCCGCCATCGCGCGATAGCGGCTCGCCAAATCCCGGTAGCCGACGTCATCGCCGCGGGCCCGGGCTAGCAGCGCGCGCAGCCGTAGCAGCGTGATCTCGCGTATCGCCGAACCGTCGTCTGCCGACAGGTTCGCCAACCCGTCGAACGCCTCTTGGGCTTCGGCCAGGTCGCTCTCGGCGCCACGCTCCAGCAGCGTCTCCACGAGAGCGCCGGTGCCGAAAACGCCATACCCCAGCCGTCCTTCCTGGTCCAGCCCGTCGAGGGCTTTGCGCATCACCGCAATGGCGGCATCGCGGTCGCCGCGCCTGGCCCTCGCCCGGGCGGCCAACAACTCGGTGACCGGGACCAGGGAGGGCATACGCCCGCGCTGCCACTCGCGGGCCTGCACCATCAGCTCAAGCGCGCGGCGACGGTCGGCCGCGGCATCCCGATACAGGAGCGCGACACCCTCGCCGATCCAGGACCCCGACACCCCCGATTAGCTAACGATAGGGCGTTCACCAGCAGGGGACGGCGTTATTTCCACCCCGTCGTTACGCGTTTCAGTGACTCCGCGGCGTTATAGCGCCTACCGCCCTGCCGCCGGGAGGATCGCGACAATGATGCTTTACCTGCGTTCCGCCAATTCGAGGTCTCGGATGTTGGCGCACTGCTGGGTCAGTCGAAGGTTGTCCAGTGCGGAGGCGAGTTCCGCCATGTACGGGTCGGGATTCACCGCGTCGACGAAGTAAACGGCCGACAGTTGAACTCAAGTCCGCAACTGACGGGAACTCAAGACCGCAACTCAACTAATTAGTAGCGCGCCGAACCGAGCGAAACTGCAGTGGCGCGTTACGGAGCTCGTCCCACCCCACTGCGAGCAACCATTCCCATCGCGGGACTAAATCCGACACCGTGGCCGTGCCTCCGCCATGACAGAGATGGAGAAACGACGATGAGTCCAATAAATTCGTCGGTCGCGGCGGCGCGCACCTTTGGTGTCGCCATTACTGGTGGCGGCCTGATCGCTGTTGCGTCGATGTCGCCATCGCTACCGAATGTTCAGGTCCGCGCGATTCAGCTCACCGACGTTGACACCGCAGATTCGCCGCTGGGGGAGGGTACGGCGTTGGTTTTCAGCGGCAGCGGTGCCCCGATACCGCCCCCGCAAACCGTGGATGCCGCCGACTCGCTGTACCTGCAGCCACTCGGCTTCACTGGCACCGCCCAATCCTCGTTCATACCCGATGGGTTGTCTCCGCTTACTGGTGTCAAAAGCCTGGAGCTCGGTACGTCGCTGGGTCAGGACCAGCAGATCATTGTCGCCGATATCGAAGGCCAAATAGCCGCCGGAGGGGTGAGCCCCGAGAATCCCGTCGTGGTTTTTGGCTACTCGCAGAGTGCAGATGCCGCCTCGCTGGCCATGTCGGAGCTCGCCCAACACGGTGTGCCGAGTGACGATGTGCACTTCGTGCTGGTCGGCAACCCTCAAAATCCCGACGGTGGCTTCTTCAACACCTTCGATTTTCCAGCCGGTAACACCTCGGCCTTCACCGCTGCGGGCGTCCCCTTCCTACCCGCGACACCATCTGACCTCTACCCGACCGACATCTACAGCCTCGAATACGACGGTTCCGCCGACTTCCCGCACTACACGACCAACCTGCTGTCGGACCTCAACGGGCTGGTGGGGGTCTTTTTAGCGCACACTTTGTATCTGGATCTCACCCCCGACCAGATCAACAACGCGATTCTGTTGCCGGGATCTGAGGCGCTCACCGGGGAAGGGCTGACCGACTACTACATGATTCCGAACGACAACCTGCCTTTATTGGAGCCGCTGCTGTTGGCCCCGGGAATCGGGCAACCGCTTTATGACCTGCTGGAACCCGATACGCGGATCCTGGTGAACCTGGGCTACGGCAGCATCGCCGAGGGCTGGAACCAGGGGCCGGCGAACGTGCCCACCACCTTCGGGCTGTTCCCCGACATCGATCAGACGCAACTCTCCGACGCACTGAGCAACGGCTGGCAGCAGGGAGTCACCGACGCCCTCAACGATCTGCAGCACCCGATCAGCTACCTGGACCAGGTCGCGCCGTTGCTGCCGTTCGCGAACTCGGTGTACACGCTTGGCCTTGGCCCCGAGAACCCGTCGTTTATCGACGTCGTGGATGGGCTCCTCAAGCTCTCCGGCTTCCCGGTGTCCGACGTGACGCTGAGCTCGCCGCCGACAGACATCATCAACGACATCAGCGCTACGCTGTCGTACGACTATTCCTCATTGCTGCCCGTTGCAGACGCCATCAATGCGTCCCTGACCAGTCTCCCCGCATACGATGCGAACATTGTCATGGATCAGCTCGATGCCGGTAATTTCCTGAACGCGATCCTTGATCCGATGTCCGCCAACACCGCACTGGTTCCCTACGACCTCCTACTCGGTGCCGACTCCGCTCTGTTTGCGGCCGTGGGCACGTTCGTCAACCTTGCGGAGCTGTTCTCCTAACCGCACCCGTGAGCGAGGCGGACGGTCGGCGGGTTTTCTTCGCCCAAGGCGACGGTGGTCAGCGGGATTTTCATCGTCGACCACGCAGGTCCGCTTGCCCAGTCACCGAAGACGAGCTGCTTGAGATTGGCGCAGATGGCGGTCGATGTGTGCGCGCAGGATGACGGTGCTCAAGACTTTTAGCGCCAAGCCGGGTGCCGTCATTCCATCGCCTCGGCCCAGGCGATATGACCCTCGAAGCCAAGCGTTCTCGCCATGCCGCGGTAGCGATCCCGGAAGTGCGCATAAGCCGCGCGATCGCCGTGAGCCCGCGCCAGCAGCCCCCGCAGCCGCAACAGCCAGATGTCGCCTATTACCAAACCCTCATCGGCTGGCGTGGTCGCTAACCGCTCAATCGCGGCCTCGGCCTCGGCAACATCAGCTTCCAAGGCGCGGTCCAGCAGTGTCTCCACCAGAACACCGGTCGCTGAAACGCCCCACAACAGCACGCGTCCCTCCCGGAACAGATCGTCGACCGCAGCGCGCATGCGCGGGATGGCGTCATCGCGATCTCCACGCCGAACCCCCTCACGGGCCACGTACACCTCGACGAGCGGCAAATCGCACAACAGGTATCCGCGGCGCAGGAACACGTCGCCGAGCTCCGCCAGGAGCGTCTGTCCGCGATCACGCTCTGCATCCGTGTGGCGGTGCACCAGCGCAAAGCCCAGCGCCAACCGGGACCAGGCCAACGCGACGTCATCACTGGATCGTTCCGCGATCCGTAGCGCATCCTCGATCTCGCGCATCGCGGAATCGTCGGGGTTCAGCACGCCAACCGGCACCGCGGCGAGATAGACGTAGCCGACGACCACGGCGTACGTCAGGGGGTCGGCGCTGCGGGCCATGGCCAGGCCGTGCCGCTGGTCGTCGCGCCATCCGGGACGACCCAAGCAATGACGGGCAACGGCATGCTGCAGAAGGGCGACCGCTAACGGAGAGCCGAAGATGAAGTTGCCCTTGAAAAGATCGCCATCGGCCAGGTCGATAACCCTTTGTGACCACACCAGTACGTCACGCCACTCGCCACTTTCAGCCTTCGCGTAGATCGGCGCGAAGGACAGCCCCACCGTGAGGGTCGGATCTCCGATTGAGTCGAGGAGGGCCATGGCCTCGGATGCCAGCCGCGACGCCTCGCGCACCCGGCCCTGAAACAGCAGATCCATCACCAGCCCCGACATCCCGATGGCCAGGGACGCCTTGTCCCCGGCAGCGGCGCACAACTGCCGCAGTTCGTCGAACTGGGCGCCGGCTGCATGCTCGTGGACTCGCCAGGCGTTCGCGCACAGCATGGTGCGCGGGGCGATGCGCATGACTGTCTTATTTGGGTCATCGGCGGGCAGGGCGTCGGCGATCTTTTGGGCGCGCTCCCCGCTCAGTCGCGCCGCGCTTATGTCGCGGTTGGTCGCCCAGGTCGCGGCCCGCATGTGCCAGGCGTAGGCGGCGTACAGATCACCGGCCGCTTCCAGGTGTTCAGCGATCAGGGCCGCGTTCTGCTCGGCCGCGGCCGGGTCGCGGGATTCGATGGCGGCCGCGACGCGCCGGTGCAGCTCTGCGCGATCCGATTTGAGCTGTGATTCGTACGCCACCGCGCGGATCAGCGGATGGCGAAACACGTACTCAGCTTCACGGGTGAATCGGATCTGATCGATGAGTTCGCCGCCCAACAGGCCGTGCAGGACGGGATCGATGCCCAGCGTTTCGATTATGTCCGGGCTGAACCGCGAGCCGACGACCGCCGCGGCGCTCAAGGTGCGCTTGGCCGCGGGGTCGAGCCGGTCGATGCGCGCCGCGATGGTCGCCTGCAAGGTGGCGGGCACACCGACCTCACCAATCTCGGCGTTTGACACGTAACCGCCGCGCTCGCCGCGCAGCACCCCCCGCTCAGCCAATTCACGCACGATCTCTTCGGTGAAGAAGGGGTTACCGGCGGCCTTCTCGGCGATCTTGTGGCCCAGCGCATCAACTGAGGGGTCTGAGCCGAGGAGCTCTGCAACCAGTGCTGCGGTCTCCGAATCACCAAGTGGGGCAAGGGCTATCGTCTGGGCGCCCTGCACCCGCGTGAGTGCACCCTCATACTCGGGGCGGTAGGTGACTAGCATCAGCGAGGGTGTCTGCGGGATGACGGTGAGGAAGTCGGCCAGCATCGACTCGCTAACCTCATCGATCCAATGAGCGTCCTCGATGACGTAAAGCGCCGGGGCTTTGCGGGCCAACGAGGCGGTATTCACCAGCGCGGTCAGCCGCCGCCGACGGGCATCGGGATCGATCTTGGGCAGGGAAAGCTCGGGATCGGCGATGCCCAGCAGGTCATCGAAGAGCACCAAGTCCTCCGGCTCGGCATCTGGCACCCGAGCCCGCAGCTGGGCGCGGGCCGCCTCCGCGTCAAGACCCTCGACCCCGGTGGTCGTGCGCAACAGCCGGGCCACGACACGGAACGGAACGTCAGTGGCATGCGATTCGCAGAAGGCGGTGAACACCTCCACGTTGAGGCTTCGAGCTATCGCCGCAACCTCGCGCATGAGACGGCTCTTACCGATGCCAGGTGACCCCACCACCCCGACCACACCGCCGTGCCCGTCGATGGCACGGTCCAATAGGCCCTCGACGGTGGACATTTCCCAGCGCCGGCCGACCAGGCTCGCCTCGGCGCGCCCGACCAGACCATTCCGCGGGCCGATCCCCACCAGTCGGCGCGCACGCACCGGTTCGTCTTCGCCTTTGATGCGCACCCACTCCGGCTCCGCCAGCGTCACGGTGTGCTCGACCAGCCGCGCGGTCGACTCCGATAGCATCACCCCGCCCGGCGGCGCCACCGATTCCATCCGCTGGGCAAACCCGACCGACTCGCCGGTCGCGGCGTATCCCAGCGACCCCGAACCGACC